>NZ_JBFMKP010000016.1:8346-136523 GCF_040786235.1 Aquimarina discodermiae
CTTTCTCATACTAACCGAGTTTCGATCATAACTGTTATTGTCAATACTAGCTTTGAGCCAATCATACTCTTTCATGTCGGTAATTTCAAAACAGTAACTCTTGGTTTTTTTACGTTTTACTCTTTTTATATATCCTTCTTCTTGTAACTGTTTGTGATAACCACGTAAGGTGCTTTCTTTGATGTTTAGGTTCTTACGGATTTCTGCATTACTAAAAGTACTCTGTACATGCTCTTTTAAATAAGTTTTCAGTCTTTCTAGGTGATTTCTGGCTGCTCCGGTAATACGATCACTTTTACGCAGTAATACTTCTTTTATAATTTCATTAGCTTCTTTGATATCTTCTAAGGTAGTTTCTATATACATTTCACCAGTTTCTTTATCGGTATGTTTTTTACGTTGCCATTGTTTGTAAAAGGTGATCGCTTCTATAAACTGCAAGTAATGTGCATTGGTTCTTCGTGGTTTAAAAACTGATACGGGTAAGGTAAGATGTTCTGCATAAGGATTCCTTACCGATATCGTATTTAAAGAACGTTGTACAGATCGTAAGAACCGTGCCGATTCAAACTCCTCTTTTACATTTCGTTTGCCTGCCGATAGTAAACGTTGGTATTCCATGATCTTTTGATCTTGTTCTTCGCTTTCATCAATATATAGTAAAAAGCTACGGTTACTATTATCTTCGTATACACTTTCTTGCGTAGTACAACCTGCTACACTTACAGGCCCTTCTACAGTAAGGTGTATCGTTTTGGTTGTTCCTTTACGATCTTTATGAACTACGGTTTTAGTGATTCTCTTTTTAGATTGCAGTTCACGTAATGGATAGAGAACACTTTCTGCACCGTCCAGATCTTCTATAAGTATCAGTTTGTTACGTAATTCTGTTCTATTGAAGTAGTAAAAAGCGTTTGCAGATAGTACCGTGATCTCGATTTTATCTTCATCGGGGATGAGTTCTGCTACTTTGCTCTGTAAATGTGTTTTACCAACTCCCGAACTTCCTAAACTGATACAATGTAAAGGATTGTTTGTCTTTCTACTGGTAAAGATCAGATACATTAACAGTCTGTTTACTTCTTCACCTATCACACCCGATTTACCGATCAGTTCATTAGTTTTACTTAATAGGTCTTTAGACTTTAAAAACTTGATAGCGGTTTGTTCTTCATCTGCAGAGATTTCTTCGATTGGGATTTGATTAGCTTCCTTTTCTCTTTCTAGTTCTTCGATACGATACTTTTCTAAAGCGGTAGTTAGCTCTTGCAGGGTTTTTCTAGTAATACTTGTGCCGATCTCGATACGTTCTGCGATCTTTCTAACAAATTTCTCGACCATATTGTCATTATACAGATCGATACTGTGACGTAGTACATAGATACTTTTAGGTTTCTGAACACTCATCGTTACTCGCATACGTTCTAGATTGTTGAGCTTAATACCTCCTAAAATGTGGATTTCTAAGTATGCATTCACGTAACTATAGTTGTGTGGGTTGTGGGTTTTTAGCATTGTTGATAATTTTTAAAGATGTAACTATTAGATACAAATATATCTTTTATTTACATTTGTAACAAAACTATCAGATACTTATTTCTCTTTTAATTACGTATTTTTGATGTAAAACGTTACTATTGTTGCTTTTTGTAACATTTAAATAGATGTATGGATACAGGTAAAATCATAGAAGAACTTCGTAAAGAACATAATTTATCGCAAACAGACTTAGCCAATAAAACTAATGTGTCTCGTGTGATGATTGGTAAATACGAGCGTAACGAAGCAATACCTTCTATTGAAGCTGCTAAGAGTATTGCAGATGCTTTTGGTGTATCTCTGGATTATTTAGTAGGTGAGGGAGTAAATGCTTCTTTTGATAAAAAAACGGTTCAACGTTTACAAGATATACAAGACTTAGATGATGATACACAAAGTATGTTATTTAGATTAATCGATACTATCATTAGAGATACTAAAGCTAAAAAAGCATATTCATAAAGTATAACATTTCCACTACATTTTTATACACAAAAATGTAGTTTTATTTTTTAATAATCTCATTATCATTTTGTTGCATGAGTTTTTTGATGCTTTTTTGAACCCTTTTTTTGATCAAATTACATTTTTATATGTAAAAATGTAGTACTTTTAAAGCTATGTATACATATAAAGCAACGATAGTAAGGTGGATCGACGGTGACACACTACAAGTAGAGATCGATTTAGGGTTTTATGTACAGACCCTACAAAAGATACGACTGGCTCGTATTGATGCCCCAGAGATGAATAATAGTGTAGCTTATAGAGAACGACAAGCAAAGCATGCCAGAGCAGTAGCAAAAAAGTTCTGCCCAGAAGGAGCTACCGTAACTATTACTACTACCAAACAAAACAAAGACCAGTATGCACGCTATATAGCAGAAGTAACTTATAACGATACTAATATGTCTAATTATCTAATCGATAAGGGGGTAGCTAAACTATGGAAAGGATAATAGTATAAAACAACAAACCCACAACAGTACTGCTGCGGGCTTATCTTTTATGGCTTACTCATACCGCTACGAAGTTGTAAACTTCGCAGAGTAGGAAAAATTATTGTGCTTTTACAATACCATCAATTATTGATTTTTTTGTTTTTCCATATTTACTTTCTAAAACGACTCTTACCTTTATCCTATTTCGTTCTTTATTAAGTTTCTTACTTAATTTGAACAACCCCCTAGAATGTTTTAATTCTACAGGGTTATATAATTTTAATGGATTATAGCTAATACTATCTATTTCTGTAAATTGTAGATTATTTATGCCATAACCAACAACAAAAAGATTAGATTCATACACACTACCAATTTTATTAGACTCATTATGAATTGGTAATTCATGTATTGCAATACTATCAAAAATATACTTGTTTTTAAACTCGCCTATAATTGTAGATAAAGAATCATTCTTAGCATTAAGCATAGTAATTTTATTTTCTAAGGAACGTAACTTTGACTTATCTGTACAGCTAATTATAAACAATGTTAATATAGATACTTTAATTATTGTCTTGTAATCGCTCAATTTCTTCATTTTGATTTTGGATTGATTTTGCTGCATTATTATTAAATGATTGTACTTGACTTTTGTTTATTGTTACCGTAGAATCTTTTTCACTAGATATAACAAATGTGCCATCTTCACGATTAATTACTGTATCAATTCCTCCTGCAAATGTAGCTGTTACAGTAGTGTCAGGCTCTGTGTTGTTTGAGTTAATGGAAGCTCTTGCTTCTTTAGTGATTTTATGAACCTGTTCCGTTCGTTTAACAATTTTCTTTCCGTCTTTTATTCCTCTTTTAGTCTCTGAGGCTAAATTTGGTTTTGCTTTTTTAGTTGCTTTTGTCCTACCATCACCCTTAGGCTTGTTTTTAGCACCAGGAGCTTTTGCAAATTTTGTCATATTATTTAAAATCGGATCTGCATCAATCATTTCAACATCTTTTGCTTGTTCTCGTGTAGCTTTTCTTATCATATTTTGATCGCCTGAAGAACTATTACTACCATCAGAAATCATAAGTCCACCTCCTTCAAAATCATCTTCAACGGTAAAAAAATCACTTACTGCTTCTGCTGCATCATTTATGGCTGTAGCTACTGCGCTTGCTATTCCTTCCCCAATTCCAGAAATTGGGTTCCAACCTCCAAAAGGTTTCATACCATCGGGATCAATAAAATATATTGGGTTGTCAAACGCATAATTATAAGGAGAGTGCCTACGCATTTGTTCTGCCAGTGGGTCAAGGTTCATCCAACGACCTAATGCAGGATCGTAGTTTCTGGCTGTGATATCTATCCAACCAAGACCCAACTCGTTTTGTTCTTCTTTTCCTCCAAACCCTCTTAACTGTGCTGTAGAGTTACCTAATGAAGAGACATTACCATTATACCCCTTATGAGTCAACCCAAAGGGATAATAATTTTTCTCGCTAATTATTTCAGTATTCGGGTCTATTGTCCCGTTGTTATCGGCATCTGTATAGGATAGCCTTACATTTTGAAGATGGTCTTTAAATTGGTATACGTATTGGTACCCGCCATTTTCCGGTGTTACATACCCCTCAGACGTACCAAAATACTCTAGATTTCCATTCTTATAAATATACCCACCCGCATACTCTGTGGTAGTTGCATTTCCGCTCTCAGTAGCTACTTTCTTAAGCTTAGCCCCTGTAGCATCGTACACATAATTTATCGTTCCATTATTAGCACCTGCAACGCTTACTGTTGTTGGCAGGTTCATATGGTTGTATAAAATACTGGTTATGCCTTTATTACGGTCGATGGTTAAGTTTCCATTGGCATCATACTCAAAATCATCGTTGGTATTTGTCCCGTCTTTAAACCCATAGGTTTTGTTTCCGATATCTGCAACTTTTAGTAGTTTGTTCCCAGTATCATAGGTATAGGACAGGATATCCATATTTCCAAACGAGCTAGCAGCATCGTTAAGGTGTCCTTGTCTATCTAATGACAGGATATTTCCTGCTTTATCATAAGTAATTCCCGATACATTGTACTTATCGTCATTACTAGTAGCACTTAAAATCCGGTTAAGGGCATCATAGGTATAGTTAACGCATTTTTTTTCTTTGTGAACCCTTTTTCTGGTAGTACCCTTGCTAAAAAGCAAAAAATAAGAACGTTCTAACTGTCATCTATCCATCTGCTAGGCTAAAATAGTAATTTACTTCTAAAGCCAGCCGCATCACCAAAGCTATATTTACATAACTGGTAGTTATACCCGCTCTTCCTTACGTCAGGGGCTATAACGCAATTATATAAAATAGCCACACACGGGCTGCTACCATTGAAGATTTGACTTCTAACAGGCTATTTTTAAGGGCAATATTATAATATCATAGCAGTAGTATCGTGTCGTAGACGTGATCCTAATCGTTGTGGGATCATTCAATCGCCATTAAGGCTAGTATTTTAATAAAAAACGGAAGTTCAGCCGCATTAGCAGGCGCATTCCGTCTTTTATTAAAATAGTTTATCGTTTCGAGTAAGCGATTATGATTAAAGCTGAAGAGCGCAACGGCTGTTGCAGCTGATCTTCAGCTTTAATCATAATCATAGCCATCTGGCGATTGAAGATAAGCTGCATGCGTGCAAAACTAAAGGCGTAGCCGAAGCGTAGAGGAGCAGCCGACACACAAAAGGGAACGTAGTGGTTTTGTGTGCCAGACGATTTTTATGTGTTCCGATTTATTAAAATAGATACTTCCACATAAATAATCGGCTAGGCTGCGACCAAGCGGCGGAGCCCATGAAGCAGCGGTTTTGCTTAATTAAACTCACGCCGTAGGCAACCTTATTGTTGTTAAGCAAAAAGAGAGCTGCGGGTGATAGAGGAACAGAGCAAGGCTATTTGTTTGTAGTGGAGACTACCGACCGAAGGTGAGGAAGTTGTAACGGTATGGAACAAGTGCTTTTTCTGCATTTGTGGAATAACAAAAAATAGCTTGTGGCGTGACGAAGGAACACCTTTGTACAGTTTATAACAAAAGCCCTTTTCGGGCTGGTGTTATAATAGTAAATCGGAGCATAGCGACTCACTTGGCTATTTCTTGTAACCTATTTTCTTTCTATCATTCTGCTCAGGAGTATCTAACTTTTTATTGAGTTCATCGAGATAATCAAAGACTAATTCTATGTTCTTACTGTGATTGGTAAGCTTCTTTTTAATTTCTTCGATTTCTAATTTTACACTTAGATTATCGGTTAGCATTTCTCGCATTTTTACATAAGTTTCTATAATTTGTATACTTACATCGATTGCTTTATCACTATTTATCACATTTGCCAACATCATTGTTCCGTGTTCTGTAAATGCATATGGTAAAGATGGCGAGAACTTTAGTTTTTGGAGGTGGTCGCAATTTGCGACTACCTGATCTTTTTCAGCTTTAGTCAACTGGAACATAAAGTTTAAAGGAAAACGTTTTATGTTTCTTTTTACTTGCTCATTAAGCCTTTTAGTTTCAACCCCATAAAGCTCTGCTAAATCTCTATCTATGATTACTTTTTGATCTCTTATTATAAGTATTTTACTCATAATAACTTCTTTAGGAACTATTGCTTTTTCACTCATTTTATGCACTTATTTCGTTAGTAAAATTACTGTTTTTAAGCTTGATATTCCAAATTGGAACATCAAGTTCAACTCCTTAATTTTATAATTTCTTTCAGTTCTCATTCTTGATGTATAGACTGTAGTATTTTAGATATCCAGTACACACTATCTTTTACACTTCTATTAGTGGTACAATCATCGTCTAACTGACTTAGTAAGTTTAAGTTTTCTAATAATGTATGTTGCATATAGCGTAATTCTGCTATATCAGTAATGGTCATTTTTATATAGATTTCTTGTGGCTTCATAGTTGATTAGTTTATAGGATGGAACTTAGCAATCGTGTTTTGTAATTCTTCAAGGTCTTGTTGCTGATATCGCTCGGTGGTACTTATGCGCTTATGACCTGCCATATACTGTACTTCTCGAAGATTATATCTTGATAACCATACTACAATCACACTCGATCGTATACTATGGGCATTACTTACCTTTTGATTGATTGTGCGTAGCTTTTTGATAATAGTTTCTACAATACCTACCAGTTTACCCGTCTTGGCAAAGACAAGTGCTTCGGTATGGGTTTTCATTCTGCGTAGCAGTTCTGGGCGTACCTCATTGATGTACTCCATCATTGGTATGATTTGCCAGGGCTTTAATTCTAGTGTACGATTATTACCCAACTTGCCATGAGGTATGTATACTTTGCCTTTTTGTAAGTCTAAGTGTTCTAGTGTTATACGTTGCAAGTCTGTTGTAGATAACCCTTGATAGACCAGTAAACCTATAATCACTTTATTGCGTTTGGCAACCAAAGTAACTTTGCTATTACTATGCTGTGGTGTTTCATAACTATAATACAGATCTTCCAGTTCGTCCTCAGATAATAGATTACTTAGTACACGTACTTTAGGGATTCCTTTAACCACTACATCATTAAAAGGGTTTTGTGTATGTGCACCGATATGGATTAAGTAATTAAAGTACTTGCGTACCCCGTTAAGTAACGTATTGATATTTTTAGGTTTTGTTTGCTTCCTTTTTAAATAGGCTACATAACCTAAAGCTGCTTTATAATCAAAAGTAGGAAGGTGATAGTGCCCTTTACTTGCCCAGCGTAAAAAACGATCGGTACTATACCCATAACTCTTGATACTGGATTCGGTGTATCCTTCTTTTTCTAAATATTCGATGTAACTAATTGATGTTTTCATTCGGTAATATATTTTAAAAGATGTGTATAGATTTGTGTGGTTTCCAGACTGCTATGTCCTAAAAATTGTCGGATCTGGTCGATCTCTGCGCCTTGTTGTAATAAATGGGTAGCAATACTATGGCGTAGTGTATGGGGGGTAATCCTTTTTTCTATTAAATCTTCATTACTTGTGGCTTTGATTAATTTGCGTATTCGGATTCTAAAGGTTTGACCTTGTAATCGCATTCCTGATTTGCCTGTAAACAAAGCCTCGTGGGTATTTGCGTTGTAAAAACATGGTCGCCATTCATAAATGTAATCTTCCAGTATATTCAGGTTGTATGAGTTAATAGGGATATATCGCTCTTTGTAATTCTTACCCTTGCGTACATAGACCAACTTTTTATCAAAAAGGATATCTTTTATATCCAGGTGTACAGCCTCATTAATACGCAACCCACAACTATACAAAACCACAAGCATTGCTTTATCACGGTGCCGTATTCTATCTAATGCATTACTATATGCTGTTACATCAAAGAGCTGTTTAATCTCTGCTAGTGTTAAGATGTCTTTACCTACATCATAATGATGGGTAGCTTCTGATTTTAGATATATAGGTTGTGGGGTAGCATTATGTTTTTTTAAGTAAGTATTGAACTTACGTAAGGCTTGTTGGTGTTGGTTAAGACTGGATTTGCTTAACGCTCCTATATTTTTCTTGTTAGGGCGTTCGCTTAATTGATCGTAATATTGTTTTATAAGTTGTGGAGTAACAATATCTAACCTTTTAATGTCTTTCGATTCTAAGTAACACAAGTACTCTAAAACATATTGAGGATAGTTGTTTACAGCACTCTTACTATACCCTAATATATCTAACCATTCCTTAAAATTGGTCAATAGGGTTCTATAGCTAGCATTTTGTAGCTTACTTTTTTTCATACGGTATGTGTTTTTTAGGATTCTTAAGCGAAGTACAGATAAGTAACTGTATTTCTTCGGATTATCCTCGCAAGTAGAGCAGTTGCGAGTTGATTGCGGTTCGCGGGTTATTTTGCCACTAACCCTAGTTCTATTTGTTGCAAGCAACCTTTTAAGGCATTGTCGATACTGGCTTTGAGCCAATCATATTCTTTCATATCGGTAATTTCAAAACAATAACTCTTGGTTTTCTTTTTCTTCACTCTTTTGATATACCCTTCTTCCTGTAATTGTTTGTGATAACCACGTAAGGTGCTTTCTTTGATATTTAGGTTTTTACGTATCTCTGCATTACTAAAAGTAGTTTGTTCACTATCTTTTAAATACGCCTTGAGGCGTTCCAGATGATTTCTAGCTGCACCGGTAATACGATCACTTTTACGGAGTAGTACTTCTTTTATAATTTCATTAGCTTCTTTGATATCTTCTAAGGTAGTTTCTATATACATTTCACCAGTTTCCTTATCGATATGTTTTTTACGTTGCCATTGTTTGTAAAAAGTAATCGCTTCTATAAACTGCAAGTAATGTGCATTGGTTCTTCTAGGTTTAAAAACTGACACGGGTAAAGTAAGATGTTCTGCATACGGATTACGAACAGATATTGTATTTAAAGAACGTTGTACAGAACGTAAGAATCGTGCCGATTCAAACTCTTCTTTTACATTTCGCTTGCCTGCCGATAGTAAACGTTGATATTCCATAATCTTTTTGTCTTGTTCTTCGCTTTCATCGATGTACAGTAAAAAGCTACGATTGCTATTATCTTCGTATACACTTTCCTGAGTAGTACAACCTGCTACAGATACAGGGCCTTCTACGGTTAGGTGTATAGTTTTGGTTGTTCCTCTACGATCTTTATGAACTACTGTTTTAGTAATCCTCTTTTTAGATTGTAGTTCACGTAATGGATAGAGTACAGATTCTGCACCGTCTAGATCCTCGATTAAGATCAGTTTGTTACGCAGTTCTGTACGATTGAAGTAGTAAAAAGCATTAGCAGATAATACGGTGATTTCTATTTTATCTTCATCGGGGATGAGTTCTGCTACTTTACTTTGTAAATGGGTCTTACCAACTCCTGAACTACCCAGACTGATACAATGCAAAGGATTGTTAGTTTTTCTACTGGTAAAGATCAGATACATTAACAGTCTGTTTACTTCTTCACCTATCACACCAGATTTACCGATCAGCTCATTGGTTTTACTTAATAGGTTCTTAGATTTTAAAAACTTAATCGCCGTTTGTTCTTCATCTGCAGAGATTTCTTCGATAGGGATTTGATTGGCTTCCTTTTCTCGTTCCAGTTCTTCGATACGGTACTTTTCTAAAGCTGTAGTTAGCTCTTGCAAGGTTTTACGGGTAATACTCGTGCCGATCTCGATACGTTCTGCAATCTTTCTAACAAATTTCTCGACCATATTATCATTGTATAAATCGATACTATGGCGTAATACATTAACACTTTTAGGTTTCTGTATGCTCATCGTTACTCGCATACGTTCTAGATTGTTGAGCTTAATACCTCCTAAAATGTGGATTTCTAAGTATGCATTTACATAACTATAGTTGTGTGGGTTGTGGGTTTTTAGCATTGTTTAAAAATATTTAATTGTCAAATGTTCTTGACAAATGTACAATATTCTTTTCAATTAGATGTCAATCAAACATTTCTTATGTCAAAATATTTTGACTAAATTTGCTATTAATCATTATAAACACTTGATTTTAGGCAACTATGTTGGACATTGGAAGTAAGATTATTAGTTTAAGAAAGAAGCAAAACCTATCACAAAGTGACTTGGCTAAAAGGGTAGATGTTTCCAGAACTATTATTGGTAATTATGAACGTAATGAAAATGCTCCTTCTGTAGATATTCTATTAAAGATTGCTAAGGTATTCGATGTATCTGTCGATTATCTTGTAGGAGAAGGGCAGCTTTCTACTTATGATAAAGATGTTTTAAAACGTATTGAAGATATTGAGCAACTTGATGAAGATACGAAAAGTAAACTCTTCTTTCTGATTGATAATGTAATCCAAAACTTTAAAACCAAAAAAGCTTTTTCTTAAGCCAATAAAAAAACCACCTCATTACAAGGTGGCTCTTATCTTTATTTTACCACTGCAAAGTCAAAAGACATACGCAGAGCATTCTAAATTTTATTTAATCACTCTTCGATGAACGGATTTACAAGTCGGCATTATCGGGATTTTTCCATTTCATTTTTTTTGCAATATGTTCAGGCCATATAGTTGACTCCGAAGGTGCTTTAGGAGAAACTAGTATGTTAATTTTATCGCCTTTTGCTATTTTATTTATTTCAGATAAATCTGTACTTCTGGATTTTCCATAATATGAACTACCATAGGTATCTTTATACTTATAAGTCACAGTCACAGAATGTCCAAATTTAGTAGACATTAATCCTATATTATCAGATATTGACAAAACTACCCCAGAAGTTAATATCCCTTTTTTATATAAAAATAATTCTTTAGTTGTTTTTATTATTAATATGATTAAAAAAGGTAAACCAATTAAAGGGAAAATAATAAATACTAAACCAATTAAATAAGTCGGGAATGTATATGGTGGAAATCCAACAACAACAGAACCCTTTTCAGAATACATTACTTCAATTTCTTGCCCCTTACTAAGTTTTTTAACTTCATTCGGAGCAAAAGTCTGATACGAATCTATTTTTGTTTCCTTTTCTTTAAGGAATGTATATGTAATTATTGTTGGATGTTCATTATTTATACTTACATCATAAACAGTTTCAAAATTTTTTAAAACACCTTTTGTTTGGAACCCTTCTTTTAATAATACTTCGTAATTAATACTAGTAGAATTTTTATTAATATTTGATGTTAAAATAAGGAACGGAATTAAAAGAAATAGCAATGGAATAGTAAATAATAATCCAAACATTGACAATATAGGTCTTTTCTTTATTAAAGAATATAATACTGAAAAATTAACTTTTCTTGAAACCATATTATTACCTAAACCTTAAAAACATAATTTTTACTAATCTACTTTAAAACTAAGCATGGTGTTTTCCATTTGTGATTTATAATTATCAAATTCCTCTGATTCACAAGAAAAGGTCAACATAAATAATTTATTGTCCACAATCAAACTATGCTGAATGAAGCTTAGTTGAATACCATTCTGTTTTAATGTAAATTCTATTCTATGTGTTTCCCTACCATTATTAGAAATAACTTCACTACTTATTAATTCTGCCGCTTTTTTGATTTCATCTTCACAATAAGGGATATAGTCTTTAAAACTAATATTCACATCTTGTACAACTAAATTTATACTTTCTATAAAGCTATCTTGTTCAGAAGATTTTTCAGTACTCAAAATAAATTCAGCACCATCTACTTTCTCTTCTAATTTTAAATTAGAAGGATAGGTAATAGAATATTTTTCTGTTTTAAATTCTTTTCCTTTTTTATTTTCATTTGTTTGACAGCTTAATAATGTTAATATAAAAAAAGCTATAATGTATGATTTTCTATTCATTTTCATTGATTGCTATATTCATGATACCACGAAAGTAAACTATATGTCTGATAAACAAAAACTAAAGCATACACTAATTTATATCTAAAAAAATCAAAAAAATTAATTAGAAAATCTTTAATGAAAGAATGATTACTGCCTATTTTTTCAAAATCTATTAGAATTAAAGAAATAATAAATTTTATGACAAAATGTATAATTATTATACCTACACTCAATTGTATAAGGCCATAAAAATAATTGTTAGATATAAATATTCTGTTTAAATAGAAAAATTGAATAAACAAGAATATAATTAATAAAATAGTTACACAAATAATTAATCTTGCGTTTAATTCAATGCTTTTTGTTAAAAATATATGGATCAAAAAGTTAACCCCAACAAAAAATAATAAATATAGTATTAGCATATTATCAGTTTATGTAAAAATCTATTTTAATTTACCAGATGAAACAGAAAAACCATATTTATATCCAACTCCTAAACCTACATTAACACTTGCACTTAGTTTAGCAACACCATTAACTACAGAAGCTTCTGCTCCACCACCAATGTGTGCACTAGCAAAAGAACCCCCTCTGGTTATTCCTATTTTATATCCACCAACTATTGGTAAAGCCTCAGGAATTGTGATAGATGTTGATACTTCTCCTTTAGCCACAAAAGCTCCTATACTTGCTTTTACAGCGGCTCCTTCTTTTCCTCCATTTATTTCTGGCGAATATACCCCGAAAGCCCCTGAAGCTTCTGCTTTAAACAAACTAGCCTTTCCTTTAGTTTCAGTAATTCCATCTGCTTTTGAACTAAACTCTGCTTCTACGCCAAAAACTGAAGCATTTCCAGACGTCATATTTCCCTCACTTGTATTTTCATAGCCAGCACTAAATCCTGAAATACTACCACTAGTCTTTGTATCTTGTGTTTTGATTTCACCTTCTGCTTTAAAACCATTAAACCTTTCTCCTCCTTCAGTAGTTTCAACATGAGCGCCTTGGGCTTCTCCTGTCACAATAGTTCCTATTATTACTTCATCTAATTCATTAACAACATTATCCCCAACTGCTACACTTGGGCCTTTATAAACTTCCTCTGGTTCTTCACCATTTCCAAAAGGTTTCATACCATCTGGATCAATAAAATAAATTGGATTGTCAAAAGCATAGTTGTAAGGTGAGTGTCTTCGCATTTGTTCTGCTAATGGGTCAAGGTTCATCCATCTACCGATTGCAGGGTCATAGTTCCTGGCTGTGATATCTATCCAACCTAAACCAAGTTCGTTTTGTTCTTCTTTTCCTCCAAAACCTCTTAACTGAGCAGTACTATTACCATGAGAACTTATAGCTTCATTATAACCTCGCATTTTAAGTCCAAAGGGATAGTAATGTTTTTCTTGTATAATTTCATCATTGGTTATGGTTCCGTCGTTATTAGCATCTGTGTAAGAGAGTCTTACATTTTGGAGATGATCTTTAAACTGATATACATATTTGTATCCACCATTTTCTGGGGTTACATATCCTTCTGCTGTAGAAAAATATTCAAGGTTTCCATTCTTATAGATATATCCACCATCTGTATATTCTGTTATAGTTGAGTTTCCGCTTTCAGTAGCTACTTTCTTAAGTTTAGCCCCTGTAGCATCATATACATAGTTTATCGTACCGTTATTAGCCCCGCTTACGGTTACTATTGTTGGTAAGTTAAGATGGTTGTATAAGATACTGGTAATCCTTTTATTACGGTCGATGGTTAAGTTGCCATTTTCATCATAAACAAAGTCATCACCATTTTTGTTACCATCCTTAAACCCAAAAGTATTAGTGGTATTGTCAGTTACTTTTAATAGTTTATTACTAACCTCATTGTGACTATAGTTATAGACCAACTTATCCATATCCCCAAAGGCGCTAGCAGCATCGTTAAGGTGTCCTTTTCTGTCTAATGACAGGATATTTCCTGCCTTATCATAAGTCACATTGCTTAGATTATAATTACCATCGTTACTGATTGCTTCGGTAATTCGGTTTAAGGCATCATAGTTGTATTTGTACCAACGGTTGGTATAATCATTAGCGGTTTGCCAAAGTGTTTCACTTATATTACCGTTATACAAGGCTTGTGCTCCTTTTTGTGGGGTGTTATAGCTAATAGCAAAAGAAAACAGATCATTGCCCATATCATTAACATCATTAATCCCTGTTAACCATCCTCTCACATTGTAATTATAGCTTACCGTTTGTAAGCTCTCGACTGCACCCTGGGTAGCAGTACCGCCTACTTTTTTACCTTCTAATTGCCCTAGCGAATCATAGTTATTAGATACAATCAACTCTTCATCACTATTATTGATAGTTTGGGTTTGGGTCAATACCCTACCCATATGGTCATAGGTAAATTTGTCGATGGTTACTATCGCTGTGCTACTATCTTTGGTATGTGTGGTTTTGGTTTCTTGCACCTTGCCTGTAAAATCTAATTTACTTTCTATCGTATCGGTAGTGCTAAGATAGTCATTTTTGGTAGCTACATAGATAGGTCTTCCTTTTTTATCATAATAGGTAACAGTCGTAATCCAATCATTAGTTTCCAATACTTTTATTTGACTACCTGTTGCTAGGGATTGAGTATGATTAGAAATAGATTCCCCATATACTATTGTTGGGTTAGCCAATACTGCATTGGGTGTAGCCCCTAAAAAGTCATAGTTATCATAATAATTGATGGTCAGTACTTCTACATTTTGTGTATTGGGGTAGCCATCATTAGTATAATATATAATCGCCCCACCAATGTTAGTGGCATTACTTTTAGTTACCCATAGCTCTTCTATAAAATCATTAGCTTCTTGTTGTAATTGCAAACGGGTTTTACTTGAGATTGTCATTTTACCCGTATAGGCGACCCTGCCTAAAGCATCGTATTTGGTAAACAACCATAGGTTGTTTTGTTTTAACAAAGCATCTTGGGTAAGCACTGGTTGATCCAGTTTATTATATACAATATACTCCCATCCTTTACCCGGGATTTTCTTTTCGACCAAACGGTTTCTTTGATCGTATTTGTACTGGTAACATAATTCGGCAAGCTCGGTATTAGAGATGCCGTTTGTTGTATCTACCTTGGGCGGGATTACGAATGAGAGGTTGCCATAATCGTCATAAATATAATAGGTATCATGGGCACCCCCTCCGCCTTCGGCACCTTCCCCTGAAGAGGTGGGGGAACTGTTGTATGTGCGTTTTAAAATAATCTGTCCTTGGGTGTTTTTAAACTCTTCGGTACTATGGTCTTTACCATTGGTATGATTTTCATCATAGGTAACGGTTTTATAGAGTTGTCCTGCGTCATAAAAACCAGTACCTGCAGTAAGGGTTGGTCTTTCCATATCATCATCGGTAAAACTTAGTTCGAACAAACGTACTTCATTGGCAATATTCGTTTCATAAGCAAATTCGATTTCATGGCCACTCCCTAGTTTCCAGTCTTTACCGGGTGCTGCTTGTTTCAAGACTCTGTTAAGAGGAGAATTCTCATAGTCATTTTCTGAGTAGGCATTTACCTCTGCAGTACTTATTCCTATAAAATCATCGGGGTAGGTATTTTTATAATAGGTGTTGATATCGTTATAAATATCCCCTGTTTTATAACTCCCTGGAGTAGTACCCGATTCGAATGAGAGGTAGTTTTTTGTTTGTCTACCGATATTGTCATATACCACAGGAGTCACTATATCTTTTTCGTTAGGCGACGCTTTGATGGCGTTTTGTTGTATGGGTCTTCCTAAGCCATCAAAATAGGTGATATTTTCTATCACATCGTTATTAAACTCGATTTGATTAGAAGAAGTCATGGCTTTTTGATAAAGCCTGGTAAATACATAATTGTTGTTTGTAGATAGATCTAACTCGTATACACCAGATGTACAACCAGAATATCTTCCAAATTCATCAGGACATATATCTGTGTTATTAGTTACATACCCTGTAGGTTGTTCACAAGCTGTTGTGCTATTATTAGGATCTCCAAAACCATCTTTATCACCATCTTTATACCAGGTAGGTGGGGGTTGTATACTATAAGCAACGCTTCTGGCAGTTCCCCAACATCCTGTAGTATTGTCCTTGGCCCGTAGATAATATACACTACCACTGTTTCTGGTGACGGTGATATCAGAATTAGCAGTACTGGTCCCCATATTACTACTTTGCCAGTACCAGGTAACCCCACTAGGCGGTGTACTTCTGGTAAGTACACTTTCTTCGCATCGGTCCGCTACTGTAGGAGCATCGGGCATTGCTGGCGGTGCTATGATGGTATAGTTCACTGCTCTTGCAGTTCCCCAACATCCTGTGGTATTATTTCTTGCCCTTAGGTAATGTACACGTTCCTGAGATATGGGTCCGGATCGTAAGGTCATAGAGGCATTTAGATTAACCATACCAGTCTCGGTACCAGAAGCCTCACTTTGCCAGTACCATTTAACTCCGCTGGGGGGAGTAGCACGGGTAAGCACAGTGGTCCCACAGCTGACACTAATATCAGGAACTGGTGGGATTGCAGGTATTTGGTTTACCTGTACATATACCGAGCTCGACTCGTTACTCCAGTTTCCTTTATTGTCCCTAGCTCTAAGGTAGTAGGTACCAGACCCTTCGTTGACAATAAAGGAGCTCCTACTACCTTTGGACCTACTGGTACCATTACTGTTTTTTCCCTGCCAGTACCAGGTCACATCGGTGGGTGGGCTACCCGCACGGTATAGCCTGGTCTCGGTACAACCTATATTGCCTACGGTGGGAGTAGGAGGTGCCGGAAGTATCACCCCAAGAAATGTTCTTGAGGTTTTCCAACCATATTCACTCTGATAGCTTACTTCGATCATCGTATGTCCGACTTTATTCCACGTAATATCAACAGAGGTGCTACTACTGGGGTTACTACCACTGAGGTAACGGATTCTTCCTGCTGATGCTTTCCAAACGATATAATTTGAAGGACTGGGTAAGCTAATAGAATAACGATGAGTAGAATGTAGGTCTACACCCTGAGGACCATAGATACGCTGTGCGGTCACTTCTGCTCCCATCAAAAGGATAAGCCCCATGATGATAGCTACGAAAAGGGGTTGTATACCCGATGTACTAATTTTTATACTGTTCATACCAGAATTACTTTTTATCTGCTTTGTTTTCTTTTTCATCTTCATACGATTCATCATTACGGTTTTCTTTTTAGGTATAAACTACGGAAGAGAGCTTGCTCTCCTTCTTCTCCTTCCTGACGCATGATCAAAAAGGGAGCATTTTGCGATAGGCTATAAAGATGATGTATACCATTACTAGCATCTATAAGTGTTAACAAACCATTGGATAGCGACCAGGTTCCTGTTCGTATGGTACCATTAGTATGAGCCATGCTATAACTACCATCATTCGAAAACGTAAAGCGAAGCCCGATATAAAAAGTTGATACTTCTGCTTTTACAGAGGCATCCATTTCCTGATATTGAGTAGATCCACTACTGGCTGCAGCGGCAGTGGTTGCGGGATAGTCTACCTCCCAAGTGCCTAATAGTGCGTTTGAGGTAGCTTGCTGGGCAAAACTGGCGGTAGTTGTTAAAAAGAACCATCCCAATATTGTTATATATAGTATATTTTTCATTTGTTCTCTAGTTGTTTTTGTACTGGTACTTGTTTTCTGAAACCAGGTTTCCATCGGCATCTTTTACAAATTGTAAGCGGTTAAATCCGTCATAATGGTAGGTGGTTTTATACCCTCTTGGATCGGTCATACTGGTGATTCCTATTAAGGGGTCATAGGTATAAGTCGATACCAAAGCATCGGACATTAAAGGCAAGTCTCGTAAGCTATTGATCATAGCTAAGTCGCTTTCATCAAGGTTTTCTACCTCTTGTTTTGTGGCTAATCCAAGTGCCTGACGTATCTTTTCATAATCGGCATTTTCTATTTTTGCTATTGGATATTGATCATCATACCCCCAGATATAACTAATGATAGGTCCAGGTTCTTTACTTACCTCTAGAGGGCTTTCATAACGATCATAATTATGGTAGGTAATACGTTTTACAAAACGGTCTAGGTCTATTGTAGAACCTGGTACATTCTGTTGAGGGGTGTTACGAACATCTCCCTTTGCAGTATAGACATATTCGGGAAGCACCGCGTTACCTGTAAACCTATTGTAGGTGGTAAAGGTCGAAGACATCATTTTTGAATCTTTGAACTCTTCTGTTACGACCACCTCTTCTATCTTGTTCTGACCGACTAGATGGGAGTAATACCCATAGGAACTGGCATAAGACGAACCGGGATAGTAGAATTTGGTTTGGTAATGCACCTGGTTTGCTCCTTCAGCCAGGTAGGTGTTTTGTGTACTTATCTTATAATTAGAAGGATCATATTCATAGGTCTGACGCGTTTCTACAATAGATGGAATAGGGGATTCTTTATAAAAATAATCTTTGGTACGGGTTTCGCGCATTAAATACCTATTGTAATAATTGTAATACTTTTTATAATAAACAGAAGCGTTTTTTGCATATGCTGGGCCATAATTACAGTTACTTAAGAATTCTGATCCTGAAGCAAAACTCGGCATATTACCGTAATTTGAACTTTTTGATATATAACTATCGTAAATCTTATAAAACTGTAACCAACTACAAGTTTTGCCATAATCGCTAAAAAGCCAGAAAGCTTGTGGTATTTCTATTGGATCATGATAGGTATTGGTGACTTCTTTAAGAATACGATTGGTATTATCATACACCTTTTGCTTTACCAAAGCACCATGTAGGTGCGATTTGTCTTTTAAAGGAAGAAAAGGTTTACTCTGGTAATAGCCCTCATGGTAGGTAGGAAAATCAGTAGGGCTGGTATATTCATATACAGTACGTCCGTTGTTTTGTTCGGTAACACTTACCTTTCGATACCCTACGTAATTATTCTTGGTCATCGAAACACTTACGCTATTCAAATATTCTTTTACATCAAAAATAGGGGTTACTTTATAAGGTGCTGTAACCATTGTATTTCCTGTATTAGGATTACTTGTAGCTACCCAGGGGTATAGTTCTATTCCTGCCGTTGCCTGAAAACCTAGTATTTGAAATAGCGCATAAGGTATACTCTCTTCGTAGGCTCTAATATTGGTTAGAAAACCATCGATGTTTCCTGTAGAGGTATATACTCCTTGCCCGGGTATTCCTCTGGTATCTATTTCAGACTGGGTATACGCATAGGTATACTGTCTTTTGACACTATTATCGGTATCTCTAAAAGTCACCGATTTAATACGTAATCCTCCTCCTGGTATGGCACGATTATAATTTTCTTTAAACGTTTTATATCTTACCATTACTTTAGCCCTAAAATCTGGTCCATCAGCAGAATATAGATTCATATTTGTGTAGTATAGCTTATATAGGCCCGGAGTTAATCGTACTTTTATCTCCCTACCAGGTTCAAATGGATTGTTAATGGTTTTCTCGAGTATGGCATCTCCTCCAGGTTGCTGATTCATTTTATGTAAGTGTACAACGGCATTTTCTAAACCACTGGCAGTTAAGGGATCACCTATATTTCCATTTTGGAGTCTAATCTGAAGAAACACCTCGTGCTCATGAGTAACGGTAAAATATTGTTTGTCGTCTAGTATGACATCCTCCCCATGAGGGTCAAAAAATACTTCTTTATGTCCTGGATCGTTATTATCGGGATTAAGGTTTTTGAATTCTTCTTCAGTAAAATCCCGGAATCCCATCGATGAAAATTCGTTAGACTCAAACTCAAACTCTTTTTTACCTCCTGTAGGATAGGATATAGACGTTAAACAACCAGTACTTACATGGTCTTTATCCGCGCTTTTTTCGGCAGCATAGATGCTTAATTGATTGGGGATATATTCTTTGTAATACCCCCATAGATCTTTGTATTTATAGCTATCACCCCCTCTGGTCATTGGAAAAGGTATTTTTTCTTTATCTCTATAGGTAAGGTCATAGGTGAAAGAATTCGAATCTTCTTTAAAATATTCTATAAGTTTGTCTAAGAACAATAATTTATTAGAGGTAGTTTCATAAACCAGATCAAAACGTTTAAAAATACGGTTGTTGGTGTCAAAGATTTTTAGTTCTTCTAATACCCTACCACTATTCTTATATTCGGGATGATTATAGTTCCCTAAAACAAATTCAACCTTAGCACCATCCTTAAATACGATAGTGCTTACTTTTTGTGCTACTACTGATATAGAAGATTGACTAATAGTACGTCGTGGTTTGATCACAGAGGAATTATAACTATGAAAATGTGCGTTTGTTTGATCGTTATTATTGATCCCTAAAAATTTCTGTGTAACAACACTAGAATTCCTATCCGAAAGTCTGGCTTCTACAAACGAATCAGGAGCATCAAACGCCTCGGTAACCTGCTGATACGTATAAGTGGCTAATAGTTGATTGGCACTATTACGTATCTCCTTTACCTTCCAGGCAGAAACATGGTTTTTGGGTCGGTTATCAGACTCAGAAGTTTCTCCACTCTGCAAAATGCTTAAGGAAGAGGTTTTTGTAGTACTTACTTCTGTAACATTCATCAAATACGATATCCCTTGGGTATCGGTAACCGTAAATGAGGTAATATGATACGTACTCGAGTTATAATGAGGAACTACTCTAAGGTTATTGTCATTGCTTAACATTTTTACCTCTAATGCTCCGTTAGTATTTTTAATGATTATAAAACGAGCATGCTTGCCAAAAAGACTCAATTGGTACAAGTCGGGTTCTTTGTCATAATCCCCGTGAAGGGCATGAGAACCACTGCCTCTACCGGTAGCATTCCAAAGAAAACGATTTAGTGCTTCATTATTAGCATTACCAGCTGGATTATCAAAGTCCAGTTCAAAAAAACCATTGTGATAAATCCCTGCCTCATCGGGGGTAGATGGGAGGTGATCAAGTTTTGCCTCATCTCTAATATGTCTTACGGTTCTTGAAATGACCGCTTCTCCATCTAATGCCCAGCCGGTACCTACCCAACCCGAACGCTCATCGATACGAAGCCCCATAGTGTTATACCGAAGTGAAATGGGAATGGTAAGACCAGAGCCTACATTTTTGTTATAAATAGGTAACTGAATATCGGGTTGCCCAGAATAATAGTCTATAGGCACTTCTTCAAAGTGCATTAAACTGGCAACTGTAGGTGAGGGAGGGATAATTTTGGGTAGCCCTTCTCCCTGCACTGTCGAGGTATATTGCCCATATCCAAAACCTACCGTCAGCATCATAAAGGCACTTATTACTAATTTTCTCATAAAAACAATGTTTAACTTACTAATTTTTAATTTTCCCGGCCGCAAATATAAGTCGCATTTCTTTGCAAAATGTACTGACTCTATTGTAAAAAAATAGTTTTTGTTCAATGACATTAAACCATCGATAAACAACTTAAAATGTGACACTTTTCATAAAAAAATGATTATTCACAATATTTATTTGGCATCAAGCTTTCATTCATGTTTTTAGCTTCTTTTAAACCTTATTGTTCATTTTCTTTGTACGCCCAAAGAAAAACGAACCAAAAGAAAAGGCACTTTTTTCAAGGTGCTTTTAAATTCTGTTTAAAACCGAATTTGTTTGGCTAAAATCTTTCCAAGGTTTCAAGATTTTTTAACCCCAAGCAAATTCTACGCTGGTGAAAAAATATTTTCAAAGCGCAGCTTTGGAACGCTTATACAAACTAAGAAAGCATTGATTTTAAATTAAAATTGATCAATCATTATTATTAATTATAATTTCTTAGACAAGAGTACAAAAAGACAGTATCAAATTCTGATACTCTGATTTTTTTTTAAAATAATCTTATCTCACCTTAGGTATTTATGTCACAACTTATTAAGATGTTACCTTTGTTTAATGTTTTTTTGTTTTTTTTCTTTTTAGCTGTTTGTTGACCATTGATAGTAAATAGGTTTTTAAAAGCATCCGCTCTATTCCACCTCACAGCTTGCCCATAGTGTACTAGGGCATTTTCGAAGGAAGAGAGTGTAAATGCCTCTTTGGAAGAGGTATTCTCTAGCCAACTTTATTATGTGTATTTGTACACATACGCTTAATTACTTTTTGTTAAGCCGTCTAAAGGCCGTTATCATAAAGCTTATTGGCTGTTGGTAGATGGGTATTGGTGTTTTGTGCTTATACGGTAGTACTATACCTAGAAAAATTGGAAGACCAAAATCATTATAGTAAATCATTTATGGTGTATAGAGGTTGCTGAGAAGAAATAGAAGAGTTTAAAGAGACAAAATACCATAAAAGAATAAGCCCAGAACTTATTCTTAAAGTTCTGGGCTTATGAATCGCAGCTATAACCTTATTTATTTGCTTTGTTGTTTGTTTTGTTGTGACCTTTCTCTAACCAGTTGGATATGTTTTAGTTTGGTTTCAGTTTTACTTAATCCATTTAAACTATCTAAATAGCCATTATAAACATGACTAAGGTTAAGAGGAGAATTCTGCTTACCATGTGATGTACTGTGACATAAGAAACAATTTACAAGATCACCAACTTTGGTAGTATAAATACCGTCAGAATGAAAGCCTACCTGTACATAGGTTTCCATAGTGATATTATAGGCAGCAACAGAACCTCTGGCAAGGGCAGTAGTATCTGCATTGTGCAATCCACCAGATGATACCGATAACGAATCTAATAGTGCAGCTTGTGCTTTGGTACCTACATATCCTGCAGTATCAATCCAGATAGAACCGTTATAAAAATAATTGTTCCAGATACCTGATAACTGCTCTTTAACACTTTTGTTAATGATACGAATATTATTAAAGTTTTGCGAACCGTTTTGGCTTGATTTCATAAAAACCTGTACATTTTTATTATCAATGCTTTTGATCTCTACAGGAGTACCATATTTATATACAGAAAAAATATTTGTGTAAATACCATTTCCTGAGGTAATATTCTTGACTGTGGCAGTATCCTCTTTGTTAAAGAATGGATAATTTGTAGTACTGGTAATTGGTGCATCGCTAGTAGGAGTGGCTTTGCTCCAATCGTAGTCAGGAGCAAGGCTTTCATGTTCGAAAGTTGCCCAGATAAATTCTGGGTGGTTTTCGACGACACCCACTACATGGATTCCCAGAAGGGCTACTTTGGTTTTTACACCGTTTATCTCGCCATCGGTTACAAAATAGGAAGAAGCATCTGGCAATGCTTTAACATCTATCCAGGATGTTTTAAGCTCTAACGCACCAATGGGATAGGTGATATCTTTTACAGCATCTGGATTTTCTTTTGCTATAGGAGCATATTTGATCATTGCATCGTATAGCAAATCATTCATGAAAATAGCATAATATACCGTTGTAGATGGTGGAGTACCACTAGCAAACTTTGGTGTTTTTAAGATGTCAGAAGCACCACTGGCTTGGGCAGTATCGGTTAAGACGATTCCGTTTTTTCGTTCTAACTTCTGACCATGAGATGTGACTTGCTTTAGATCATTTAAGAACATAGGCTGTCCTTTGGTTTCATTAGTGAGCCAAAGGAATTTTTGCCATGACCATTGATGAAAATCGCAGTTGGTTACCGTCTCATTATTGGCAAATACACTGGTAGGTCCTTCATCAGGAGCCGGAGTTTTACGCGTACCATCTACGATGGTAAACCAGTCAGCAGGAGCGATACAATTAGGGTCTTTAATTTTTTGATATTCTTCCTTTTTTTCTGCTTTCTTATCCTCTTTTTCTTGTAATTTCGAATCATTCTTGCAGGCACATACGATTAGTAATGCTATCAAAAATGATAGTAGTTTAGTTTGTTTCATGTTACAATTATTTGGTTAATTACTTGATCACATTTTAAAAGCAGTAGTTTAAAAAGCAGAGAATCCTATCAATAGAATATAATAAAACAACTTCCTCTAAAATAAATTTTAAAAATTACATTGATAATCAAAAAGGGGTAGTAAATACCTGCTAGGCATTTATTTGAATTTTTTGTAAACTTAAGATATCTATATCTTATAATAAAATTACAATAATAATTAGCGAATGTAAAGGATGTGCCAACTAAGATGATGTAATTTAGAAACGTTTTAAAAAAGGAATATATATTGCCTATTCATTTTCATTAATTAGTAAATAATTATCCGTTTTGTGTACTAATGATATTTTTTATGTCATTCTGAATTTATTTCAGAACCTTATTTTACTCATAAGTAATTATTTATGACAAGAACCTGAAACAAGTTCAGCTAGACAATGATGAATTATGATACATTCTGGACATTCAAAATTTGTAATATTCATATGCTAACAACCAAGGTTTCCCCCACAAAAGAAAGCCATATAGATAATTGTTAAAATACCAACAAGAATATTGAGAATGGGTACACTTGCAAAAATGATAGCGATCAGATATTTTTTTTTAGTAAATAGAATCCAGGCAATGATACTACCAATTATAGTGGTTATAGGATAAGTAATCAGGCTAATAGCTAGAGTAACAGTAGGAATACTATTTTCTGACCCGGGACTGTCAAATAACATTGGTGACATCATTATCATGGGGAGAGCAGGTAAGATAAGAAAACCAAAAACAGCACTAGCAATGATCAAATATATACGAATGTTGTTCTTTTTTGAGTGTTGCTGCATAGAAGTTTCTTTTATTTTTATATAAATAACGTTAAATATACGATAAGAATAATTTAGTTTACAAGGGTTCTAATACCTTTGCAGATTCAAAATTATCAAATGCTACAACAATACACCAAAGAGTTTAGGTATAACCTCAAATTGGCAGCACCCGTTATGTTGGGTATGCTGGGGCATACCTTTGTGGGGCTTATTGATAATATTATGGTGGGGCAGTTGGGTACTGCAGAGTTGGCAGCAGTCTCTTTGGGAAATAGTTTTATGTTTATTGCGATGTCTTTGGGGATTGGTTTTTCTACAGCAATTACTCCGCTAATTGCAGAGTCTGATGCCGAGAAAAATTTTGAAAGAGGAAAATCTGTTTTCAAGCATGGATTGTTTTTATGTACGACATTGGGAGTAGTTCTTTTTCTAATGATTTTGATGGCCAAGCCTTTTATGTATTTAATGAAACAACCCATAGAAGTGGTAGAGCTAGCTATACCTTATTTGGATTTGGTCGCGTTTTCGTTAATCCCTCTAATTAGTTTTCAGGCATTAAAGCAGTTTTCAGACGGTTTGTCGATGACCAAATATCCTATGTATGCGACCTTGGTAGCCAATCTGGTCAATATATTCCTTAATTATGTATTGATTTTTGGAAAATTTGGTTTTCCGCAAATGGGAATCATAGGAGCAGCAATAGGAACATTGGTATCCAGATTAGTAATGGTTGTGTTTTTATGGGTATTCCTAAAAAATAAAGAGAAATCCAAAAGGTATGTTACTCATATCAGATTTTGGGTTTTAAAAAGTAAAATGATACGCAATATTATTGCACTTGGGTTTCCTTCATCTTTACAAATGTTTTTTGAGGTAGCTATTTTTACCGCAGCCATATGGTTGTCTGGAGTACTAGGTAAAAACCCGCAGGCAGCAAATCAAATAGCCTTAAATCTGGCTTCTATGACATTTATGGTAGCTATGGGATTGAGTGTTGCAGCGATGGTTAGAGTTGGAAACCAAAAGGGATTGCAGCATTTTAAGGATTTGAGAAGAATTGCTATTTCGATATTTATACTCACCTTTATTATAGAAGTTGTTTTTGCGATATTTTTTGTCTTGTTTAATGAGTTGTTACCAAAATTATACCTTGATGTAAAAGATGTTGAAAACCTGGCCGACAATACAGAAGTGATTGTTATTGCAGCAAAATTATTGATCGTAGCGGCATTGTTTCAGATATCTGACGGGATACAAGTTACTGTTTTGGGGGCACTAAGAGGACTTCAGGATGTTAAGATACCTACCATTATTACATTTATAGCCTATTGGATTGTGGGGTTTCCAATAAGTTATTATCTGGGATTACATACCTCATTTAAGAGTTCTGGCATTTGGATTGGTTTACTGGCGGGTCTTACAGTTTCTGCACTATTATTGTACTATAGGTTTAATGTATTAACTAAGAGGTTGATACTTAAAAAAGAGTAAGGCTTAAAAATGGTATAATATGTGTATTACATGATTGTATCAGGTTGATTTTGAATTAAAAAAGAATTGAAATGCCTATTGTATTTTTGTGTTTAATCAAAAGAAAAAGGAAATTTTATCAAAGTAAATTCAAATTATAAATGATATAAAATACCATTTATGTAGTTCATACGTTTATTGGGTATTAACGAATAATTAACTATCTTTCAAAAAAAACAGAATACAAAAAATGAGAGTCCCAAATTCTAAATTTTGTCTGCTGCTTGCGTTTGTAGCAATATTGATAAGTCAAAGTATTAAAGGTCAGAACTTTGCTCATAGTAAAGCCCAAAATCTTATTCCCAATCCCAGTTTTGAAATAACCAACGTTGCTATTTCACGTATGGAGATGGAGATGCAAAACTTTGGAATTATTAAAAATTGGAAAGCTTCGACAAATTCTCCAGATGCATATCATCCCAAATTAGAGGATATTAGGTTTATACATAAATCACCAAATTTTTTAAAGCAGTTTGGTGCTCAAGAGCCTAGAACAGGTGAAGGAAAAGTCGGAATGTATATAGCAGGTGGTCCTTATAAGGAAGGAGTTACTGCCAAGCTTAAAAAACCTCTTGCTAAAGGTAAATACTACTATTTTCATATGTATGTTTCTTTGGGAGAAGGGATTTCTAATTCGTGTACCTCTTCTATTGGATCTTATTTTACAGCCAGAGTACCTAAAATAACAGAAACATCGAAACTACCATTACATATCCAATCTTCTAAAATGATATGTGATACAAAAAAATGGACTAAGATTTGTGGGGTATATAAAGCAAAAGGAACCGAGAAATATATCTCTTTGGGATATTTTGCAGATAGCCCAAAAGGTAAATCGGTAAAAGGTGGAGGTTTTGATACTGCCTATTATTTTGTAGATGATGTTTTATTAATGGAAATGAGAGACCCAAAAAATTTGGTTGCAGGGCAAGTTTGTAATATGGCACTCAAGTTTTCGCCAATAGAATTTTTAATAGGAGAAAGTGAAGCTTACAAAGAGATTCAAAAAGCATTGGATTCTTATATCCAATATGTTACTATTTTTAAAGTAAGTTCTGTAAAAATTATTGGACATGCCGACGATGCGGGCTCTACATTCGAAAATGAAATTATGTCTGCCATGAGAGCTGTTAATGTTAAAAATTATATGGTAGAAAAAGGAGTGGACGAATCTTTGATAGAAATCGTTGCTGCGGGTAATACTGCACCTATCGTTACAGAAGAGCGTACCGACCTTGATCCTGAATCAAATAACAGAGTAGAAATAAAAATAGAATAGAAAGCACATCTTTTTTCTGTTTGCACATTGAACTGGTTTAAATTTTTTTCAATTGATCAAAAAATCATCATTTTTCGAATGAATCAAAAAAGTTTAAACCAGTTCGTAAAAAGATAGTACCTTTGAAACTTTGTAATATTAAGTATTCGTGATGGACTTTCCTAAATTCTTATTGGGTGATAATACAGATTATCCAAACGCCATTTTTGTAATTCATACAGAGTTTCCCAGATGTATAATTAACCTGGAAAATGATGAAATAGAGTGGCTTGAAGAGTTTGATAAAAATGACGAGAAAGAATTGCTGGATGAGACAGAAAACCTTCTTAAGGCTGCCGGTGATTTTTATGATAGAGAAATAGAACGTTACGAAGGTTCTTAAATTTTTAAAAAATAAAGAGTATTTATTACTAAAATAAATAGTGACCTGTTTATGGAAGAGCTTATACAATTAGACAAAGATCTTTTTTTATATCTTAATAATTTAGGAATACCGATGTGGGACAGTTTTTGGTTATTTATGACCGAAAAATTTTATCAAATCCCCTTATATGCTGTACTATTATTTTTCTTCTATAAGTATTTCGGAATTAGAGGAACCATTATAACGTTAGTAGTGGTTGCACTATTAATTACCGCTACAGATCAGCTATCAAACCTGTTTAAAAACGTATTATTTATGCGTCCTAGGCCTTGTAGAGCAGAAGGGGTTTCTGAGTTTACCAGATTTATAGCAAAAAACTGTGGTAGACATGGTTACTTCTCTGGTCATGCTGCCAGTTCTATGGCTTTGGCTTTTTTTACAGGACTTACCTTACGCAGGCACCTAAAATATATTTTTCCGTTTATGGTGGTATGGTCTATTGTTGTGAGCTATAGTAGAATTTATATAGGGGTGCATTACCCTGGTGATATAATCACAGGAATGGTAATTGGTATTTTGTTGGGATTTGGAGCTTATAAATTACATACTTTTCTTGTACAAAAGTATGGACAGAAAGTAAATGCCTAGCACCTAGTTTTTATTGACCGGTTTTAAATTTTTTCTTTTTCTTCCTTTTACCAAAAAGCCTTTTAAAAAAATTATCTCTTTTTTCGGGCTTGCATTGTAGGTCTTTTATCACCTGTTCGTCACTCGTCTCGAATAAACTTTTGGTAATAGGATCAAAGTCTTTACGCAAATTCATTTTTTGATATAGTTTGGCAAAAATAGGTAAAGCAGTATTAGCCCCTTGACCCAGAGAGGTTGTCTTAAAACCAATATTATAATTGTCGTTACCTACCCAGGTAACGGTAATAAGTTTTGGAGTAATCCCAATAAACCAACCATCTTTATTGTCTTGTGTGGTTCCTGTTTTTCCTGCTATATCATTGGTAAGGCGATATTGGGTTCTAATTCTTGATGCGGTACCGTGATTTATGGTAGATTTCATCATTTCTAAAAGAACTTGCCTGGTATAGGTGCTATAAGCAGATTCGATATTTGTAGTATCAGATTTAAAAGAGGCGATAAGGTTTCCGTTTTTATCTTCAATACTATTGATATAATAAGGAGCTACGGGTTTGCCTTCATTTACATAACTTGCATAAGCTCCTGCAAGCTCTTTTACCTTAATACCATCGGTGCCAAGTGCCATTGCCGGGTCTTCTGACAGAGTAGCGGTAATCCCTAGTTTTTTTACCTGATCGACCACTTTTGGAATTCCAGTTTCATTCAAAACTTTTACCGCAATGGTATTTACAGACGTACTTAATGCTTTTTCTAATGTATAATTGAGAAAGGGATCTTCTTTGGCAACAGCATTTTTGGGAGTCCAGTTTTCTAAATTGGTATAGGTTACTGGTTTTGTAGAAAAATAAGAACAAGGTTTCATTCCATTTTCTATGGCAGTAGTATACACAAATGGTTTAAATGTCGACCCTACTTGCCGTTCACTTTGTGATACATGATCGTATTTAAAATAACGGTAATCAATCCCTCCTAGATACGCCTGTACCGCTCCAGTGCCTGGGTCTATCGCTATCATCCCAGCATTTAGAAATTTTAAATAATGTTGCAGACTATCTATTGATGACATTGTTTTTGTACGGTTACCGTGCCATTCAAATACTTCAATTTCTTTTTTTGCAGCAAGAGAGTCTTCTATTTGCGCTACAGAAAGTCCTAATTTTATACATTTTTTGTAAACGTCTAAGTTTTGTAAGGCATTTTTGATGAGCTCTTTGTTGTTTTTCCAGGGAGGAGTATCTCCAAAAGAATCT
Source organism: Aquimarina discodermiae (assembly GCF_040786235.1). Taxonomy (NCBI): domain Bacteria; kingdom Pseudomonadati; phylum Bacteroidota; class Flavobacteriia; order Flavobacteriales; family Flavobacteriaceae; genus Aquimarina; species Aquimarina discodermiae. Next base: position 37,950 of record NZ_JBFMKP010000016.1, read on the forward strand.
TCATAATCTTTTTGCAAGACCTGCATGTGTTCTTGCATTGCTTCTTCGGCGAGCATTTGCATAGTGCGATCTAAGGTAGTATGTACTACCAGACCATCATTGTAAATATCATAGGAGCTACCATCTGGTTTTTTGTGTTTTTCTAAGAGATGGGTTAATTGTTTTTTTACTTCTTCTCTGAAATAAGGAGCCAATCCAAGATCATGATTAAAATGTTGATAGTCTAGTATGATGGGTGCACTCATTGTTTGATTTGCACGATCTGCACTGCAATATTCGTATTTTACCATTTGCTGTAGTACAACATCTCTTCGTAACTGGCTTCTTTCTGGGAAAAGCCTTGGGTTAAAACTATGATTTGCTTTTAAGGTTCCTATTAAAGTGGTAGCTTCTGATAATGTTAATCTGGTAGTAGGCTTATTAAAAAATTTTTGTGCAGCACTTTCTATTCCATAGGTGTTGTCGGGAAAAGGAACGGTATTAAAGTATAGTGTAAGAATCTCTTTTTTACTATAAATATCTTCAATCCTTCTGGCAATAAAAGATTCTTTTAATTTATTAATAACCGTGCTTAAAAATGGATGTTTTTTTCTTTTATATAGATTTTTGGCTAATTGTAAAGTAATCGTACTTCCTCCTCCAGAAGACTTATTGCCTAATAGGATCGTTTTAAAAAAAACGCGAAGAAGGCTGGTATTATCAACCCCGTTGTGATTATAAAATCGTACATCTTCGGTTGCAATAAGTGCATCGATGAGGTGTTGTGGCAAGTCTCCAAAAGTAACAGGCTGTCGGTCATAGATAAAATACTTTCCTATTAGATGTCCGTTTTTATCTAAAACCTGCGTAGCTTCGGCTTGTTTTAAAGAACTTAATGCTTCTTTGTTAGGTAATTTTCCCCAAAACCCAAAATAAATACTTGTGTAAAAGCAAATCCCCAATAATAGTTGGCTACCAATAATAATTAATAACCATTTTAACCACTTTTTTTTCGCAATTATTTTTATCATATATATATTATCGACATACATAACGTCGAAAATACCATAATATTTGGCGATGGTATTTTCTTATCACTTTCTAACATCACGAATAAACAAGAAAATCATAACTACCATTAATAGTGAAAATGGTAAAGAAGTTATGATAAGTAGTTTTTGAATTGCAATGAGTACATTAATATCTGTTTTTACGTTTCCCAGTAATATGATACCGATAGAAAAAACCGTAAGTATAATGCTCCAGAGCAGGCGATGCTTTTTTGAGGGTTCTTGTTTCCCATTGTCAGTAAACATACTTAATACAAAGATGGCAGAGTCTAATGAGGTGACCAAAAAACTGCTTAAGAGTAAGATGGTGAGTACATTTATAAATCCATGAAGGGGGTAGTTTTTAAAGAAAACAAAGATCGAATTAAATACATTGTCAAACTGCCCTTGATAGGTGCCCAGACTATCGATAATATCAAAAGCAGATTGTCCAAAGGTGGTGAACCAAAAAAATGTGCCAAGCGAGGGGATGAGCAGTACGCCTAGTATAATCTCTCTAAAGGTACGACCTTGTGATATGCGCGCAATAAAAATTCCTGTAAAAGGAGCCCAGGCTAACCAAAAAGCCCAATAATAATAAGTCCAGTCGGTTAAGAATTTTTCTCCTGGATTATAATTTCCGTACGCTAAACTAAGCGGAATAAAATCAAGAATGTAATGATATAGTGAAACAAAAAATTGTGATAAAACCGATACGATATCACTTTGAAGCAATACAAAAAATAAAAGAGCAATTGTTATATAAATATTCCATTTAGAAATAATCTTGATTCCTTTGTTAACTCCTTTATAAACAGAAATAAAAGCGAAAACTGAAATAAAAATAAGCACAATAATAACACCATAAACGCCTAGGTTTTTTTGAAATATATGGTTTAATCCACCTTCTATCTGAGTAGTACCAAGTCCTATAGCCGCTACAAGACCAAAAACAGTGGTAAGTACCGCTAGAATATCAATACTACCAAAAATAAATTCTTTACTTTTTGTTGAAACGATTAAGCGATCTAAAGATGAGAAAGCACTACTAGACAATACTTTTTTGGACTGTACGAACATATAATAACCAATAGTAATTGCAAAAACGGCATAAAAAGCCCAGGCAGTAAAACCCCATTGATAAAAAGTATACTCTAATGCAATTGTTTCTGCACCTGTACGGTTGTCTATAGGAGGGTTGTATCTCATAAAAACAGGCTCTTGCACAGCTCGTAACAGGATGCCTGATCCCATACCGGCACTATATAGCATAGATATCCAGGCTAATCTAGAAAATCTGGGGCGATCTGTTACTTTACCAAGACGTCTTTTACCCCAAGGTGAAATTGCAAGAAATATTAATAGGATAACACATATCAAACCTAACCATAGATAGAAACGACCAAATCGTTTTCTGATAATCACAGAGAAAGACTCGATTTCATGATAGGTTTCCAGCGTAAAAAAGTATAAAAAAAAGGAAAAGACGATCAGTATTCCCAATGAAACATATAATAAACTATTTTTTTTAAAATCAAGTTTCATCTGTGGTGCTATATTTTGATATAAATAACTTTTATAAAAGTCTAAAAAAGTTTTGAAACAGGCCTATGTTTATTTAAAAACCTTTTTTATGAATTAACCAGTTTAAAAAAATGTTATGTAAATGTTAGCGTATCATATCTAAGTAAATAGGTAGAATGATTGTAAATTTATTTGCATCTTACATTTTAAAATACGAACTTAATACCAACGATACGATGCCGTTTGATATAAGTATACAAATACCTTAATTTGAATATAATTATATCATATATTGGTGTTATGTGTTGTTTCTGCACCAGTATAGAGAAAAACTATTTGAGGTATTTTGAATAGTAATACTTCAAAATTTATTATAAAGAATGGTACAACGTTGTTCACCATTTTTATTCACTTATATATAATACAGATAACTAACTTAAACCTACAACCATGAAAAGAGTAATTGTTGATTATAAAAAGCTTAATAAAGACATTCTGAATCTTTTGGTAGAAAAATTCCCAGACGGGTATGCCGATCAAGATATCATAACTTTTAGGAATCAGTATAATGAAACTATTGAAGCTGTAGAAGTACGAACAGAAGAAACAATCTATTTGGTAAAGATTAGTAAACGACTTGCAGATACGATGCAAAGTTTTGAAGATGAAGATTCAACAAAATCAAGTGAGACAATACCCGAAACAGTAGACAAACAAGGTGTAGAAGAGGTAGAGGATAAATAATATCTGGTTCTTGTTTGAAGTAATTATTGTTGTAAATTTTTTAGCCTGTAATTAAATCGAGGTAGTTTAAGTCAAAACAAATACGAATGAATAAATCTATATTGCTATGAGCAGGATACATTTGTTTGAACTTGAAGATCAAAAGTGGTTTCCTACTTTTTTACGAAATTATGGAACAGTTTTTTGCAATTTCTTTCTAATAAAAGTAAGATGTTTAAGCCGGTAATTCCTATTCTTGAAAAAGCGCTGATAAAAAGCAATACTCATCAAATTATTGATTTAGGTTCTGGAGGAGGAGGGTTGTTGTGGATAAATTCTGAATTAAAGAAAAGAATCCCGGATCTAAAAATAATACTGACTGATTATTACCCAAATATTTCGGCGTTTAAATTTATCAAGGCGCAATCGAACAATTTTGAGTACATAGAAAAATCAATAGATGCTAGAAATGTTCCAACTAAATTAAAAGGATTAAGAACACAATTTTTATCATTTCATCATTTCAGGAAATCTGATGCACAACTTATTTTGCGAAATGCGTTTATTTCGAATGCTTCTATTGCTATTTTTGAAGCACAAGAGCGTAGTGTAAAAAGTATGTTGGCCATGATATTTTCTCCGTTAACCGTTCTTTTAGTAACACCATTTATAAAACCTTTTAAGATAGGAAGAATTGTTTTTACCTATATAATACCAATTGTTCCTTTGTTTGTGTTGTGGGATGGAATTGTTTCTTGTTTACGAACATACTCTGTAAAAGAAATGAAGGAATTAATCAAAAGTATAGATGATGATAGTTATGATTGGGAGGTAGATAGGATGGCGTCGGGACCAGGAGTAATACTTTATTTGTTAGGATCTAAAAAGAAGTAGATATATTTTTTTGCAATTTACGCAGTTAACTGCGTAAATTTATTATTTTTGTATTTATGAATAAAGATTTGGTTAAAAATTTAGGTTTTAGAACATTGGGGACAAGGTTGAAACGAATTGCAGATAAAATGTCTCATAGCGCAAGGGATATGTATAAAAAACTGGGAATGGATATAGAACCTAACTGGTATTTGGTACTCACGCTTGTAAAAGAAAACGATGCGGTTTCTATAGTCGAAATAGCCAGGTATTTAGGTTTTGCACATCAATCCATTGTTTCTATGACCAATAAAATGATAAAAAGAGGATATTTATTAAGCAGCAAAGATGAGAATGACCTAAGAAGAACAGTAGTACGTTTGACTCCTAAATCGGAAGAAATTTTACCAGAGATAGAGAAGATATGGAATTATGGAGAAGAAGTAATTGCAGAATTACTTGACAACAATCAAGAGTTATTAAAACATTTGGATGTAATGGAGCATCGGTTGAACGAATCATCATTTGGAGAGAGAATTTTAGACAAATTACAAAAATAAGTACTATGGCAAAATTGCATAACTATGAAGTAAAAATAGAATGGACAGGAAACGAGGGGCAGGGAACTTCTGATTATAAAGCATATAATCGTAATCATACGATTATGGGGAAGGAAAAATATAGTAAAATTAAGGCTTCTTCAGACCCTTCTTTTTTAGGAAATAAGGAACGGTATAATCCAGAAGATTTGTTTGTCTCATCATTATCTGCTTGCCACATGCTTTGGTATCTACATTTATGTACCGTAAACAAAATAGTAGTAACAGATTATAAGGATAATGCTACAGGAGTAATGGAAGAAAGTAAGACGGGTAGTGGAAGATTTATTAATGTGACTTTAAACCCTGTGGTACATATTACAAATGAAAACTTGAAAGAAAAGGCAATACAATTACATAAAGAGGCTAATAAAATGTGTTTTGTTGCTAATTCTTGCAATTTTGAAATTGATCATGTTCCTACCATAAAAGTAGTCGTATAAAAATAACTAATTAACTTCTGTAGTTATACTATAAAAAAAAGACACCTTCTACATAGAAGGTGTCATATTAAAAACTTTATTTTGGGGCTACAAAATAAAATTTAAGCATTTATATTTTTAATTTTCTATATCGTTAAAACTAGCGAACTGTTGCATAGCAGTTTTTGTTAATTCTTTTGCTCTATTTACATAGAAATTTTTGGTGTCATCTAACGATTCGTTTTTTAGCTCTTTTTCGCTTCTTACATAGTCAGCAGGTACTCCAAATTCTGATTTATTGTTAAGTACTACGCTTAGTTCTTGTAATGCATTTTGTAATTTATCAAGTGCTTGCTCAGCTTTTAGTTTAACTTCTGATTGCTTTTTTAATTCTTCGGCTCTTCTGGCTTCAAATTCAGCCTTCATTCTGTTTTGTTCTGCTATTTGCTGTTCTAATTTTTGTTGTTCGATTTCTAATTGACGACGTTTTTCTTCTAATTCTTTTTGTTTATCGGCAACTTCTTGAGTAGCATCTGCTAAATCACTTTCTTCAGAAGAATCAGAGTAATTTCCTGCAACTGCCTGGCACGTAGTTAGTTGTTCTAATACTTTAGCTCCTAGTTCTTTAGCTCTTTTTGCGAAATATCTACTTCGTTCGTATGTATCTTGCTCTAATGAACTTTCCATATCAACTCTCGCCTGATATGCCGTTTCATTCGCTTCGGTACAATTACATTGATCAGATAAGGTTTCAACTTTTTCAAAAGCTTCTATAGCTTTATCTGCATATTCCTGAGTGTGATACACATTGTTTGCTCCGTGTGCTTTTTTACTATGTGAGTATGCATAACTAGCAGCTGTTATAGCATCTGAATAGACATCCTGAGCATTAATTTTTGGAATAGAACATAGAAAAACTATGATAATTACAATCTTCTTCATTCTTATGGGGCTTTTAGATAACAAAACAATAATACAATATTTTATGGATAACTTCCAAAGAAAAATGTCATTAATCGATGAAATACGCACTTTATCTTATTTTTTTACGGGTTAACCTTAAGGATAGTGATCGATATCCTACTTGATTTAATAAGAGATAGATAGCTATCAAATTTTTTTCTACGATTTTCTAGTGTCTTATCTTTTAAAGACATAAAAAATTCGTACAAAACAATTGTATTGTCGTTTTAACAGTATATTACTTACGGTATATACCTGTTTATATTATAATGAGTAGAAGTTTACTATATGAATTTTTATGCTATGATTGAGTGTAACTTATTGATAGTGTGCGGTGTATGTTTTTCAATAGTTGTTGGGTTATAAATGGTTGTGTTTACAATATTATAGAACGATTAATATGTGTAAATATTTTTTGAACGTTAAAAAAAAATATTTGTAATTTAACTTGGAAATTTTTGTTAGTTAATTATATATCTTTCGTCTTTATATTTTATGAAAAAACTTATAATATCATCTATTAATCATAATTTAAGTAGTGCAATTACATTGCTTAAATCTATTGATTCCCATGTCTATTGTGATACTTCTGTAGAGCCCTATTGTTCAAGTATTGGTGATCATATTAGGCATACACTTGATTTTTTTGATTGCATTATTGATGGGTTAGATTCTAATAATATAGATTTAACCGCCCGTAAACGAGATCAAGTATTATCTACCAATAAAGATTCGGCAATCAACTATATGTATGAACTTCAGGAAACATTATTGTCTTATAGTACTGTAAATACAGATTATTTGTTACATGTTACCGATCATATGGGAAAAGGAAAGGTTACTGTTAATTATACATTAGAGAGTATTCTTACTCATGCAAATAGTCATGCAGTACACCATTATGCTACCATAGGGTATATTCTTTGTCAATTAGGAATTGAGGTTAAGATACCTGGGTTTGGTTACAACCCAACAACACCTATTAATAAAAGAGAAGGTATTTAAAGCAGGAGTTTATCATAAAATCATAACCATTTTAGTTCTGTGGTTTGTTTTTTTTTCCAAAGATAGCTTCCATAATAGTTTTGATTCCTTTAAACGCCATATAAATAGCGAATACAGCTCCTAATAACCCAAGAATCAATATGGGTATATACAATGAATGGTCTTGGTTTTTAAAGGATGAATGTATAACTACCGGGCTAATAAACATAAAAATGAGTGCAATTGCCATGCGTTGCACTCCCTTACCTAATACTTCTTTGTCGGTTCTTCTAGGCTCCATAATTATTAATTGCATTACGTACGTTGCCGTGTTGTTCTAATAATTTTTTGGCAGTTACTTCATCAATAGTAAGCTCTTCCATAAGCATTTTTACTGCACGCCCTACTAATTTGGTATTACTTAGTTGCATATCGACCATTTTATTACCTTTTACATGACCCAGTTGTATCATGGTAGCTGTAGAAATCATATTAAGGACAAGTTTTTGAGCAGTTCCGGCTTTCATTCGGGAGCTACCCGTCACAAACTCTGGTCCAACGGTAACTACAATCGGAAATTTTGCAGTTAATGCTAAAGGACTACCATCATTGCAGGTAATACATCCGGTAAGGATGTCATTTTCGTTACATATCTGTAATGCGTGAACCACGTATGGCGTCGTTCCCGAAGCGGCAATACCTATTACAACATCTTTTTTAGATATTTGATAGGATTGAAGGTCTTTCCAACCTTGGTCTGTACTATCTTCTGCATGCTCTACCGATTTTCTAATTGCTTTATCTCCTCCCGCAATTAATCCAATAACAAGATTAGGAGATACCCCAAATGTAGGAGGGCATTCACTGGCATCCACAATGCCTAATCTACCACTTGTTCCTGCACCCATATAGAAAAGTCGCCCACCATCTTTAAGTTTTTGAACTATTTGAGTTATTAAAGCTTCTATAGCCGGGATGGATTTTTCTACCGCTTCGGGTACAGTTTTATCTTCTGCGTTAATATTCGAAAGCAATTCACCGACATTCATTTTTTCTAAATGGTCATATTTTGATGATTGCTCTGTTGTTTTAATAAATGACATGTTCAAAAATACTTTTTAAAGTGGTTAAGCTTTTATAATTCTTAATAAAATGTTGCTAAAAGACTATTTTTCAATGCTAAAATCGAATTTGCTTGCTTCAGAAATCGTAAAATACCCCAGCGCATAATTATCTGGACTTGTTTTGTTAATTATATTTCCTCTTAATACTGCTGGGGGTGCCTGAAAAGGATTTCCACCACCCTGATCACTTTGTTCAATTAGTAAGGTTGCGTAATCGAAATATTGCTCATCAATACCGATAATTTTTATAGTTATCTCTTGATTACTAACCATTTGATCATAGAAGTATGAGAACCCAAAGGTTTTTCCTTGATAGAACCTATCTTCACTGGTAATAAATAGATTGAAATCGAAATCAAAAAGATAAAAATCATCTCTTGTTGCATCATCTGTATATGTTATGATTATTTCTGTTTCATCTCCATCAAAAAGTGTTGCATCTCCTTGTTGCACGTCATCTATAGGAACGGTAGGGATAAGTGTTGCATCTGCCACATAGGTTTCGTCTTTATATTCTACTGTTAATTGGTAAGGAGTATCAAATTCTGGTAAGAACTCTTCTTCAGACGGAATAAAAAAACCTTGTTCCTCTGATTCTATAAAGTTGATAATGGTATTATCGTTCATATTGGTTAGGAAAACCGTAGCATCACTAACAGCGGGGACATCTGTATTAAAAAATGGAGCAGATAAAGTAAGTTTTACACCACCCTCCATAGTGGCAGGAGTTTCATTTCTGAAATACTCGAAAGTAGCGTCTATAACCAACCTGGCCTCACCATTAGGAACTTCTACATCAATAACATCTTCACAACCAATGGTTGTAATGAGTATGGCTAAAATAAAAGTTAATTTCTTCATTTTTTAAAACTTAAAATTATAGGTTACCGCTGGTATGATTCCAAAAATAGATGTTCGTATGGCTTCGTTTACATACGTGTCAGAATTTCTTGTAAACGCAATTGATGCTGCGTTTCTACGATTGTATAAATTATAAATACTAAATACCCATTCTCCTTTCCATTTTCTATTTTTATTTTTTTTCGACATCAATGTTGCAGACACATCAATTCTATGGTAGGAGGGTAGTCGCTCATCATTTCTAGAACCATCGTACAAAGGAACGGCTAATCCACGATACTCAAATTGTCCAGTTGGATAATTGGTAGGTTGTCCTGTCTGAAATACGAAATTGGCTCCAAATTTCCATCGGTCATTCAATTTATACGTTCCGTTAAAGGATATGTCATGGGTTTTATCATAAGGTGTACGATACCATTCATTATTATTAATGCCAGTTTCTTGTGGAGTTCTCCCGGTGGTTTTCTGTTCTGATTTTGATAAGGTATAGCCCAACCATCCTTTTAATTTACCTTCATTTTTTCGTAACAAAAATTCGGCACCATACGCTCTTGCCTCTCCATTTAAGATATCTTGTTCTATTGCATTGTTAGCAATTAAATTGGCTCCGTCGATATAGTCAATTCTATTTTGAATTTCTTTGAAAAAAGTTTCTACCTCGATAGAATACATATTGTTTTTTGTATTTCTATAGTACCCCAAAGCAAATTGATTAAGTAATTGTGGCTTTATATACTTTCCGCTAGGGGCCCATACATCTAATGGGGTAGGAGAACTCGTATTTGATAACAAATGTAGATATTGCGCCATTCGATTATAACTTGCCTTTATAGAGCTATACTCATTAAGAGTGTAAGCTAGAGCAACTCTAGGTTCTAGATTGGTAAATGTTTTGATTGATTCGCTTCGGCTATATTTTTTTACTTGTATGGGCTCTGCTGCTTCATAAATCTGAAACTCTTCATTAAACAATAAAGGGTTGTCATTTTCATAAATATTTAGTTCGTCTTGCCCCAACCTAATAAAATTACTGGCTCTAATACCATATTGTAAGGTTAGATTTTTTGAAATCGTATGTTTTATATCAATATAAGCAGCAAGCTCGTTTGCATATTTATCGATCAGTTTTTCTCTAATAATACCCGAATCTTCCCGGTTTGGTTTTATTTCACCGGGGTTAAACCTGTAGTAGATATTATTAACACCATAATTAAGTTGAAATGCATCACTTAAATAATGATTGAAATCATATTTGAGGTTGAAATTTCTTATGCCAGAATCCCACTCAAATCCAACGAAATCGAGTTCTAGGCCATAAAAATAATCAGAATAGATTAATGACAAATTAGAAAAAAGCTGATCAGAAAATAAGTGATTCCACCTTAGGTTTAAAACCGTATTTCCATAAGTGTTTTCAAAAATTTGATCAATACTGAATATATCTCTACCAAAATATCCAGAAAGGTATATACTATTGTTTTTATTAATCTTATAATTCAGTTTCGAATTAAGGTCGTAGAAATAGGCAATATTATTATTATCAAAAAGAGGTAAAAAAAGATGTGCATAAGAGGCTCTTCCTGCTACCAGAAATGCACCTTTATCTTTTTTAATAGGGCCTTCTGCCTGTAATCTACTGGCAACAGCTCCTAATCCACCTGTGAATTTAAATTTTTTACTATTACCTTCCTTTTGGTAAATATCAAGAACCGAGGATAGACGACCTCCGTATTTTGCAGGAATCCCTCCTTTGTATAACTTAATATCTTTGATGGCATCTGGATTAAAAACAGAAAAAAAGCCAAATAAATGCGATGAATTAAAGATGATAGCTTCGTCAAGTAAGATAAGATTTTGATCTGCTGCGCCTCCTCTTACATTAAAACCCGATGCCCCTTCACCACCATTGGTTATACCAGGCAAAAGTATAAGAGATTTGATAACATCTGCTTCGCCTAGAACAACTGGTATTTGTTTGATGGTTCCGGCAGTAAGCTTGTTAACACTCATCTGCGGAGTTTTAATATTTAAGCCTTCAGTTTTTTGTGTGATAATGACTTCTTCCAGACTTTCTGAAGACTCTTTAAGTTGAAAATTTATCTTTTTATCTTCAGAGAGATTAATTTCTTGTTCAATATCGGTAAATCCCATATAACTTATCAGAAGCTTATAAACCCCCTTAGGTAATGTTATAGAATAAAAACCATATTCATTGGTAACAACACCTTTTTCGATTTCAGGAAATATTACCGTAACGCCTATAAGAGTTTCATTACTCGATAGTTCAGATATTACACCGCTTAGTGTATATTTTTCTTGGCATTGTATCGATGAATGCATGCATAAAAAGAAAAATAGCCAAATAGTAGTGTGCTTTTTTTGATACAACATGTTTTTTATCAAAATGTGGGGGATTTTTTGTTTTCTTTTTTTTTGCAAATTAATCATTTAAGACTCATGTCTATGTTATTTTTTGCTTGTTTTTAAATAATTAGTCTTTTGGATCGGGAAGGGTTTTATAGAAAATATACCTAACGGTTATAGATGAATACAATTTACAGAGTAATTTGAGAGTGTATTCTACATATAAAATATTATTAAAAAAGCCGATAAAATCTAATTTATCGGCTTTTTTGTGGGAAAGGTAACATTGTTTATTTAATCAGAATTTTACCAAATATTTACAGTAAAATTCTTCTGGTAATTGATACGTTATTTCGAGGAATACGTAAAACTCGTTTGTACCATTTGACTTAGTCTAAAATAACCAAATGCGTAATTTTCTGGAGTGGTAATATTTCTACAATTACCTCGTAATGGAGCAGGGGTAGTACTAAAAGGCCCGCCATCACTTTCTGCCTGATCTGTTAATAAACCGATATAGTTGTAATATCTTTCTGAAATGCCTAATAGTTGTATGTTTACTGTATCTTCTAATAGCGGCCCATCATCTTCAATTTCCTCATTGATAGTGTATTCAAAATCCATCAAATTTCCATTAGTAAATTCATCGGCATTATAAAATAACTCTGGTAATACTTCTTTTTGTTCTTTAAATTTTCCAAAATAAAAGTTTTCTTCATCTTCAGGGTCATTAAATTCTACTGTAATATTAAGATCAACATCATCAATTTCTTGTGAAACACTTTCGATATCGGCTACAGGTTTCAATGTTTCCTGCGCAATATACCTTTCGTTATTATAAATAATCTCTAATGTATAAGATTGATTAACAATAGGAATAAAATTAGTGCTTGTATATTCTCCATTATTTTGATCTGCAAATATAAACTCGGTACTGTTTGAGTCATTAGTTACTTTTACACTGGCACCGGTTACAATTTTGTTACTATTTTTGTCAAAGTATGCCGTAGATGTTGATAGCTTTATGGTTTGCTCATTTCCTTGAGTTCCTTTTTCCCAATCTAATGAAGCCTCGACTACTAGTCTTGGTGCAGCTTCGGGAACTTCTACATCAACCACATCGGTACATGATGTAAGAGCTATGGTTGCGATTAGTAATATTTTTATATATGTTTTCATCTGTATGTTTTTTATTTTTTATTTTTTTCAGATAAAATCCCCATTAATCAGTATAGTAAATATATTTTTAATGGTTATCGATTATTTTACTGGTTTAAAATTTAAAGTTATAAGTTATAGAGGGTACGATACCAAAAATTGCAGTTCTTGTTGCTTCATTGGCTCCCGTTTCCAGATTTTGTCCAAAAGATATCGAAGCTGCATTTCTACGGTTATAAGCATTGTATACACTAAAAACCCATTCTCCTTTCCATCTTCTATCTGGTTTTTTATTAGGGCTATAGGTCGCCGATATATCCAATCTATGATATTCTGGAAGTCTGTTTGAATTTCGCTCAGAATAGCTAGCAATAGACAAGTCTTCATATTGGTATTGCCCATTAGGGTAGGTAACCGGTCTACCTGTCTGAAATACCAAATTAGAGCTAAGTGTCCATTTGTCGCTAAGTTTATATATACCCGTTATAGAAAGATCGTGTGTTCTGTCATGTGGGGTATTGTACCATTTGCCCTCATTGATTCCAGGACCTGCAACATTTTCTCCCAAAGTTCTTTGCTCTGATTTGGATACTGTATATGCTATCCATCCTGTAAAATCTCCTTTGTTTTTACGTAATAAAAACTCTAACCCATAAGCTCTGGATTCGCCATTTAATATTTCGGTTTCGATATTATTTTGACCTATTAAATCAGATCCGTCGATATAATCAATTCTATTCTCTATAGTTTTATAGTAAGCTTCTACTTCTAAAGAATAATTATTGTCTTTAAAATTCTTAAAATACCCTAGTGCATATTGATCTGATAATTGTGGTTTTATGAATTTGCCACTTGGGGTCCAAACATCTAATGGTGTTACTGATACGGTGTTTGATAATAAATGTATGTATTGTGCAGTTCGCGAATACCCTGCCTTTATCGATGAAGATTCATTTAATAAAAGCGATAATCCTAACCGAGGTTCAAAATTGTTATAACTTTTTATAGTCTCACTTTTTTTATAATCGGTTTCACCTATGGCTGTTCCTTCTTCATAAATACCTAACTCTTCATTATAGACTACGGGTTGATCATTAGCATAGTTAGTTAGTTTTTGGCCTCCTAATCTAGAGAAAAAGCTATGACGTAATCCATATTGTGCTGTTAAGTTTTCAGATATTTTATGCTCTGCATTGATGTATAATCCAGTTTCAAAAGCTCTTTTTTCGTCAAGTTTTCTTGGATTAATAGGAGAAGTTGGAGAGGTAGGGGTGATTTCACCAGGATGAAAATCGTACGATATGATGTTTCCTCCAAAATCAAGTTTTAGGTTATTACCAACATAATATTTAAGATCATATTTTACATTGTAATTTTCTATTGATGAGTCCCAGTCAAATTGAACAGAATTGATAGACAATAGATAATCATATTTACTATATATCAAGGATAAGTTAGAGAATAGTTTATCATTAAAAATGTGATTCCATCTTAAGTTACCAGAAGCATTTCCGTAACTACTCTTAAAACTGTTGAGATTAAAGATGTCTCGGCCAAAATACCCAGAAAGATATAGTTTATTGTTTTCGCTAACCTTGTAATTGGTTTTTAGGTTTAGGTCATAAAAATTAACCTTAGTGTCTTTTAGATTTTTGGATGCGGCCGTAAATAGGTGAGCATATGAGCCTCTACCAGCTAATAAAAAGGATCCATTTTTATTAAATGTAGGTCCTTCTATAGCCAGTCTACTTGATATCACCCCGATACCACCTGTAAGCCCAATTCTTTTGTTGTTTCCGTCTTTTTGTCGTACATCCAATACCGAAGAAACTCTACCTCCAAACTTTGCAGGAATTCCTCCTTTATAAAGCTTTACATCTTTGATTGCATCTGCATTAAAAACAGAAAAGAATCCTAATAAATGCGAGGTATTATAAATAATAGCTTCGTCTAGTAATACCAGGTTTTGATCTACAGCACCACCTCTTACGTTAAAACCACTACTTCCTTCACCAGTATTAGTTACCCCTGGTAAAGTTTGAATTGATTTTACCACATCTACTTCTCCCAGTACAACAGGTATTTTTTTGATGGTCTCAGATTTTAGTTTAGCGACACTCATTTCGGGTTTTTTAATACTTACTCTTTCGCTTTCCTCTGCGGTAATTACCACTTCGTCTAGTTGTTCAGAAGATTCGCCCAGTTCAAAGTTTAGTTTTTGATCACCATTTAAAGTAACTTTTTGAATGATGTCATTATACCCCATATATGAGACTACTAATGAGTATTCGCCTTGTGGGGCTGTAAGAGAGTAAAAACCATATTCGTTGGTAATTACTCCAATAGTAGTACTTTGCAGGTATACTGAAGCACCGAATAAAGTTTCTCCGTTACTCGCATCGTTTATTGTTCCACTAATCGTAAATTTTTCCTGAGCGGATAAAAGTGATGTGAAAAATAGAAGAGCAAAAATTGTTTTTTTCATTTGTTTATTGCTAGAAGGTTTAAAATTAAATTGGTTGTTAAAATGTTTGACTTTTTACGAATCGATAAAAAAGGGCAATAAAATACCAGTCCAAAGCTTTTTAAGCTTCGATTTTATCAATTGAAAACAAAATGTTGATTTAAAAAATTAAGCCAGAATATCCCTTGAAACTAAGGAGTCTGGTGGTAATGTTCTGTTAATGATTTCCATTGAAAAGGAATAGGCTGCCATTCGTTTTTAATGGTTGTGCTTATTGCATTTATTGCTTTGAGCGAATCGGTTTTGACATACACCTGATTGTTTTTTGTAAATACGTACACAACGTTCAGGTTTTTTTTGCGGGTTGTTTTTAATTTACTCATTATCTGGAATGTTTTTTTTGTATCGATTTCTACCAAGGTTGAAAATACCAATTTTTATTCCGGCATTAAAAGTGTATCCGTTAATTCGGTTCACTGTACCGGGGTGTAAATTAAACTTGCTAGAAAACCGGTATTTTACCCCGGCTTCTATTTGAAAATATCTTGAAACATTGAATAAAAGATTAACTCCAGGTTCTACTACAAATATTTTGTCCCATTCTTTTACATAGGTTTCTTTTTCTAATGCGTTGTCTTTTTTTAAGCTCTCTATATAACCAACAGAACCGCCACCAATAAGCACCGGAAATGATAGGTTAACGATATATTTTTTAAAAAAAATAGGTTCGAGATGTGCGCCCACATATCCTCCTATCAAATCCCCATCGATATCATCTTCATCAAATGATGTGTCATCCAGGGCATTTTGATTCGAATAAAAATAAGTAGCTATAACACCTAACTCGAATTGTTGATTGGCAACATAGGCAAGTTTTAGACTAGAGGTTAGGGTACTTTTGTTTTCAATTTTTCCATACCCTAGATTTAAGCCTAAATATACACCATGAACTATATTTCTACGATCGTTAAATTCTATATATTCAGTGTTTTTGGACTCCTGAGCTACGCTACTATAGATACCGGTAATTACTATAAGTAGCAGTATAATTTTTTTTGGGTGTTCCATTGTTTTGGTTATTGTATTGCGCACACAGGGAAAAAGAGTATGGGCATGATCTTTTTTTGGTAACTACCTGTTGAACGATTTTATTTTTTGATTTGACTGATGTATTTATTTGATATTTTCGGTTTGTTATTCTTTTAAAACTATTATTCCTTTTTTGCCAATAATCTGAAATTTTCCAGATGTACTATGTTGCCCATAAGTGGCACTAATGTTTCTAATTCTTTTTCGTTTATCTATAATATTGGTTTTTATATTAGTAAAAGATTTTGGTATTCTTAATAATCCTTGTTCTAGTGAGGCTGTAAAATCTATAGTAAGCCCATGTACGTTTATATTTAACTCTGATGATTCCTGATCTATAATAATAGATGGTGCCTTGTTGTTGATATTGGATACCCACATATCTGCTACTTCCAGGTTAAGGTTGATATTTTCTTGTAACGTATCTAAATTTAGTTTACTAAACATTAGTTCTCCTTGCATACTTCCAACTTCTCCGATAGTAATTTGATCTTTACTCGAATGTATTTCAAGAGACTGTGCTTTTTCAATTTGTGTTACAGTCCCACTACTATTAATTTTTAGGTCATTAGATTTTTCAATGTCAACTTCACCATTTTTGATTCGGATATGCCCATAAGTAATTCCTTTGGTTTTTAATTTTCCAAATCTCATCTCTACATTTGCACTACTAATGTCTTTATTGATCCACATATCACCGTGCTGTATATTGGCTTTTACTTTACCTTTCCAGCCACTTATAATAATATCGCCAAACTTATTAGTGATATTAATACCTGCATTAAACGGTATATGAATGGTATAATCGATTTGAATATTACTTTTATCAAAGTCAAAAGGGTTTGCTTTGTTAAAGAATTTGGTTAACATGCTGTTACTTTTTTCTTCAATAATAGAAATGATACTTATAAAGTCATCTGTAACCGTAAATTTTGGCTTAATTCTTTGTAACAGCTCGTCTGCATCTTCTTTTTTCTTTTTGGTAACATGTATATCTATATTGATTTGTATTGTTTTTTGATCCCATCCATTAATAATAATATTTCCGTACTTATTTTCGATATGTAATTCTCCTGCATTGGTGAGTGGATAGGTATTCTCAATGTTTTTAGATACTCTTTCTTGTGCATACATAATATGCAAAGAAAGTAGCGTCGTAAGCATTACTATGATATGTTTATAAGATGTAACCTTCATTGATATCTGTATTTTTAGAATCATTGATCTGTTTTAATAAATTTTCGATCAGCTCTATTCGCTTTTTATAATTATTTACTATGGCCTCTAAAATGTATTCGTTATCTAGGTTTTTTGCCATTTCTAGTTTTAAGGTATTGTATTCTTCATCTAATTCATCCATGAATGACAAGAACTCTTTTTTGCTTTCGGGTTGTAATTTTGAATTATTTTTCACCAATTGTACCTGAAACGATACTAGGTTTGAGTAGTAGGAGTCAATATCCTGTAATTCTTGATGTACAACACTATTGTTTTTATGATAGTTGTATTTTGAGGTTAAAAAGCTCTGCATGACAGAAAAAACTCCTAATAAAATTAGTACTGTTGCTGCTATTTTAAGTAAATGAGATTGCCATAAGCGAATAGTTGGTTTGGTGTCTAACTGCGACTCAATGACGTTCCACATTTTTGATTTGTCTGCTCTGTGATCGTCAAACAGATGCTTATTTTCTTTAATATATTTTTCAAAATCATCCATTGTATTATAGGGTATTTACAATTTCAATTAGTTTTTTCTTTGCTCTATGGTATTGCGATTTCGATGTCGAAGAGGTAATACCTAATATTTCTGCTATCTCTATATGATCATATCCTTCAATCAAATAAAGATTGATAATTTGGCGATATCCCTGAGGTAGTACATTAATTCCTTTTTTGATCTTACTAATATCCATAGGAAGTACTACTTCAGTTGTTTCTTCACTTATACGGTACTCATGTTGGTCTAATGGACTTACAGGTATTTTTTTTTGTTTTAAATGGTTGATACTTTTATTAATTACAATTCTTTTTAACCAAGATCCAAATGTGCTTTCGTACCTAAAAGATTTTAAATTTTTGAAAGCATCAACAAAACTATCTTGAACAACATCTTCTGCATCTTCTTTTATGCCTAACATTCGCATGCTTACATTGTACATAGCATCTACATAGAGCTCGTACAATTGATATTGCGAATTTCTATCACCAGACTTGCTTTTTTCTACAATGTCTTTGTGCGTATAAAGAATATTGGTCTTCAATTAATTTTGATTGATTGTAAATTTCTTTAAAGGTACTTTCTTTATGTTTGGTATTATTGACAAATGAAAAATTAAAGGGTTGCATTTGAGTTAAAAAAAATGAACATTTTTTTTAATTAGATTTAGACCAAACAGCAAAAATCCTGTAAACCATAGGGTTTACAGGATTTTTAGAGGTTTATTTTATTAAACAAATTATGCTTCTATTATAGTATTTAGAGTTTTACTAGGTCGCATAGCTGTTGATACTTTACTTTCATCTGGCCAATAATAACCATCTATATTAACCAATGAGCCTTGGGCCGCGTTTAACTCATTAATAATTTTTGTTTCGTTATGATTAAGTTGTTGCGCTATTTCGGCAAATTCTTTTTGCAAATCTTTATTTTCACTTTGCTCTGCAAGTGCTTGTGCCCAATACAAAGCCAGATAAAAATGACTACCTCTATTGTCTAACTCATTAACTTTACGTGAGGGTGACTTTTTGTTGTCAAGAAAAGCTATGGTGGCTTGATCCAGAGCCTCTGCGATTATTAATGCATTTTTATTTTGATTTACTTCGCCAAGATGTTCTAAAGAAACTGCTAATGCCAAAAATTCTCCTAAAGAGTCCCATCGTAAATGCCCTTCTTTAATGAATTGTTGTACATGTTTTGGAGCAGAACCTCCTGCACCAGTCTCAAATAAACCGCCTCCATTCATTAACGGTACGATAGATAACATTTTTGCACTGGTTCCTAATTCTAGAATAGGGAATAGGTCTGTATTATAATCTCTTAATACATTTCCGGTTACAGAAATAGTATCTTTACCATCTTTGATTCTTTCTAAAGAAAAGCGAGTAGCTTCTACAGGAGACATAATTCTAATGTCAAGTCCTTCGAGATCGTATTCTGGAAGATACGTGTTTACTTTTTTGATTAATTCTATATCATGAGCTCTCTTATTGTTTAACCAGAAAATAGCAGGTGTATTGGTGGCTCTAGCTCTACTAACCGCAAGTTTTACCCAATCTTTAATCGGAGCATCTTTGGTTTGACACATTCTCCAGATATCGCCTTCTTCTACAGTGTGCTCTAACAGAACATTTCCAGATTCATCAACTACACGAACAGAGCCATTTCCTTTAATTTCGAACGTTTTATCATGAGACCCATATTCTTCAGCCTTTTTGGCCATAAGCCCTACGTTAGGAACGGTACCCATGGTAGTAGGGTCAAAAGCACCGTGTTTTTTACAGAAATCGATAGTTTCCTGGTATATTCCGGCATAACTGCTATCAGGAATAACAGCTTTGGTATCTTGTGTGTTACCCTGTGCATCCCACATTTGTCCAGAATTACGAATCATTGCAGGCATTGAAGCATCTATAATTATATCACTAGGAACGTGTAGATTGGTAATTCCTTTGTCAGAATTAACCATCGCTAATTTAGGTTGCTGTTTGATACATGTTTCTATATCTTGCTCTATTTCTTTTCTTTTATTGTCGGGTAATTTTTTTATTTTATTGACAAGGTCTCCAAACCCATTATTTACTTCAACACCTATTTCTTCAAAGGTTGTTCCATGTTTTTCAAATACATCTTTAAAGAATACCTCTACTGCATGACCAAAGATAATAGGGTCTGATACTTTCATCATGGTTGCTTTCATGTGTAACGAAAACAATACATTTTTTTCTTTTGCATCTGAAATTTGCTCTGTAAGAAATTTGATGAGCGCTTTTTTGTTCATTACAGAGGCATCGATAACTTCTCCTTCAAGAACAGGGGTTTCTTTTTTTAGGATGGTTGATGTTCCGTTATTGTCAATAAACTCGATTTTGACATTTCCTGATGTGGATAAAGTTGTAGATTTTTCATTGGTGCAAAAATCTCCTTCAGACATCGTAGCAACATGAGTTTTAGAGTCTGCACTCCAGGTACCCATTGTATGTGGGTTTTTCTTAGCATATTGTTTTACGGGCTTAGGAGCTCTCCTGTCAGAGTTTCCTTCTCTTAGAACGGGGTTAACGGCGCTACCTTTTATTTTGTTATAGCGAAGTTTTGTTTCTTTTTCCTGATCATTTTCGGGCTCCTCTGGGTAGTTAGGAATATCAAAACCTTGTTCTTGTAATTCTTTTATAGCCGCTTTTAATTGAGGAACAGAAGCGCTAATGTTTGGAAGTTTGATAATATTGGCTTCAGGTTTTTGTGCTAATTCACCTAGTTCTGCCAAAGCATCCGCTTGTTTTTGACTATTGGTTAGCTTTTCTGGAAAACTAGATAAAATTCTGGCAGCAAGAGATATATCTTTTACTTCGATAATAATGTTTGCGGCTTTGGTGAATTTTTTTACAATAGGTAAGAAAGAGTAAGTGGCTAAAGCTGGTGCTTCATCCGTTTTTGTATACACAATTTTTGAGTTATCAACTCCCATATTTTTTGAGTTTTTTATTTGGGGCTTATAAGGCTTTGGTATGCAGTAGTGCCCTAATTCGTTATTAATTTTAACAATAAGTAAACGGTTGTATACTTTGTCGTTTTATAAACAATACTAGTGAATATTTTGAGTGTTTGCTTTAAAGAATAACACCGCTGTCTATCACGCAAATTGCTATGAGCGAATATACAAATCTAGTTAGCTATATGCAACCTGTATAGTGTTAGTTTTGAGAACTCCACATGGAATTATGGTTTCCGGAAAATTAGGGTTAAAAAAATATGAGATGCTAAAAAAAAGATGGGTTTGCTGTTGTGTTTTTGAAAACAAAAAAGCCATATCAACAATACATTGTATTTTGATATGGCTTCATTAGAAATAGTTTTAATGTCAGCTGTTTTACCCGCCGTTAAATAAAAACTTTCGTTATTTATACCAATAAATTTATTTCTAATTTTGAGTAGTATTAATGGTCAAATAAAAATTTGCGCATGTAATTACTACTCGTTCGACTATAAATTGATGTTTGTACCGAATTTAGTTATAAATTCCTTGGATTTCATCAACAAGTCTAATGCCATTTATAATTAAAAAAGTGTCAAAACTTAATTTTTTCTTTCGAATTTCATTTTGAAATTATTTTACGATAAGTCCCATAAACTGATTTCAAGGATGTACTCAAAAAAATAACTTTCGTTTCATATTTATTTTAATGATAAATTGGTCTTCAATATGTTCAAAGAACATTAGTTTAGATTACATGAAAAAAGAATCCTTGTGTCATCTTCAATGTAACTATAGTATAAATATAAAGAAAATTTAAATCAAAATTTGTTAATGTTATGTTATTAGTTTTCAATAGGTTGTAAACCGACGTTGTTAACTTTTGTTTATAAAAAAAGATCGCATAATGCGATCTTTTTTTACTTGTATAAAGAAATAATGAATTAGTTTCTTCTTTCTTTAATACGTGCTTTTTTACCAGTAAGTTCTCTGAAGTAGAATATACGAGCTCTACGAACTTTACCTCTCTTATTCACTTCGATTTTTTGAAGTGCTGGTAGGTTTACTGGGAAAATACGTTCTACACCAACAGTACCAGACATTTTTCTGATAGTAAATGTTTCTGTGCTACCAGAACCTCTTCGTTGTATAACAACTCCTCTAAAGTACTGAGTACGTGTTTTATTTCCTTCCTTAATTTCGTAGTATACTGTAATAGTATCACCTGCTGCAAATTCAGCAAATTCTTTTTTTGTTACAAATTCGTCTTGTACAAATTTTACTAAATCTTCCATTTTACGATATAGTTTCTTGATTTTTGTTAAATCAACATTCACGATTTTCGTCAGAGGTTAATCTAATCAGCGTGCAAAAATAATAAAATTATATAAATAAAAAGATTTCTTATTTAATTATTTTATTTGGCAGCTATAGTGGTAACCTTTTTAAAAGGAACCTTTTAACTTTATTCTTTTAACAAATCTGGTCTACGCTCTTTTGTTCTCTGGTAAGCTTGTTCTTCTCGCCATGTTTCAATTTTTGGAAAATTACCAGATGTTAATATTTCAGGAACTTTCCAGCCTTTATAATCGGCAGGTCTTGTGTAAATAGGAGGAGCTAATAAATCGTCCTGAAAAGAATCTGTAAGTGCAGATGTTTCATTTCCTAAGACGCCAGGTATGAGTCTAATAATAGCATCACAAAGAATTAATGCTCCTAACTCTCCACCAGATAGAACATAGTCTCCAACAGAAATCTCTTTGGTTATAAAATGATCCCGAACACGTTGATCTACTCCTTTATAATGACCACATAAAATAATTAAGTTTCCCTGCAAAGATAATTGATTGGCAATTCCTTGAGTCAAAGTTTCTCCATCTGGTGTCATATATATAACGTCATCATAATCCCGTTCAGACTTTAATTTTGAAATACATTTGTCTATAGGTTCGATCATCATAACCATACCTGCACCACCTCCAAATTGATAATCATCTACCTGTTTGTAGTTATTGCTAGTGTAGTCTCTAAGGTTATGAAGGTGTACCTCTACCAATCCCTTGTCGATAGATCGTTTCATAATAGAGGCTTCAAAAGGACTTTTAAGGATATCAGGAACTACAGTTATAATGTCTATACGCATCAGTAATCTATTACATTTCTACAAAGTGCAAAGATGCAAAAGAATATGCTAAAAATCTAGTAAACCCAATTACTTAGCTCCAGCTTTACGTTGCTTGTTTATTTCGTCCTGTAATTTACGCATTACTTTTTGTTCACGCTCTAAAGCTCTACGTCTATGGTCCTCGAACTCTGTTTCGGTTTCTGATAGTGCTTTTTGAGCTTGTAACGTTACTGCGTTACTGTTTTTGAACTTGAAAATAAAGAAACCAAGCAGCGCCAAAAGCACTCCTATAATTCCCCAGATGATAGTATTGTAACTAGCCTTTGTCAACGCAGCTCCCAAAAAACTGATACTGTCTTTTTCTTTGGTTACAGAAGCAAGATCCTGATTGGTTTTGGCAAGTGATTCTTCTAATCCCGATATGGTGGTCTTTAGCTCATTTATTTTAAGGTGGTTCGTATTTAATCTTGATTCTAACGTTTTTAAGGTATCGCTCAAGTTTGTTCTAAACTGCTCTAACCAAACACGTTTTACAACCTTATACTCCTGATAATTTCCTGATTTTTTGACCACAATATCAAATTGCTTTTCAATCTCATCTTTCTTAAGAACATCAGAAACATTGATGGTTTCTTCCTGCGCATAAGTGATTTGAAAAAAGGATATAAGCAATGAGATAACTAATAGATATTGCGATAATTTCATGTGATATTCTTGTTTTGTTGAATAGATATATACTCTAACTCCAAAGCCAAGGTAGTAAAGATAATACAATACCTATTAGAGTAGAGTGTTTTTACGTTTATTAATTTCTTCTGTAACGGTAATAAATGTACGATATTGTTGATGATTACAAAGTTTTTTTTGAAAGAATTTAAAAGAAAGTTGTTTTTATAATATGAGATTGATTTTTTGTTAGAAATTTAGTTACAGAAATTAATACTTTTAAAGTGTATTTTGAAAATGAACTAGTTAAACTTTTTTCAATTCGCTATAAAAATATAATTTTTGGCATGATTCAAAAAAGTTTAAAACAGTTCAATAAAAAAGCTGTTGTTTATTATAAACAACAGCTTTTTTTATAGGATAGAGAGGTTTTTCTAGTAATAAGTAAACCTTCTTACTTTTGCAATATATTTTGCCAGTCTAATTACCTGGTGACTATATCCATATTCATTATCATACCATACATATAAAACAGCATTGTCGCCTTTTGCATCTACAATAGTAGCATTGCTATCGTATATTGAAGGTGCAGAAGAACCAACAATATCACTAGATACTAATTCATTATCTAGAGAGTATTTGATTTGTTCAACAAGATCTCCTTCAAGCGCATACTTTTTAAGTATAGCATTCATACTTTCTTTAGAAGCCTTTTTCTCTAAGTTTAATTTCAAAATAGCTAAAGAACCATTAGGAACCGGTACACGTATAGCATTTGATGTTAGTTTCCCTTCAAAACTAGGTAAAGCCTTAGAAACAGCTTTTCCTGCACCTGTTTCTGTAATTACCATATTAAGGGCAGCTGCACGACCTCTTCTGTATTTATTATGCATATTGTCTACCAAGTTTTGGTCATTGGTATATGCGTGTATAGTTTCTAAATGCCCGTTATTAACACCAAAACTTTCGTCTACCGCATGTAAAATGGGAGTGATAGCGTTGGTAGTACAAGAAGCTGCAGAAAAAATATCCACTTTATCAGGGTCATGCTCTTTATGATTTACCCCATGTACAATGTTTGGTATCCCTTTTCCTGGTGCAGTAAGTAATACTTTACTAATTCCTTTTCCTGCAAGATGTCTCGTTAATGCTTCTTTATCTCTAAAAGCTCCTGTGTTATCGATCAATAAGGCATCACTAATCCCGTAAGCTGTGTAGTCTATTTCTTCTGGGCTATTAGCACTAATGACTTTTACAGTAGTACCATTTATTATAAGAGCACTATTTTCTATGTTGGTCTCTACAGTACCATGAAAATCCCCATGTACAGAATCGCTACGTAGTAAAGAAGCTCTTTTTTCAAGTACTTCTTGCGTAACCGCTCCTCTGGTAACAATAGCTCTTAGTCTTAGCTGACTCCCTTTTCCGGTAATGGTCATTAATTCTCTTGCTACCAAGCGACCTATTCTGCCAAATCCATAAAGCACAACGTTTTTTGGCGAAATGGGCTTTACTTTTACAGCATCTTTAAGTTTGCTTTGCACAAAACGATTAATAGAACCATATTCGTCACTAGCTAAATGGTATTCATAGGTAAGTTTACCAATGTCCAGCTTTGCAGGTGGCAAATTCATCAACTTGATTGCCTGTGCAATTTCTACAGAATCAAAAATTGAAATTGGTTTTTGAACAAACTCACCAGCATACTCATGCAGATTGATAATTTCACTTACATTTTTGTCAATCAATTGATTGCGAAAAAGTACCAATTCGATAGAATTGTCATACCATAAATCGCTTACTGTCTTTATAAAGGCTACAGTTGCGCGACGTCGATCTGCCTGAAAGGCTAGTTCTTTTTCATAAACTTCGTTAGAGCTCATAATATGTTGTGTTTTACAGTCTTGTAATTTCGTGCAAAAGTATATATTTCAAACGTTTTCGTAAAACCTTTTGTGAAAAAAAATCCCATCACTATGTTAAAGTGATGGGAGATACCTTTTTGTAAAGGGTTTTTGTTCTTATTTATTCAAAAACAAACTCTCTTTTTTGCTTGTTTCTATCGACCAAAGTGATGCTAATATCTTCATCCTTGTATTTTTTTTCAATAATATTTTTTACTTCAAGGACACTTTTTACTTTTTTACCATCTATTTCGCTAATAATAAGTCCTTTTAAGTTATACCGCTGCATTCTAGCACTAAGCGCTTTGCTAATGGCTACTCCATGATCTAACCCAAATTGTTCAAGGTATTCTTTGCTAACGTTAGCAACTTCTACGCCAACATCATCTAAGTCATATCTCTGAATTTCATACTTAGATAGCTTTACGGGTATAGTTAACTCTTTTCTTTTACGTATAACAGTTATATTAATAATGTCATTAGGTCTTTTACTGCTCACATAACCGGTTAAATCTGCAAATTTTCTGATAGGAAGTTGATCTACTTTCTTGATAACATCTCCAGCAAGCAATCCGGCTTTTTTCGCACCACTATCTTCTGCTACCGAGCTAATCAGGACTCCTTGAGAAACATTAATATCATATTTTTCCATGGTTTTAGAATTAATGGGTTCTCCCGAAATTCCGATAATTCCTCGTTGCACTGCACCAAACTCTATAATATCATCTATGATTTTTTTTGCATTATTAGAAGGTACTGCAAATGCATATCCTACATAACTTCCCGTTTGTGATGTAATCGCAGTGTTTATGCCGATCAGTTCGCCTCTAGTATTTACTAAAGCACCACCACTATTTCCTGGATTGATAGCTGCATCTGTTTGAATGAAAGATTGACTGTTGTTATCTGTTTCATCCAAATCTCTGGATTTGGCACTAATAATCCCAGCAGTTACCGTAGAGGTAAGGTTAAAAGGATTACCAACAGCTAATACCCATTCGCCAATTTTTGCATGGTTAGAATCACCAAATGGGATATAGGATAATTTTTCGTTAGCATCGATTTTAAGTAATGCAATATCAGATTCTGGTGCGGTACCTATGACTTCTGCTTTGTATGTTTTGTTATTGTTTAAAGTAATTTCCAGTTCAGATGCGCCATCTATTACGTGATTATTGGTAACGATGTACCCATCTTCTGTAATAATAACCCCAGAACCAGCTCCTTGAATTCTTCTTTCCTGTGCTCCTCCGTTTCTGAAAAAATCCATCAAATTTCGGGGAGTACGAGTAATTCCATATTGTTTTACGTGAACAACGGCATTCACTGTTTTTTCTGCAGCATATGTAAAGTCAATACTGCTAGCTGTCAATGCTGTATTTGTATTGGTAGCGGTATAGTTTGTGGGAATAAAATTAGGGGTAGGAGTGTTCTTGTTTTCATTTTGGTCAACAACCATTGGTGTTGTTTCAATGAACATTTTGTATGCGCCCAATGTAAACCCTCCTGCAAGGATCGCAACAACCATCAAACTCAAAAATTGTTTCATTTTCATTTCTTTTTTTGTTTAAAATAACTACTTATTATGTATAATAGACTGTATTTACTGTTTAAAATTACAATCTAGATAACTTTTTTTATACAATTTAACTTGCAATTAACAACGATTTTTTGATAACATTCTTTGTACCTTTGTCATTTAAATTACATAAGAATAATGACGCTTACTTTTTATAAATACCAAGGTACAGGTAATGATTTTGTAATCATTGATAATAGAGACAATAGTATCTCCAAAAATAATACCAAATTATTTGCAAGACTTTGTGACAGAAAATTTGGCATAGGTGCCGATGGATTAATGTTGTTGGAAAAGCCTTATAATGAAGGAGATGATTTTACGATGGTGTATTTTAATGCAGATGGAAATGAAAGTTCTATGTGTGGTAATGGCGGAAGATGTTTGGTTGCTTTTGCTGCATTTTTAGGCGTGATAAAAGATAAAGCAACGTTTACTGCAATAGATGGAAAACATCATGCAGAAATAAAAGATGGTTTGGTGTATTTACAAATGCAAGATGTATTTGATATAGAGAATCACACTACACATTTG
Source organism: Aquimarina discodermiae (assembly GCF_040786235.1). Taxonomy (NCBI): domain Bacteria; kingdom Pseudomonadati; phylum Bacteroidota; class Flavobacteriia; order Flavobacteriales; family Flavobacteriaceae; genus Aquimarina; species Aquimarina discodermiae. The sequence goes on from NZ_JBFMKP010000016.1 coordinate 65,622, forward strand.
TTTTTGGATACTGGATCTCCTCATCATGTAACCATGGTTAACGATTTAGAGAATTATGATGTAAGAGAAGAAGGTAAGAGAATTAGAAATGGAGCTCCATATTTTGAAGCAGGAAGCAATGTGAATTTTGTGGAAAAGAAAAATGGTAGTGCTTTTGCTGTACGAACCTATGAAAGAGGAGTAGAAGATGAGACCTTATCTTGTGGGACAGGTGTAACAGCTGTAGCATTGTCTATGCATGCAACCAAAAGAATTGATAAAGAAGAGGTAGATGTAGCTACTGAAGGTGGTGCGTTAAAAGTTACTTTCCAAAAAACTGAAAAAGGGTACGAAAATATTTATTTAATTGGTCCAGCAGAACAAGTTTTTAAAGGAGAAATTGAGTGGTAACTTTAAAAGGGGAAAATATATATCTAAGAGCACTCGAGCCCGAAGACCTTGATTTTGTATATTGTATAGAAAATGATGAACAAATTTGGGAGATGAGCAGTACTCAAACACCATATTCCCGATTTTTGATCAAACAATATTTAGAACACGCCCATAAGGATATTTATGAAGCAAAACAGTTGCGATTGGTTATTTGTTCGTATGATGATGCGACTTTGGGATTGATTGATTTGTTTGATTTTAATCCAATGCATCGCAGAGCAGGAGTGGGTATTTTGATAGCAGAAGAAAAGGAAAGAGGCAAAGGGTATGGAGCTGAAGCTTTGGGACTTATTATAAAATATGGAGCAACACATCTTCGTTTACATCAATTGTATGCAAATATTTCTGAAGATAATATGACAAGTATTAATTTGTTCGAAAACCAGGGTTTTTCTAAAGTAGGAGTAAAAAAGGATTGGAATTTGGTGAAAAACACCTTTAAAGATGAATTTTTATATCAATTAATATATGTACATTAAAAAAATACTATTAGCCATCTCATTATTAGGAGTAGTAGCGGGAGGCATTTTTGCTTATTATGTTTATCAGGCTGTATTCACACCAAATACCGCTTTCGAAACTGATACAGTTACACTTTATATACCAACAGATGCAACTTATACAGAGCTTATAGAAGAGATTAGTCCTGTAGTTAAAGATATTTATACTTTTGATAAGATCGCTAGAAGAAAAGGGTACATTGATCATATCAAATCGGGTCGTTATATCTTAAAGAAAGGATTGAATAACAATGAAATTATTAATACATTACGAAGTAAAAATAGTCCAATCCAGGTTAGTTTTAATAATCAGGAACGTCTTGAGAATTTAGCAGGAAGAATCGCTACTCAGATAGAAGCAGATAGTCTTTCTCTTATTACTGCTTTTAATGATGAGGCTTTTTTAAAAGAAAAAGGGTTTTCATTAGAAGGAGCTCTAGGGATGTATATTCCGAATAAATATGAGTTTTTTTGGAACACTTCTGCAGAACAGTTTAGAAACAGAATGTTTAAAGAGTACAATCGATTTTGGAATGATGCTCGTTTGTCAAAAGCTAAGCAAGTTGGGTTAACACCTCAGGAAGTCATTACAATAGCTTCGATTGTACAAAAAGAAACAGCAAAAGTAGATGAGCGTCCAAGAGTAGCGGGTGTTTATCTAAACAGATTTACAAATGGATGGAAACTAGATGCCGACCCCACAGTGATTTATGCTTTGAAAAAACATCGTAATGATTGGAACGCTGTTATAAAAAGGGTTCTGTTTAAAGATTTAGAAATAGAAAGCCCTTATAATACTTATAAAAATGCTTCGTTGCCACCAGGCCCAATCGCAATGCCAGATATATCTTCTGTAGATGCAGTTCTTAATCATGAAAAACATGATTATTATTTCTTTGTAGCAGATGTTCAGAATATGGGGTATCATAAATTTGCAAAAACTTTAAGACAGCATAATCAAAACAGAAAACAATACGTAAACTGGATTAATAAACAAGGAATTAATCGCTAATTTTGATCTTGCTTTTCAGTTCGAAAAAAAGACCCTTTCTCTGTACGAAATAATGAAAAATCACAAAACTTATTAACAAATTGGCTTTTTTTGTTGTGAATTAATCTATTTTTTTGAGATTAATTTTGTTCGATAAAAATACTTTATTTGACGTTTAAGTGTTCGTTTTTTGTTTTTTTTTATGATTTTAGGGGTTTTTTTAACCTTATTTTTTACGTAAACAACTGTTTTTCAGTAAAATAAAAAAAATAACACAATATTCTTTTTTGTTTAAAAAAATGCTGTATCTTTGCACGGCAAAAATTTAAGTGGCGAGGGGCTATTTTAAGGCCACTTAGAAATTTTTTATATGACAAAAAAGATAGTGGGATTATCTACGTTACTTACGATTGGGGGAATACTTTCGGTAAGTTTTACAACAGAAAAAAGTGCTGATCTTAGTTCTTATAGTACAGCTGGTTTAGAGCTGTATTATGCAGCGCCTAATTTTAATGATATAGAAGATAGCGATCCTTTTGTATCTCCTGTATTAGGAACATCTTATGAAGGTTTTAAAGAGGCATTGGCTTTTAAGGAATCTAGAGGTGATTATGGTGTTGTAAATCAATTTGGATATTTAGGGAAATACCAATTTGGTAAAGGTACCTTGGCTTTGATCGGTGTGAAGAACGTTGGTAAAAATGAATTCCTTAGTAATCCGGCCCTTCAGGAAAAAGCTTTTTATGCAAATTTGTGTAGAAATAAGTGGGTTTTGAGAAAGGATATTAAGTGGTCAGTAGGAAAAAGGATTAATGGGGTAGATGTTACAGAATCAGGAATTCTTGCAGCTGCACATTTAGCAGGCCCAGGTGCTGTAAAAAAATATTTACGCAGTGGTGGTGTAGAGGGGTTTGCTGATGCTTTTGGTACTACAATCAGGTATTATATGAAGCGTTTTGGTGGATATGATACTTCTTTTGTTGTTCCTGTTAAAAGGCCAAAGGTAAATCTTTAAGATAAATCTTCTGTATTTAGCTTGTTGCTAGTCTTTTTGGATGATGTATATAGAAGGTCTTTTGTGTAGATCAATATCTTCTTTATTCCATTCTTCAACGGTTTTTGTGGCAATGTACTCTGTTGTAAGTGTGATATCACATGCAATGCATAAGCGAGTATTTGGTTGTAAAATGGCTTTAAGATCTGCAAACATTTTATCATTTCGGTAGGGGGTTTCAATAAAAATCTGAGCTTGATCTCTTTCAAAAGAAATTCGTTCTAAATGTTTGATGGTAGATTTCCTTTCGTTTTTATCGATAGGGAGATATCCGTTAAAAGTGAAGTTTTGACCATTCATACCGCTACTCATCATTGCTAGAACAATTGAAGAAGGGCCAACTAATGGGGTGACAGGGATATTTTTTTTGTGTGCTATTTTGACCACTTCGGCTCCGGGATCGGCAATACCGGGGCATCCTGCATCAGATAAAAGACCAATAGACTCTCCGTTTAGGCATGGCGAAAGATAATTCGGGATCTCAGAAACATCAGTGTATTTGTTTACGGTGTTAATGATAAGGGATCGTTGAGATTTGCTGGGGCTTATTTTTTTTATAAATCGTCTAGCTGGCTTTTCGTTTTCAACAATGTAGTGGTTAACCTGTTCTAGGACTTTTTTGATAGATATGGGTAGTACTTCTAGTGGTACATCGTCTCCTAGTCTTGTTGGGATAAGGTATAATTTTCCTTTAGGGTCCAGGGGTTTAAACTCCATATTCTTTATGATTGATTTAGGTCTATTTATTTAATTTATTTGTGTTTGGATCGTATTGATTAAAACAATAAATGTTTTATTTGAGTATCCAGAATTAAAAATAGTGTAATTTTTTTATTGTTACTTGTTGTGATGCGATAAATTGTAGAGATTGTGTGTTGCTTTGTAATTAAGCATATGAGGACTACAGTTTATTGATCCGATTTTTTTAGTTTAGATGCAATGTTTTCACATGCTTGGTCTAACATTTTAAATACTTCTTCAAATCCTTGATCTCCTCCGTAGTATGGGTCTGGTACATCTAGATTTTGGTTGGGATGAAGTTCGTTTAGAATTTGGTTTACTTTATTGTTTTGTAGTGAGTTGTCTGCTAGAGCTATGATATCTTGATAGTTAGAGGTGTCCATGGCATAGATGTAGTCATAGATGTCAAAATCACTTTTTTTAAACTGTGCGGCTCTTTGTCTGGTAATATCAATATTGTTTTTTTGGGCAATATCGATAGAGCGTATGTCAGGTTTGCTTCCTATGTGGTAGCTGCTGGTTCCGCATGAGTCAACTTGGTAGTAACGAGAGTCTAGTTTAGATTTTAGAATTCCTTCTGCTAATGGTGATCTGCATATATTGCCAAGGCATACCATCAAAACTTTGGTTTTCATATAAGATGTGATTTATGTGTTGTAGTAAGCGATGACTTTATGTTATAAAGTAAGCTTTTTTCCTAAATCTTCTACGTATTTTCTAAACTGCTTGTCTGTAGATGATAAATTGTCTACAGTTTTGCAGGCATGAAGTACCGTTGCGTGATCTCGTTTTCCTATTTGGGTTCCAATACTTGCTAATGAAGCTTTGGTTAGTTTTTTTGCAAAAAACATGGCTAATTGTCTTGCTTGAACAATATGTCGTTTTCTTGTTTTGGATTGCAGTGTTTCTACATCCATTTGGAAATAATCACTTACTACCTTTTGAATATAATCAATAGAAACTTCTCTCTTTGTGTTTTTTACGTAATTATCAACAATAGCTTTTGCAAGATCTATGGTGATATCTTTTTTGTTAAAAGAAGAGTGGGCGATTAGTGATATAATAGCGCCTTCTAATTCTCGTATGTTAGTTTTTATGTTATTTGCAAGAAACTCTACAATTTGTTCAGGCATTTCAACACCATCTCTGTATAGTTTGTTTTTGATAATAGAAACTCTTGTCTCAAAATCAGGTTGATGCAATTCTGCAGATAATCCCCATTTAAAACGAGATAATAATCTTTGTTCGATATCTTGCATGTCTACAGGTGCCTTGTCACTTGTTAGAATAACCTGTTTTCCGTTTTGATGTAAATGATTGAATATATGGAAAAAGACGTCCTGAGTACCTGCTTTTCCTGATAGTAACTGGATATCATCTACAATAAGAACATCGATGATTTGGTAGAAATGAATAAAATCATTTCTATTATTCTTTTTTACAGACTCTATGTATTGTTGCGTAAATTTTTCTGCAGATATATATAGAACTGTTTTTTCTGGGTAGTTGTCTTTTATGTTTACACCAATAGCATGTGCTAAATGTGTTTTTCCTAGGCCAACTCCACCAAATATTAGTAAAGGGTTAAAAGATGTGCCTCCTGGTTTGTTGGCAACAGCCATTCCTGCCGAACGTGCAAGTCTGTTTGAGTCTCCTTCTAAGAAGTTTTCAAAGTTGTAACTAGGGTTTAGTTGGGATTCTATTTTTACATTTCGAATTCCAGGAATAACAAAAGGATTTTTTAATTCAGGGTTTTTGCTTTTGATAGGTACATCAACCTCTTGAGAATTAACGGCAGATCGATTCGCGCTAGGAATTTTTTCTGTAAATGGTTTTTTATTGCCATAGGTGTTCTCCATTTTGATTACATACACCAACTTGGCATTCTCTCCTAATTCTCTTGTCAAAGATACCTTGAGTAGTTTTACATAGTGTTCTTCTAACCACTCATAAAAAAACTTACTTGGGACTTGAATACTTAAAGCACCACCTTCTGTAAGCTTTACAGCTTTAATGGGTTCAAACCAAGTTTTGTAAGCTTGAGGTGTAATGTTATCTTCTATAAAAGATAAACAATTGTCCCAAACTGATTGCGCGGTTACATTCATTCCTGTGGTTAAATTTGCTTTTTTGTTATGGTGTTAAAAGGAATTGTTGATAAAATCCTTACTATTTTTGTATGGCAAATATGTGAACAAAAAATGTAAAAAAAAAACGTTAACGGGGTTGAATATTAATTATTTTTTTCGCATAATTTGATTAACACTTCATTAATATATAATAATTTATGATACTATGTTAATCACTTCGGAAACTTTTTTGAAAGTACGTTATGCAGAGACCGACCAAATGGGGGTCGTTCACCACAGTAACTATGTACAATACATAGAGTTGGCTCGAATTGATTGGTTGTCCCAACTTGGGATTTCGTATAAAACTATGGAAGCAAATGGTATTATGCTTCCGGTATATACAATTGATTTTAAATTTAAGAAATCTGCTTACTTTGATGATGAATTGATTGTTAAAACTTCACTAAAGAAAATTCCTACAGCAAAAATAAGCTTTGACTTTGAAATTTTCAATACAAAAGGTGAATTATTAACAACAGCATCTTCTACTTTGGTTTTTATGGATAGCGTCACAAAAAAACCAATTCCCTGTCCCCAATATTTAATTGAAAAAATAAAAAAATATTAATTTTCTATTTTATTAATTCTCAATTTTTTTGATTTCTATCTCATACAACGACGAAAAAGTATTTTTTATTTTGTGTGCATTTCTTTTTCTTACTGAAATGTAAATTTTGCAATTTAGTTCTAAGTCTTGACGAGTAATAGTAAGGTTGTTTTCTTTGATAATCCGCATTACTTTATTCATGTCTTTGTACTCAAAAATAATTACAAAATGAATGTCGATGGTTTTGTCTAAAATTCTTGAGGACAATAAGGCTTGTTGGGCAGCGGTTTTATATGCATTTATTAATCCTCCAACGCCTAACTTAACCCCTCCAAAATATCGTACGACAACTATCAATATGTTAGTAACTTCAAAAGATAAAATTTGCCCATAAATAGGTTGCCCTGCAGAATTAGAGGGTTCTCCGTCATCATTAGCCCGATATCGTAGTTTTTCAGTTCCAATTTGCCAAGCATAGCACCAATGTCGAGCGGCATGGTGTTGTTTTTTGAGTTGGTCAATGGCTTGTTTGACCTCTTCTTCAGAATGTACAGGAAAAGTATATCCATAAAATTTACTGTTTTTGTCCTTGAATAAAACTTCGTTTCCCGAGGTTTCGATTGTCTTATATGTGTCCTTTATGTCTTCCAAAGTTATTGCAGTTCAATTATACAGATAATGCTACTAAGATAATACTTAAAATTGCTAAGATAATTCCAATCCAATTTTTTAAAAATAATCGTTCTTTAAAAAAAAGAATTCCAGCAAGCGTAGATACTAGTAGGACGGCAACATTGTTTATTGTGAAAATTGTAGAACTCTCGATGCCATCATGGCGAAGTGCTTTTATCAGGAAATAAATGGAGAAATAGTTGGGGACCCCTAACCCAATACCTGCAAGTATATTTTTAAGTTCAATTTTTATAGTGCTAAATGATATTTTATAAAGTAAATGAAAAATTCCTGTTAAAGCGGCAAAACCAAAAATTGTAGCAGAGAAAATAGGAACATCGTCTTTGGATACATATCGGGTTTCTAAAAATTTGATGCTAGTATCTACAATCCCACTTCCTATAAAAACCAAAATAGGAAAAATTAAATTTTTCTTTGTTAATCCAGAGTTTTCTGTTGTTTTTACAGAGGTAAGATATACTGCTATAAGTGCTAGTATAATACCAATCACCTTGATAATTCCGGTGCCTTCGTCATAAGCTACTATTCCAAAAATAATAGGAATAACTAGACTCATTTTTGTTGCAACAGCAGCTACCGATAATCCGTTTTTTTGAGTGGTTATGGCCATTAGATTAAAGACCAGAATAAATATAATACCTAATATAAATGCCTTAAAAAACCAAGCTTCGTGCGATATAGTTGAAATATTAATGGGCTTAGAGTATGCGATAATCCCTGAAAAAGAAGCTGTTATGTAATTGGCAATAATAGCTTGTTCTGTATTTATATTGTATTTAGAAAAAAGCTTAAAAATAACAAAGATGAGACTTGCTGCTAAAATGCTTGATATGAGGTAAATCAAAATATAGAAGATTTTGTGGTGAATAAGTTTGTAACATCTTCTGTGATTGGGTTGTTATTCCAGGTATGTATGCCTAGTGCTGCGGCTGCATCTGTGTTTTCTTTGGTGTCGTCTATAAACAATGTTTCTTCAGCAATAAGTTGGTGTTGATGTAAGATGAATTCGAAAACGGCAGTATTGGGTTTGCGAAGTTTTACCTCGTGGGATAAGTAAAAAGAATCAAAGCAAGATTTAAATTCATTAAAAAAATCTACATGTTTCTTGATCCAGTTTATATGTAATTCATTGGTGTTGCTAAACAGAAGCAGTTTGTATTTTTGAGTTGCCGCCAAATTGCAAATAAATTCTAAGCGATGTTTTGGAAAATCTAATAAAATAGCATTCCAGGCTTGGGTTAGTTGTTCATCTGATGCGGTAGGGAAATATATTTTTAAATCAGAAATAAATTCTTTAGTCGTTAGGGCTCCAACTTCATAGCGTTTATTGAGTTCTTGGATTTCTCTAACGGGTCTATTGTTTCCTAATTTGTATAGCTCTTTTAGGGTAGCAGGCTTGTCCAGATTGATAAAAACATCGCCAAAATCAAAAATTATTGTTTTAATCATTTTGGTATATTGTTAATGTGTCTTTTGTTATTTGGTTTTTAGAAACTAAGTTTCCGTTTAATAAGGGGCTTTTTGTTCCTTTTTCAAAGGTAATACACCCTTTGAAAACTCTTGCCTCATCCCAAAGATTTTTGTTAATAAATGATTGCAAGGTATATTGTCCGCCTTCTATGATTACTGATTGGATATTGTGTTTGTATAAAATATTACAAACCTCATGCGCTATGTTGTCTTTTAGAGAGATAGTTTCATAGATAAGATGATGATTGTTCTCTTTTTTAGAATCTTTAGAAGTGATGATAATGGTTGTAGCTTCTGGTGCTAATATGGCAGAATCTTCAGGAGTTTTTCCAGATAGATCAATAACAACTCTTGTAGGATTGTGGCCGTGCCAGTCTCGTATGGTAAGTTTTGGGTTGTCTTTTAATACAGTATTGTTTCCTACTAATATAGCTTGTTCTTCGGCCCTCCATTTGTGTGTTAATTGTCTGGAGTAGTTGTTAGAAATCCAAATAGGGCTTCTTTTGTTAGTGATTTGCGGAGCTATAAATTGATCTTCGGTTTCTGCCCATTTTAATATAATATAAGGGCGTTTTTTATTGTGAAAAGCAAAGAAACGTTTGTTTAGGTCAAGGCATTCTTTTTCAAGAACGCCTACAGTTACATCACACCCCGCATTCATTAGTTTTTGGATGCCGGCACCAGAAACTTTTGCAAAAGAATCTACAGTGCCGATTACTACCTTTTTTATGTCTTTAGTAATAATAAGATCACAACAGGGGGGAGTTTTTCCGTAGTGGCTACAAGGTTCAAGGTTTATGTAAATTGTAGCATCTTTTAATAAAGAAGCGTCTTTTACGGAGGCAATAGCATTTACTTCTGCATGTGGCAATCCTGCTTTATAGTGCCACCCTTCACCAATAATAATATCATTATGAACAATCACACTGCCTACCAATGGGTTAGGGTATGTTGTTCCAAGTCCGTTTTTGGCTAGTTCAATACATCGCAGTATGTATTTTTCGTGTGTAGTCACTTTTATTTGATGCTTATTTTTTGTTCTTTGTTAATGGTATATGGATAGGAGAAACTGCCTAGGTGATATCGTATAGTACCTTTGTATTGGATATTTATAGAATCCGTCTGGATTACTTTAAGAACACTGCTTAGAAGGTTGTTTTTGTTTTTTTTATAAATTTTAGAAAGAGAAAAAGTTCCTTGTAGTGGGATCGTAAATTCATCTTTAGAAGGAACATTAAATTCGGTTGAAGAAATAGTTCCTACATCAATGTTATCAACAAAAAGATTTATGTCTTCTATAGATAATTTTCCTTGTAGGTGGTTTGGATTGTCAAAAACAGCATTTGCACTAAGTGTTATTTGATCCAGATTCATATTTTTAACCTCGATTTTATCTACATATTTAAAATGAGGTTTTTTAGACAATGAACAGCTCATGATAAAGGAAGACAGTGTTAATAATAATAAAAAATTCTTCATTGATTTCTGTGTAGATTTGACGTATATTTCAATATTCTTAAGCGCTAATTTAGTAGATTTAATATCGAGTAGTAAGGACTCGGTGTCTCTATTGTAACAATTAGTCGCAAAAATACTATTTATAAGCATATGAGTACTATAAAAATTCGTTCGATACAATTAAAAGATAACGTAATGCTCGCCAGAGCAATTCGAGATGTTTTAATAGAAATGGGGGTGCCAAAGGTGGGAACTGCTTATGAAGATGAGGCTTTGGATGTAATGTTTGAGACGTATGATTTTACTGGTAAAGAATATTTTGTAATCGAAGAAAATGAAAAAATTCTGGGAGGTGCAGGTATCGCTCCTCTCGAAGAAGCAGATTCTTCTGGCGTATGTGAATTGCAAAAAATGTATTTTTTGCCTCAAGCCAGAGGTAGAGGGGTTGGTTTTGATGTAATGCAGAAATGTCTTGATTTTGCGAAAAAACAAGGGTATACACATTGTTATTTAGAAACGATGCCATATATGGAGGCAGCTAGAAAGTTGTATAGGAAAGTTGGCTTTGAATCGTTAGAAAAACCCATGGGAAATACAGGACATTATAGTTGCCAGGAATGGATGATAAAGGAATTGTAATTTTATTGTAGGGGTATAAATTAAGAGGGATTTGATGACAGTAAAAGAATTAAGAGTCAGCTTTGTAAATGAATTAAGCAAAATTTATGAACAAGAAGAGGTATTGTCACTTTTTTATATGCTCACTGAAGCGATCATAGGTTATACAAGAATTGAAGTAGCTGTTAATTTGAGTAAGAAATTGACTAATGATGAAGTAGAGCGTTTTGCAGAAACTTTAAAAAGACTTAAAACTCAAGAACCAATTCAATATATCATTGGAGAAGTCCATTTTTATGAGTCGTCTTTTTTTGTAGATAAGAATGTGTTGATTCCCAGGCCAGAGACAGAGGAATTAGTAGATTGGATTGTAAAGGATCAAAAAGGCAGGCAGAATTCTTTGAAGATATTAGATATTGGCACAGGTAGTGGTTGTGTTGCAATTTCGCTGGCTAAGAGCCTTCCTAATGCAAAAGTATATGCGCTAGATGTTTCAGAAAAAGCCTTAGAGGTGGCTAAAAAGAACGCTATGAAAAATCAGGTAGCTGTAAAGTTTGTTAAAGAAGATATTTTAGAAACTAAGAGCCTGTTTCAAAATTTTGATATAATTGTTTCAAACCCCCCATATGTTCGCGAATTAGAAAAACAAGAAATGAAGCCCAATGTTTTGGATAATGAGCCTTCTGGCGCATTGTTTGTTTCAGATAATGATCCTTTATTGTTTTATAATAAAATAACTGCACTGGCGCAAAAGAGTTTGTTGGATAATGGGAAACTGTATTTTGAAATTAATCAATACTTGGGAGAAGAAACAAAAAGTATGATAGAAGATAAAGGGTTTGTTGCAGTCGATTTGCGCAAAGATATGTATGGTAATGATCGTATGATACGAGCTTCTTTAACTAAATAAGTAGGAAATATATGAGTAAGATAGAGTCAATTTGTGTGTTTTGTGGTAGTAGTATGGGAAATGATACGAGTATTGTTTCTGAAGCATATGTATTGGGTAAAAAACTAGCAGAAGAACAAATTTCCCTAGTTTATGGGGGTGCTAAAATTGGGATTATGGGAGAGGTAGCTAAAGGAGTGATTCGTTATAATGGAAAAGTTATAGGAGTGATCCCAGAGTTTTTGAAAGTAAAAGAGGTAGTTCATCTCGGTTTGCAAGAATTAATAGTTACTTAAACCATGCATGAGCGTAAGATGAAAATGCAAACGCTTAGTGATGGGTTTATAGTTTTACCAGGAGGATTCGGGACATTAGAAGAATTGTTTGAGGTTGTTACGTGGTCACAATTGGGGCTACATCAAAAGCCTGTTGGTATTTTGAACACAAATGGTTTTTATGATGAATTATTGACTCTTTTAAAAAATATGGTTCATAAAGGGTTTTTAAAAATGGAAAATTATGAATTGCTTTTGGTTGATACTAGTATTGATGGATTGTTAGCTAAAATGAAAAAGTATAGCCCCGTAAAAACCTCTGCAAGATTAAAAATAAACCAAGTTTAAGGTAAAGACAGAGATTATTAAGATTTATAAAGAGTAGAGCATAAAGGTTGAAAACAAGTTTTTTAGAAGCTCATAAAATGAAATAGGTATAATTCAGATGGATATAGAACAAAAAATTAATCAGTTAAGAGAAGAGTTAAGGCGGTATAATTATAGTTATTATGTGTTAGATACTTCAGAGATAAGTGATTACGAATTTGATATGAAACTTAAGGCTTTACAGGAGTTAGAAGAGAAGCATCCAGAGTTTCATGATCCTAATTCTCCAACACTTAGGGTTGGGGGGGGGATTACAAAGAACTTCGAGACTTTGGTCCATGAATTTCGCATGTATTCTTTGGATAACTCATATTCTAAAGAAGATTTATTGGATTGGGAAAAACGAATCAAAAAATTGGTTGATGGAGAAGTGAGTTATATGTGCGAACTTAAATATGATGGAGCATCTATTAATCTTACCTATGAAGACGGAGTGCTTTCAAAAGCAGTAACCAGAGGAGATGGTATTCAGGGAGATAATGTAACTACAAATGTAAAGACAATTAAGTCAGTACCTCTTAAGTTGAAAGGTGATTATCCGCCTAAGTTTGATATTAGAGGAGAAATAATTTTACCTTTCAAAGGGTTTAATAAAATGAATGAAGAGCGTGTTGCTGCAGGAGAAGAACCATATGCCAATCCTCGTAATACGGCATCGGGAAGTTTGAAATTACAAGATAGTAGTGAAACGGCAAAGCGACCGTTGGATTGCTTACTTTATAGTATAAAAGGAAATAAAATAGGAATAAATACACAATTCGAGAGCTTGGTAAAAGCAAGAGAGTGGGGTTTTAAAGTTCCAGAAGAATCGAAGCTGGTAAATTCGATCGAAGAAGTATTGAAATTTGTAGAATATTGGGATGAGCATCGACACGATTTACCTTATGAAACTGATGGTATTGTAATAAAAGTAAATGATCTTCAGCAGCAAGAAGAACTTGGTTTTACTGCAAAAGCTCCAAGATGGGCTATGGCATATAAATTCAAGGCAGAGCAAGTATCTACTGTTTTAAATGAAATTACCTATCAGGTGGGAAGAACGGGAGCTATTACTCCTGTGGCAAATCTAGAACCTGTTTTATTGGCAGGAACAACAGTAAAAAGAGCATCACTACATAATGCAGATCAGATAGAAAAATTAGATATTCGAGTAGGGGATATCGTTTTTGTAGAAAAAGGAGGGGAGATTATACCAAAAATTGTTGCGGTAGATGTTCAAAAAAGAGATGAAGGTTTATTGCCGACATCGTATATTGATAAGTGCCCAGAGTGCAGTACTTTGCTCATTCGAAAAGAAGGCGAAGCGCAACATTATTGTCCTAATTATACAGGGTGCTCACCACAAATTATAGGAAGGATTCAGCATTATATTTCTCGAAAAGCAATGGATATAGAAGGATTAGGTGGAGAAACGGTAGCATTGTTGGTAAATGAAAAGCTAATCACTAATTATGCTGATTTGTACGAGTTGAAAAAAGAACAAGTTATCCCCTTAGAGCGAATGGCAGAAAAAAGTGCAGAAAACCTCGTGGTTGGAATAGAAAGGTCTAAAGAGATTCCTTTCGAGAGAGTTTTGTTTGCTTTGGGGATTCGTTATGTAGGAGAAACTGTTGCGAAAAAATTAGCAAAACACTACAAATTTATTGATGCAATTATAGAAGCTACAGAAGAAGAACTCGTTGCTGTAGATGAAATCGGAATTAAAATTGCACAAAGCGTAGTAGAATTTTTTGCCGATGAGGAAAATAAAAAGCTAATTTATCGGTTGAAACAGTATGGAGTTCAGTTAGAGATATCTGCAGAGAAACTTGCAAATCAAACAGAGGTTTTAAGTGGGAATACATTTGTGGTTTCAGGAGTTTTTGAAAAAGTATCTCGAAATGAACTCAAAAAAATGATTGAAGATAACGGAGGAAAGATTTCTAGTTCGATTTCTTCTAAAACATCATATGTAGTTGCCGGGGCTAATATGGGACCTAGTAAATTTGAAAAAGCAAAAACATTAAACATACCTATTATTAGCGAAGAGGAATTTTTGAGCAAGCTTACATAAGAATAAAATGAGTCATATTAAGTTTTTTTGTTGGATATAATAAAATGTTTAATAGACGAGTTTTGTGTGATATTTAAAACAAGAATGAAAACACATGAAAATTCTTATCTACATCTTATTAAGTATTACAGGAGGGCTATGTATTTTGAGTAAAGTAATACAGTTTCCAGATCTTGAGTTTTATGCTAAGCCAATGACAGTGCCACTGTTTTTTATGTTGTATTGGTTTAATACTAAGAAGGTTGATGGGGTGTTTGTGACGGTTTTATTGCTGTGTTTTTTGGGTGATATTTTTCTTCTAACAGATTTTAAAAATAGTTTTCTATATGTTTTGTTGAGCTACGGGGTTTGTTATTTGGTATTGTTTTATTTTTTGTGGAAAAATTATAAGCCAATAACCTATAGTGAAGTGGATATTATCTATTTAGTAGTGTTTTTTGTTATTTGGACATTTATTGTTTACGAGATCTATGATGCTACTCAAGAAGCGATGGGCGATATTAGATGGTATGGTACTATTTATTTATTGATACTTTATCTTCTTTTTATTGGAGCCGTTTTTCATTATGTCAATGTTAGATCTTCAAAATCCCTGTGTTTTTTGATTGCAATACTTAATTTTGTAATTAGTGACTCTTGTTTTGCGCTTGATAGGTTTTATGTTCAGACAATTCAATTCAAGGTGATCAATGCTATTTATCAATTGTTAGCTGTTTTTTTTCTTGTACAATTCAAAATATCAAGCCCAACATCTTTAAAGCTTAATAAATTTTAAAACTAAATGGATTGTTTTTGTAATTCCTAAAGTATGTTGTAATATTTCTTAGATATTCTTTTTTTTTCTTAAGGTAAGCGATGTGATTTTAAAATGTAAAATAGTTACATTTGTGGCTTATTAATTTTTGATAAATGATTTTTAAAGGTCTTAAAAGAAATGCGATAAAAAAAAGTGTAGAGGTGTATCTAGAAAAAAGAGATGCAGCCTCTAACGGTATTTCTAGCCTAAAAACTCTTGCAGTGCTAATTGATGCATCTCAATCGGTTAATATTGTTTCGTTATTGAAACTGGCGAATGAGTTAGGTGTTAAGTCGGATAAACTCAAGGTAATGGGGTTTAAAAAAGACATGAAAGAGATTGCAGATGATAAAGATGCTGCATACTATAGTGAGAAGAGCTTTGGGGTTAATGGGATGATTAAAAATAAAGGGTTATTGGACTTTGTTAATGAAGATTATGATGTGTTAATTAATTTTTATGAAGAAAGTTCAATAGAATTGGATTGTGTGGCAGCTGCTTCTAAAGCAAAGTTTAAGGTAGGTTTTACGACAGTAGATCACAGGATTAATGATTTGATTATTGGGGCAACAACTAATGATACCAATCTTTTCATATCAGAATTGAAAAAGTATTTAAAAATTTTACAGATAATATAACATGAGTGATTTTCTCACAGGAACAGGAGTAGCGTTAGCGACTCCTTTTAATAAGGATGGTTCAATAGACTATTCAGGGGTTACTAAATTGGTTAATTTTTGCATAGAAGGTAAGGTAGATTATCTTGTAGTATTGGGTACTACAGCAGAGTCAGTTACGCTTACAAAAGAAGAGAAAAAGAGCTTAGTGGCTCATATTGTAGAAGTAAACAATAAAAGACTTCCTTTGGTGATAGGAATAGGGGGTAATAATACAGCTGCCGTTATAGAAGAGATTAAAAAGGTAGATACTGTTAATCTTGACGCTATACTATCGGTTGTTCCAATGTATAATAGACCAAGTCAGCAAGGAATATATGAGCATTATAAGATGATAAATGATGTTTCTCCGTTACCGGTTTTGTTATATAATGTCCCTTCTCGTACCGCAACTAATATGACAGCAGAAACCACTTTGCGTCTTGCTGGGTTAGATAAAATAGTTGGGATTAAAGAAGCAGTAGGGGATTTTACACAGGTTTTGAAAATTATTAAAGATAGGCCAGAAGGGTTTAAAGTTATCTCGGGTGATGATGCATTGGCTTTGTCTACAGTAGCTGCTGGAGGAGATGGAGTTATTAGTGTTGTAGGGCAAGGTTTTCCAGAAGAGTTTTCTGAGATGATACGGTTAGGGTTGGAAGGAAAAACCAAAGCTGCTTTCGATATTTTGTACAAGCTTTTACCAGTTTTGGATTATACATTCGAAGAAGGAAATCCTGCCGGAATTAAAAATATCCTTAAGGCAAAAGGAGTGTGTGAGGATAATTTACGTTTACCATTAGTGCCTGTTTCCGAAGGCTTAGCTTTAAAAATAAAAGAATATATAGCTAATAACTAAGTTTTATTTTCTAAAATGGCAAAAGAAATAAAAGATCCTGGGGTTGGTAAGTCGTCTAACAAGCATGCTAAACGATTTGTAAACTCAGATGGTTCTTTTAATATAAAACATGTCAATAGGGTTACTTCGTTGTCAGAAAGTTATAAATATCTGGTAACTATTGGTTGGGGTAAGTTTTTTTTGTGGGTGCTACTGGGGTATACACTGGTTAATGTTGTTTTTGCCTTGGTATATACTTTTTTAGGGGTGTCCAATATAACCGAGCCTACAGGAAGTTTTTTTGAAGATTTTGCGAATGCCTTTTTTTTCTCTGCTCAAACAATTACTACTGTAGGGTATGGAGCCATGGCGCCTAAAGGGATTGCTTATGGTATAGTGTCTTCTATAGAAGCTTTGGTAGGGTTGTTAAGCTTTTCTTTTGTAACAGGCTTGTTGTATGGTCGATTTTCCAGACCTCGATCAAGTATTAGGTTTAGTGAAAATATGGTGCTTCGTAAACATAATGATGGCGATAGTATTATGTTCAGATTGATGAGTAGAAGTGCTAATGTGATGATTAGTCCTAAAATAGAGGCTACGCTTACACTATCACATAAGGATGAAGATGAGAAATTTGTAAATAATTTTTATAAACTCGAATTAGAGCGTAATTCAATTACATATTTACCAACTACATGGACAATTGTGCACCCAATTAATAAACAAAGCCCTTTGTATAAATGCGAAAGAGACAAGTTAACAGAATTAAAGGGAGAAGTTTTAATACTAGTTAGTTATTATGATGAGTCGTTTAAACAAGAGGTGCACCAGACACATTCTTATACTTTCCTAGAGCTAAAAAAAGACCATCGTTTTGTGCCTGCTTTTTATTACGACAAGAATGGATATGTGGTTTTAGATCATGATAATTTGGATAAAACGGTAAAAACTGAAATTTTGTGATTAAACTCCTTTCGTAAATCAAAGTGTTGAGGTTAATTTTTGCAACAATTGCTTTAATAATGGGTTTTTAGAGAAAGTTTATTTGATACAGTTATTCGAGTTTAATTTGTGGTGCTGTCTAATCGTTTGTTTTATAGGTTTGTACGTTAATTTGGTACTTTGGAGTGGTAACTGGTTATTAGATGGGTTAAAGTTTTTGTAATAAGGTAGAAATAGCTATTTTTGCCAGATGTTTTTTTAGATATGAAGAGATTATTATATGTATTTGTTTTAGCAATTTTTCTAGGTTCTTGTAGTCAATACCAGAAAGTTTTTAAAAGCAAAGATATAGGGGCTAAATATAAAGCTGCCGAAAGTTATTATAAAGAAGGAAAGTATAAGAAAGCTTTAAGGCTTTTTGAGCAGGTAGTACCTCAATATAGAGGAAAGCCTCAGGCAGAAAGAGTTATGTATTATTATGCAGATACATATTATCAATTAGAAGATTACTATTTGGCGGGTTATCAATTCGAAAGATATGGCAAATCATATCCAAAAAGTCAAAAAAGAGAAGAAGCACTTTATAAAGGAGCTAAAAGTTACTATCATTTATCTCCAAGATATAGTCTAGATCAGGAAGATACAGATAATGCAATAGAGAAACTTCAGTCGTTTATCAATGAGTTTCCAGAGAGTGAAAGAGTGAAAGGAGCAAATGATATGGTATCTGAGCTTAGAAATAAAAAAGAACAAAAAGCCTACGAAATAGCAAAACGTTATCATCATAGAGAAGATTTTAAGGTAGCTATTTCATCCTTTGATAATTATCTGGTGGATTATCCTGGATCTATTTTTAAAGAAAAAGTATTATATTACAAGTTAGAGTCTCAATATTTACTGGCAGTTGGTAGTTATGAGAATTTAGTAGAAGAACGTTTATTATCCGCTCAAACATTTTATAATAATTATAAGAAGTATTATAAAACAAAAGGAGAATATTTAGAACAAGCCGAAGAATTAGGGCAAGATATTAAGACAAGATTAGAACAGTATAAATAGAAAAAAGTAGAAGATGGATTTGAAAAAAAGTAATGCTCCGGTAAATACTACCACAATTGATAAAAATCGTATCGATGAGCGAACTGACAATATTTATGAAGCCATATCGATAATATCTAAAAGAGCTACGCAGATCAATACAGATATAAAGAAGGAACTTCTTGAAAAATTGGATGAATTTGCTACTTATAATGACAGTTTAGAAGAAGTTTTTGAAAATAAAGAACAAATTGAAGTTTCAAAGTTCTATGAAAGGTTACCAAAACCACATGCGCTTGCTGTGCAAGAATGGTTAGATGGTAAAATTTACCACAGAAACACAAAAGCAGAGGATACAGAATCATTATAATTTATGTCTGTTTTAAGCGGTAAGAAAATATTGCTGGGTGTCACTGCCGGTATCGCCGCGTATAAAACAGCAAATTTGGTGCGTTTATTTATAAAGGCTGAAGCTCAGGTTAGAGTCGTGATGACACCTGCTGCAAAGGACTTTGTAACACCTCTGACGCTGTCTACGTTATCCAAAAATCCAGTGTATTCTTCTTTTTTTGATGAAGAAGATGAAAATGCATCGTGGAACAATCACGTAGAAATGGGATTGTGGGCAGATTTAATGATTATTGCCCCGGCAACTGCAAATACATTGTCAAAAATGGCAACCGGTAGTAGTGATAACCTATTAGTTGCTACGTATTTATCTGCAAAATGTCCGATTTATTTTGCTCCGGCAATGGATTTGGACATGTATAAGCATCCTTCTACACATCAAACTTTCGAGAAACTACAGAGTTACGGTAATATTATGATTCCTTCAGAATCAGGAGAGTTAGCCAGTGGTTTGGTGGGGCCTGGCCGTATGGCAGAACCAACAAATATCCTTACATTTATAGAAGACGATATATTGGGTAAACTCCCTCTAAAAGGAAAGCAAGTTTTGATAACAGCAGGACCTACTTATGAAGCTATAGACCCCGTTAGGTTTATTGGGAATCATTCTAGTGGTAGAATGGGGGTTGAGTTGGCTAAAACAGCTGCGGGATTGGGAGCTAACGTGCATTTGGTTTTAGGGCCTTCTGCGATTGATGTAGCACATTCTCAAATTCAAATATCCCGAGTAGTAAGTGCAAAACAAATGTATGAAGCAGTAACAAGGTTATATGATACATGTGATATTGCGATAGCATCAGCAGCAGTAGCAGATTATAGACCAAAGAATGTTGCAGATCAGAAAATTAAAAAGAAAAGTGAAGATTTTTCGATAGAACTAGAGAGAACAGATGATATCCTTAAATGGATGGGAGAGAATAAGAAAGAACAATTTTTAGTTGGGTTTGCTTTAGAAACTCAGAATGAACAGGAAAATGCTACTGCCAAACTAAAAAAGAAAAACCTGGATTTGATTGTTCTTAACTCACTTAATGACAAAGGTGCTGGTTTCAAAGGACAAACAAATAAAGTAACTTTGATAAATCATAAACTCGAAGTAAAAGCGTTTGATTTAAAAACAAAGTCAGAAGTGGCCCAAGATATATTTAATGAAATAAATACATTAAAAAATGAATAAGTTATTTCTTGTTATCGTATTTAGCATCTTTACTTTTATTGCTTCTGCTCAGGAGTTTAATGCAACTGTAGCTGTTAATGCGGCACAAACGGGTAATCCTAATTTGCAGATCTTTAAAACACTGGAGCGTTCCTTAACAGAATTCATTAATAATACAAAATGGACGGATGTTGATTATAGAACAGAAGAGCGTATAAACTGTAGTTTTTTTATCACGCTAGAGAAGTATGATAATGATGTGTTTGATGCAACTTTGCAAGTACTTGCGTCTAGGCCGGTATATGGGTCAGGATATACAACTACAATTTTTAATGTGAATGATAAACAGTTTGGTTTTAATTATCTCGAGTACCAACCGTTAAACTATAATCCTAATAATTTTGATTCTAATTTGGTTTCTGTTATAGCGTATTATTTATACACTATTTTGGGTATAGATGCAGATAGTTTTGAGTTAAATGGAGGTACCAAATACTATCAGGAGGCTAATAATATAATTAGTAATGCTCAAGGAAGTAATAGGTTAGGGTGGAAACGAGAGAGAGATCCCAATAGATTTACGCTTAATGATGATCTTCTTTCGGGTACCTTTGCAGGCTATAGAGAGGCATTGTATAAATATCATAGAGAAGGGTTGGATATTATGCATAATAATGTAAAAAAAGGAAAAGAAGTAATTACAGAATCTATGAAATCTTTAAACAAAATGCATAATTCGAGACCTAACTCTTATATGATGCGTGTGTTTTTTGATGCAAAAGCAGATGAGGTTTCTAGTATTCTGTCAGGAGGTCCTTCTGTAAATATAGCAGAAACTGTTCAGGTTTTAAACCGTATAGCACCTACCTATTCTGATAACTGGAAATCTATAAAGTTTTAACACCACCGGATTTATAGAAAAACTTACCATTTTTGTTTGTAAGCAACGATGTTTGTTTTTATTTGATAAAAAATAAACCATCCTATCTAATCTTTTTAAAACTATAGTATCTTTACTTTTTTAAAACAATTAAATACTTTGATCCTTTGCTACGAGGTCTTTCAATAAAAAACTTCGCGTTAATAGAACAATTACAGGTATCTTTTGATACAGGTTTGATTACGATTACTGGAGAAACAGGAGCTGGTAAATCGTTATTACTTGGTGCTCTAGGGTTATTATTGGGTAAAAGAGCCGATCTAGGTAGTGTTAAAGATAGCTCTCAGAAATGTGTTATAGAAGGCACTTTTGAAGTGCAACAGTATAATTTAACTCAGTTTTTTGAAGAAGAAGAGCTGGATTATGAAGATCAAACCATTATTAGGAGAGAGATCCTACCATCGGGTAAATCAAGAGCTTTTATAAATGATACTCCGGTTACCTTGCAATCTTTGGCGGCACTAGGAAAAAAATTAATAGATATTCATAGTCAGCATCAAACATTAGAAGTCACCACTAATGATTTTCAATTTGAAGTATTGGATGCGTTGGCAGATACTGGTCGAGAGATAGAATCTTATCAAAGAGGGTTGATATTACTTAAAAATAAAGAAAAAACCCTTAATGAGTTACTAGAGAATCAAGAGAGTTTTACAAAAGAGTATGAGTATAATTCTTTTTTGTTAAAAGAGTTAGAAGAAGCAAAGCTAAAACCTAATGAATTACCAGAGCTCGAAGAACAATATGCACAATTAAATAATATTGAAGAAATACAAGAGCGGTTATCAGAAGCAATTTCTATTGTTTCTTCAGAGGAGGTAGGGGTTTCTGATCAATTGTCTAGTATTAAGAATAGTTTTTCTAAGATTGCATCCTACTCACATTCTCTTGCAGAGCTTTCAAAAAGAGTAGAGAGTTTATATATAGAGTTAGATGATATTAGTGCATCTTTATTAGATGAATTCGAAAAATTAGAAGCAGATCCACAACGTCTAGAGCAAATTAGTCAGCGAATAGAATTATTGCATAATCTTCAAGTAAAACATCAATGTGCAGATATAGAAGCATTAATTAGTGTCGAGACGGTGTTAAAAGAAAAAGTTTCTAAGACAGAATCTCTCAAAGATGATATTAGTGTAATCGAAAAAGAAATTGTCACGATAAAAAAAGGGTTGGATGAAGTCGCAGAAAAAATTCATAAGAAAAGAATTAAAGCACTTCCTAAACTAATAAAAGAATTAGAGATTATTCTTGCATCATTAGGAATGGTAAATGCTTCTTTTCAGGGAGCATTAAAGCTACAGGATAAATATTTGTCTAACGGAAAAGAAGAACTGTCATTTTTGTTTTCTGCTAATAAGGGAGGCAATTACGGAGAACTTAAAAAAGTAGCTTCTGGAGGTGAATTATCTAGAATTATGTTGGCGATCAAATCGGTTCTTTCAAGATATTCACAATTACCAACGATTATTTTTGATGAAATAGATACCGGAGTATCTGGTGAGGTAGCGCATAAAATGGCAGATGTAATGATGGGGATGAGCAAAAACCTGCAAGTATTTAGTATTACTCATTTGCCTCAGATTGCTGCCAAAGGGCAAAGTCATTATAAAGTATATAAGGAAGATGTACAAAATATGACTATCACACAGCTCAGACTTTTAAACAATGAAGATAGAGTTAAGGAAATAGCCGAAATGATAAGTGGGAAAAATAGCTCTGATTCTGCCTTGAGTCATGCAAAATCATTATTGAATTTAAAATAATATTTAAGTTTAAACTAAAACCTATTTAGAATACTTGTGGTTTGGGTCGTTTTATTATCTTTACCGCTCGTATAACCATACTTTAATTTACAATTAAATGTCACACAATTTATTAAAAGGTAAGAGAGGAATTATTTTTGGAGCACTTGATGAAAATTCAATTGCCTGGAAAACAGCAGAGCGAGTTTTTGAAGAAGGAGGAAGTTTTGTTCTTACCAATGCACCAGTTGCCATGCGTATGGGAGCAATAAATACACTGGCCGAAAAAACAAACTCTCAAGTTATACCTGCTGATGCTACTTCATTAGAAGATCTTGAAAACCTAGTAGAGAAAGCAATGGAAATTTTAGGAGGCAAGTTAGATTTTGTATTACATTCTATCGGGATGTCTGTAAATGTTCGTAAAGGACGTCATTATACGAATCTTAATTATGACTGGAGTCAAAAAGGATGGGATGTTTCTGCACTTTCATTTCATAAAACAATGCAAACATTGTATAAGAAAGAAGCTATGAATGAATGGGGAAGTATTGTTGCATTAACCTATATGGCTGCTCAGCGAGTATTTCCTGATTATAATGATATGGCAGATAACAAAGCATATTTAGAATCAATCTCTCGTAGTTTTGGATATTTCTTTGGGAGAGATCATAAGGTTAGAGTAAATACAATCTCTCAATCACCAACTCCAACAACTGCAGGAAAAGGAGTTAAAGGTTTTGATGGTTTTATAGAGTATGCAGATAAAATGTCGCCTTTAGGTAATGCTACAGCATTAGAGTGTGCAGATTATACTGTTACTTTGTTTTCAGATTTAACAAGAAAGGTAACGCTACAAAATTTATATAATGACGGTGGTTTTTCTAATATGGGAGTTAGCCAGTTAGTTATGAATAAATTTGTAGATGAAGAATAATAGCGATTATAAAGCTTTATAGATTTTATACAAAAATCCCATTCGTTATTAGGATGGGATTTTTTGTTGTACCATTTTTGCCATTATGAATATATATTTTTCTTTTATTATTCCGGTCTATAATAGGCCTATAGAAATACAGGAGTTGTTACAGAGTATGGTGGCTATGGATTATCCTAAAGAATATGAGATAGTCATTGTAGAGGATGGTTCTTCCGAAACATCTGAAAACGTAATTAATGAGTTTACAGATGATTTGACCATTAGTTATTACCAAAAACCTAATACCGGTCCTGGAGATTCGCGTAATTACGGAATGAAAAGGGCAAAAGGTAATTATAACATTATACTAGATAGTGATGTGATCCTTCCTATAGATTACTTATCGAGAGTAGAGAGGTATTTGTTATCAAATTATGTTCATTGTTTCGGAGGTCCCGATGATGCGCATCCAAGTTTTTCTGACCTTCAGAAAGCAATAAGCTATAGCATGACTTCTTATCTAACAACCGGTGGTATACGCGGAAGAAAAAATACGATGGGTAAATTTCAACCGCGTAGCTTTAATATGGGATTGTCTAAAGAGGCTTTTGATGCATCTGGAGGATTTGGAGATATACACCCGGGAGAAGACCCAGATTTAACTATTCGTTTATGGAAATTAGGGTATCAAACCGCTTTAATACCCGATGCAAAAGTATTTCATAAAAGAAGAATATCATGGGAAAAATTTTATGTTCAGGTTAATAAATTTGGCTTAGTAAGACCTATCTTAAATAAGTGGCATCCAGAAACGGCAAAACTCACGTATTGGTTTCCAACGCTATTTGTAACATATATGATCATCGCCTTATTTGTATTATTGTTTGGTTGGTGGCATTTGGCAGCAGGAGTACTGTTGTATTTTGCTGCAATTTTTATAGGAGCTACCTGGCATTATAAAAATGTTTTGATTGGGATTCAATCCGTTTTGGCTGTTTTGATACAATTTTATGGATATGGAAAAGGATTCTTAAAATCTTATTATTATATTCATGTGTTAGGAAAAGATCCTAAAGATCAATTCAAAAAGCTTTTTTTTAAAAAATAAGCAATATGTCATATCGAAAAAAGAATAGATTTTCTCTTAAAAAGAGTAATGTGCAAACGTTTTTGTTTTTTCTATTGTTTACCTCGATGCTCTGGTTATTTACACAATTCTCAAAAAACTATACTCAAGAAGTAGAAGTAACAATAAAATATACCAATATTCCAAAAGACAGAATTGTGAACGCGAAGAGTGATCAAAGCTTGAAAATGGTTCTTAACGGTAATGGTTTTAGGCTTATTGGTCATAATTGGAGCAAATCTATTCTAAATTTTTCTGTAGAAGATGCGTTTACAACTACCAGTAATAAATATTCTTTTTTTGTAAATAAAGAAACCTTATTGCTAAATAATAAATTAGACTTCAAAGGCAAAGTGTTGTCTATACAAAAAGATACTTTAGAATTATATTTAGATTATAATCTTAAGAAGAAAGTGCCGGTATATGCAAAGAGAGATATAGAGTATGCTGTTGGATATGGAAGTGATCAAGGTTTGGTGCTGAAACCAGATTCTATAACTGTTAGTGGGCCTTCTCAAATAGTTGGTTCTATTAATCAGGTGCATACAGAGAAGGTAGATCTTAAAGGGTTAAATGTAGATCATACTGCTAAATTGCGAATCAATACAGAAGAATTACCGTCTGATATTCTGGTAATTCCCTCTAGAGTAGATGCTACTGTTTTGGTAAGTAAATTTACTGAAGGACATCAAAAAGTACCAATAACAATACGTAATGCGCCAGATGGTATGGAAATAAAAATTTTTCCTACAGAAATTTCGGTAGTATATAGAGTGGGGTTAGATAAGTATAACGAAGTGAGTCCGCGAGATTTTGTTGTGATTGCTGATTATGCTAAAGTTTCGGAAGAAAGTTCGTTTCTAACGGTAGAATTAGTAGAAAAGCCTGGTGCTATACACGATGTAAGATTACAAGAAAAACAAGTGCAATTCGTAGTTTTAAAACAATAAATGATGAAAGTAGTCGGGTTGACAGGGGGGATTGGAAGTGGTAAATCTACTGTTGCTAAAATGTTTAAGAAACTGGGTGTAGCAGTATATATAGCAGATGACGAAGCAAAAAAACTTATGAATGAGGATGTTTTGTTAAAAGAGCAAATAATAGAATTGTTTGGAGAAAAAGCATATACAGCATCTCAATTAAATAGGCCATATATTGCTAATATTGTTTTTAACGAAGAGGAGAAATTAAATAAGTTAAATGCGATTGTTCACCCTGCAGTAGCAAAACATTTTGATGATTGGAAAAATCAACAATCAGGAAAATATGTAATTAAAGAAGCTGCAGTGCTCTTTGAAAATGAGGGGTATAAGCAATGTGATTATATAATTCTAGTTGTAGCTCCAGAAGAAGTAAGGATTCAACGCGTTTTAAAAAGAGACGAATCTATGAGTCGAAAAGAGATACAGGCAAGAATAAATAACCAATGGGAAGATGGTCGTAAAATTGACTTGTCGGATTTTGTGATATTTAATGATGATATAGAAGAAACAAAGTTAAAAACTTATGAAATTCATAAAATTATGTCTTCTGAATGTAGTTATGGTTAAAATAATTCATTTTGTTAACATTTGGTTAAACCCTAAAGTAGCTAAATGTTAAAGCCTTACTTTTGAAGTATGAATAAAAGATTATTCGTGTTGCTGATAATCCTAATGAGTTTGTCATTAATTGGGATTATTTTTGTTCAGGGATATTGGATTAACAACACGGTAGAGAATAATGAAGAACAATTTTCTTTTAATGCTAAGCAGATACTTATCTCGGTGTCGAATAAAATTCAGTACAGAGAATTTGAAGAGATGTTTTTTCCTTTGCAGGAAATATTGGATAGTATCGAAGAGCCTGATAACAAAATAATACGTCAGCTCTTAAACATTAGTATTGATAATACCACAAAATCATTCACAAATGGTATTTTGGAAGAAGATTATAAGTTGTTTTCATCTTTTGTGAATTTAAATATTGATACGGTACGATTAAAAAATATTTTAAATCGTAATACCGAATCTGCTGTTTTAGAGACACAAAAAAATGATTTTGTTAATCAAAAATCCAAATCAAAAATTGAAAGGATTCGTGGGTTAACAGATCTTCAACGAATGGATTATGAAATTGTAATTGGGGAGATAGCAAGTTTTATTCCGATTCATAGAAGAGTTCAAAAAGAGGAAATAGAGCATTTACTAAAAAGAGAATTAGAAGAGAGAGATATAAAAGTTGACTTTGAGTATGCTATATACAGTAATGCATTATCTACAAAAGTACGTTCTGATGATTTTAGTTGGGATTATCCAACTACTTACGGAATACCACTTTTTGTAAATGATCAAGGGATAAGTAATTATCAATTGTATGTTAATTTTACAGGAAAAAAACAATTTGTATTGTCTACCATAAAAGGTATGGCAATTTTGTCGATATTATTTACCTTAATTATTGTAGTTGCATATTCGAGCGCATTGTCACAGCTAATACAGCAAAGACAAATATCACAGATAAAGACAGACTTTATTAATAATATGACTCATGAACTTAAAACACCTATAGCGACCATTAATCTGGCGTTGGATGCTATAAAGAATCCAAAAATAGGTGGGGATCAGGAAAAGGTAATGCGATATATGAAGATGATAAGAGAAGAGAATAAGAGAATGCATGCACAGGTAGAAAATGTATTGAGGATATCACAATTAGAGAAAAATGAGCTTAATATAAAAAAGGAGAAACAAGAGCTTCATGACATTATTGAAGATGCAATAACTCATGTTTCCTTAATTGTAGAAAATAGGCTAGGGTATGTGAAAATGCATTTAGGAGCACTTAAAACCTCTATTTTGGCAAATGATAGTCATCTAACAAATGTGATTGTAAACATTTTAGATAATGCTATTAAATACTCTGAGGAAGCTCCAAAAATTGATATATATACAGAGAATGTGAAAAATAGTATCATACTAAAAATTAGAGATCAAGGAATCGGAATGGGTAAAGTTGCTCAGAAAAAGATTTTTGAGAAATTTTTTAGAGAACATACAGGAGATTTGCATAATGTAAAAGGACATGGGCTTGGTCTAACCTATGTGAAGAGAATTATTGATGATCATCATGGTCAGATTTGGGTAGAAAGTGAAAGAGGAAAAGGCTCAACATTTATAATTAAATTACCGTTAATATCTTAGAAATATGGAAACAGAAAACAAAAAGATTTTGCTTGTAGAAGATGATCCAAATTTTGGAACAGTTCTAAAGGATTACTTAGTAATGAATGACTATGAGGTTGTGCATGCCAAAAATGGTATGGAAGGTTTCGAAAAATTCAAAAAAGATGATTATGATATGTGTATCCTCGATGTGATGATGCCATATAAAGATGGGTTTACGTTGGCCAAAGAAATAAGAGAAAAAAATGAAGAAGTACCCATTATCTTTTTAACGGCAAAAGCTATGAAAGAAGATGTCTTGAAAGGGTATAAGGTAGGAGCAGATGATTATTTAAATAAACCTTTTGATAGCGAAGTTTTATTGATGAAAATACAAGCTATTATGCAACGTAAAAGTACAGAGTCTGTTGCGGATAGCAAGCAATTCGAGTTTAAAATTGGTGGATTTCACCTTAATTCTAAACTTAGATTCTTGTCTTACCAAGAAGAAGATCCTGTTAAATTATCTCCAAAAGAAAATGAATTACTTCGTTTATTAGCGTTGCATCTTAATGATCTTATGCCTAGGGAGTTGGCTTTAACAAAAATATGGAGAGATGATAATTATTTTACCTCTCGAAGTATGGATGTTTATATTGCTAAGCTTAGAAAATATTTGAAAAAAGACGAAAGTGTAGAGATTCTAAATATTCATGGAGAAGGATTTAGGTTGGTTGTAAAGAAAGAAGTGTCTTAAAAAAATATAAACGGTAACTAACTAATTAAAAAGCTCATTACAGCCTATTCTTTAGGCTGTAATGAGCTTTTTGTGATATGTGTTATAATCGAATTAATATTTTCTTTATAGTCAAACCACTCAATTTCTGTATCTTTTTTAAACCAGGTAAGTTGTCTTTTTGCAAAACGACGTGTATTTTTTTTGATCTCTGATATCGCAAAATCTAACTCCCATTCATGATCAAAATGCTTAAATATTTCTTTATACCCAACAGTATTTAGGGCATTTAAAGCTTTGTGTTCATAAAGTCCTTTAACTTCATCCAACAATCCATGTTTTATCATTAGATCTACTCGTTGATTGATTCTATCATAGATAATGCTCCTTTCTGCAGTTAGCCCAATCTTAATAGTATTAAAAGAACGTTTTTTTGAAGACTGATTTAGGAAAGATGAATAAGGTTTACCACTACTAATACATACTTCTAACCCACGCATAACTCTATGAGTGTTATGAATATCGACTTTATTGTAGTATACAGGATCAAGTTTTTTTAATTGCTTTTGAAGGCTTTCTATACCATTATTTTGATATTCTTCTTTAAGTGTTGTTCTAATTTGTTCGTCAACATCAGGAAAATCATCTAGTCCTTTGGTAATAGCATCTACATAGAGTCCAGATCCTCCTACAAGAACTACATAGTTATGGGTTGTAAATAATTGCTCAATCTTTTGGATGGCTTCTTTCTCAAAATCCCCAACACTATAGTCAGCTTTAATACTTCTGTGTTGAATAAAATGATGAGGAGCAGCTTTTAGTTCTGTTGCATCAGGAGCAGCTGTACCAATACTCATCTCTTTGTAAAACTGTCTACTGTCTGCCGAAACAATTTCGCATTTAAAATGTTGTGCAAGTGCAATGCTTAAGCTTGTTTTGCCAATGGCGGTAGGGCCAATAACTACTAATAGGTGTTTACTATTCATGAATGCAATTTGTTTCCGCAATTATGACAAAATTTTGCTCCATCAGCATGATTACTAAGATTGCAGTTTTGACAATGTTGTGTATTAAGAGGAGGAAGTGAAGCTTTTGGTTGTTTTGAATACTCTGCACTTACAATACCTGTAGGAACTGCTATAATACCGTATCCCAATATCATTACTACCGAGGCAATAAATTGGCCTATAGGTGTTTCTGGAGAAATATCACCATACCCAACCGTAGTAAGCGTTACAATACACCAATAAACACTTTTAGGAATACTATTAAAACCATGTTCTGGCCCTTCGATGAGGTACATCACAGTACCTAAAATGATAGAAACAATTAAAACAGCAAATAGAAAAACAGATATTTTTGCTCTACTTGCAATCAGTGCTTTGGTTAGGTTGTTGGACTCGCCTATAAAACGAGCCAATTTTAAAATTCTAAAAACTCGTAATAAGCGAAGTGCTCGTAATGCAACCAACGCATGTGTGCCTACAAAAAGTAAAGAGAGGTATTTAGGAACAGTAGCAAGAAAATCTATAATACCAAAAAAACTAAAAATATATTTTTTAGGCTTATTAATAGTAATAACTCTCAGGATGTATTCTATCGTAAAAACAATTGTGATAACCCACTCTAGTAGATTAAATATAGAGGCATATTGATCATTGAGATAGGATACGCTCTCTAGCATAACCACAATGATGCTCGCAAGAATCATGATAAGAATAATGAGATCAAAGGATTTACCAGCACGAGTGTCGGCCTCATAGATGATTTCGTGTAGTTTTTCTTTCCAGGTTTTATGTGATGAGTTCTGCTTCAAAACGAATGTTTTTACTAAAATACTAAAAAATTAAAGGCCCTTTTTTATTGCAATAACGCTATTGTTCTCTATAGTTACTATTTTGTTGAAGAAAATTTTTAATGATTCGTAATAATCTTTTGGATAATAATCTGATGAAAATGATATTCTGTAATTAATCGTGAGAACTTTATTGTTTGCTTTGGCAGATAAGTGAAGTGTTCCTCCGTTATTTGGTAATCCAAACGAAGTATCTTCTGGGATATCTTCAAAGCTATAGTTTTCAGGTATTTCAAAAGTTATTTGATAGGTATATGAATCTTGATACCCAAAATCTATGGGATACGTTCTTTGGTTAAGTTTAAAAGGGTTTTCTTTAAAGAAAGGATTGCTAAATGGGTTAATGTAAAGAATATCTTCTATATCATCTGGATACCGTGTAAATAATACTTCTTCGACAAAGGGTGCGGGAAGATCATATTGATTTTTGATATCAATTTTGGTGATTTCTATATCGGGATTTACTTTTTTGATTCTTTCAATATACTTTTGTTTTTTAGCCATTTGATTACGTCTGAAGTATCCATGATAACCTCCATAAGCAAAAATTGCATCACAAAGAATTTGGTTGTCGGGTTGTAATATCATCTTTTCTTTAAAATAATAGTACGATCTCATCTTTGGCTTAATATCTACCCAAGAACTTCCATTTTTAAAGTCCATAAGTCTTCCGTATTGATTAAGACAACGAAAAGGAACATTTCCAAAAGGCAATGTGGATATAGATGCATCTAATAAATAGGAAGTAGTATCGATATTTAATTGCACTAATAAGTAGTTAAAATCAGAAATTACGGGATGTATTTTAACGATATACCCATTGTTTCTGGTGGCACTTAAAACGGGTTGCACAGAAAACCCTTGCTGTCTTAAAACATTATATAATAAAAGATTGATTTCAGAAATGTTTCCGGATTTAGTTTTAATAGCGTTTTTTAAGTCGACTTTTCGAAGCACATATAAATCACCATTAAACACATAGTTTTTGGTCAAATAGTGATAAATACGTTTGGCTTTATCTAGAGAATTTGGTAACAACGAAATTTCTTGTGGGAGTACGTCTTTTACCAAAGCATTCTTTTTTAAAAGCTGTCCAAAATTAGGGTCTTCTTTTAATTCTTTGTCTGCATCTTTCCAGGTTTTAGTATATTTTTTATGTGATCCGTCAAAACCTTTAAACTCGCTAAGCTCGTATGCTATTTTTGAAAAATAGTTCTTTTTGGCAGTCATATAATCTTCTTCGATAAATGCAGGAATGTTTTCCATGGCATATACATTATGAGAGCAATCGGCTTTACCACCTCCAGATACTTTAATACAGCCTTTTTTAATAGAAGATTCATTGGTTTTTAGTTTAAGAGGTCCTCTGATACGGGTGTTGTAAATATAGTTTCCGGGGATATCAGTAGTATATTCACTATATATTTTTGGGATATCATCCTGAAACTCCCACTCTCTAAAACGCCAAACAAAAGGAGAGCTCGTTTGGTAAGAATAAGTGATAACACATCCTGGTTTAAGGTTTGGCAAAGTAAACGTTACCAGTGTATGATTTTCATCATATTCGTTAAAAAAGATTTGATCTTTATCAAGAGTAACTTTTTTTATTTGATTATTTTCATACGTATACGTATGTGCAACGATGTTTTTGATTTTTTCTTTAGAGCTCTTGTTTTTTTTGTATAGAGGGATTTCTATTATTGCTTTTTCATAACCTTGTTCGGTTAAGATTTTAATTTTTGCACTGTAATCTGTTAGAATATCATAACTTCCTCCATCCTGAATTCTACTGTAACCTTTCTCATAAAGATATAGTGCATTTGCAGTGGTGTCTTTTGAGTATACCATTCTATTTAGATCGGCTTTACTTACTACCATATTTTTAGAATTATAGCTTTCCTGGGCTAGAGAAACTAATGTAAAAAAGAGTAGGTGTACTACCAGAACATATTTATTGATCATTGGTAAATGTTTGAATCTTTAATTTTTTATGAGTTCGCACATAACTTTGAATGATATGTTGCGCATCTCTATTATGTGTCATAGGTGAGACAATTGTACGTAGTATATCTACATTATTAATTTGATGATTAAGATTGAAATAGCCAATACCAACAAATTTCCCTTCTTCTATTAGTACAAAACCTTGTTCATCAATCTCTCGTCCTTTGTCAAGTATAATCATATTTTGATTTTCAAAAGATTGACTATTAATTAATTGTAGTGCCCTCTTGTTGTATGTTTCTGTTGATTCGTCCAGAATACAAGCACCAAAGCATTGTTTTATGGTATAATGAAAACAATTACCTTTGCTAGTGTCAAGATCCATAAGTTTTTGACAAAGATTGTATTCTTCTGTCCATCGATGCATGTATAGTTTTGCTTGTTGTTTGTTTGTAAAGGTGGTAATGCTCGATTTCTGGTTATCAACTTTTGCTATTTTAAGATTGATATATCCGTTTTTATCGGTGAATGAATATAATGCCTGATTAAAGTTACTTTTGCGTAAGGCACGATTATACACGGGCTTATTGCGTTTGATCTCTTCACTTTCTTTTAATAATGCTAATAGTTCACTTCCTGTAACCTCGTACGTAACGCTAACAACCTCTTCCTGGATTTTTTTTGATTTACGATTATCATTGGTAAAATGTTGGTTGAGGCGTTTTTTAATATTTTTGCTTTTACCGATATAAATGATAGTTCCATTTTCACGATGCATATAATATACTCCTGTAGCTGTAGGTGCCTTCTCTATAATGTCAAGTAGTTTACTATCTACTTGTCTCTTGGTTTCTGTTCTAACCGTTTCTGAAATAATTTTTTTCTCTAGATCTTTTAGTAGTAATAATTTAAAAAGTTTTACGGTGGCTAGCGCATCTCCGTTGGCCCTGTGCCTGTCTGAAAGAGGGATTCCTAATCCTCTAACTAATTTACCTAAACTATAAGATGGTTGATCGGGAATCAATTTTTTTGAAAGTTCTACGGTGCATAAGGATTGACGTTCAAAATCAAATCCTAGTCTAGAGAATTCTGTTTTTAAGATCCTATAATCAAAACTAGAATTATGAGCTACAATAACACAATCTTTTGTGATTTCTACGATTCTTTTAGCTACCTCAAAAAACTTAGGAGCATTACGCAACATCTGATTGTTAATACCCGTAAGATTTGCCACAAAAGGCTGTATAGGCCTTTCGGGATTAATTAATGATATGAATTGATCTACAACAGTATGTCCATCGAACTTATAAATTGCAATCTCAGTAATTCCTTCTTCATTATATTTCCCTCCTGTAGTTTCTATATCTAAAATTGCATACATAGTTGTCCTTTACAAATTATGATGGGGTGATTGTTTTAATTAATAAATGTAATTTATGTTGTGTTGGTCGGAAAATAAATACCCTTAAAAAAGTCAAAAATAACAAAATAACTTTTTATCAATTAAGATTACTAAAGATTGCCCAAATTTGTATGGTATTGTTCGCCTATTTATAATTTCTTACTCCAAAAATCGAACTTCCTATTCTTACCATTGTACTGTTACAATCAATAGCAATTTGGTAATCCCCACTCATTCCAATAGATAAAGTTGTCAAGTTTGGAAATTTTGGAAGGAGCTTTTTATAAAAACCGGCAATTTTTTTAAATTCATTTTTGATTTGTACTGTGTCATTTGTAAAGGTAGCCATACCCATAAGTCCTTGTATATTTATATGGGTTAGCTGTGCTACCTCTTCAGAATTTAAAAGAGCGAGTGCATCTTCTTCATGAAGCCCAAACTTACTTTCTTCTGTAGCAATTTTGATTTGTAATAAACAATTAATAGTCCTTTCGTATTTTATTGCTTGTTTGTTTATTTCTTTTAGTAGTTTATAACTGTCAACTGCATGAATAAGGTCTACAAAAGGAGCCATATACTTAACCTTGTTGGTCTGTACATGTCCAATCATATGCCAGCTAATGTCTTTGGGCATAGTTTCCCATTTTTCTACCATTTCCTGAATTTTGTTTTCTCCAAAAATACGATGCCCCGCATTATAGGCTTGCATGATGTCAGAAACAGGTTTGGTTTTAGAAACAGCTACCAGAGTTACTTCTTCTGGAATAGATGTCTTAATAGAACTTAGGTTCGTTTTGATTTCATTCATAGAATGCAAAGATAATTATTAAGCTCTTTTGGAAACAAAAGATAGGGATAAATTAAGTTTGCATTAGTGTATGTCAATTATGAAAATTTAAAATTCATATATGGTAATGGCACTTCTTAATTTAGGTTCTATATAGGTGCTTTTTGGGGGCATGGTTAGCCCTTCTTCTGCAATTTTTTTAACATGCGCAATAGAGGCAGGAAAAAGCCCAAAACCAACTTTGAATTCACCACTATCAACCATACTTTTTATCATAGCAATGTCATTTTTACCATGTAGATACTGAATGCGTGTATCGGTTCTTAGATCTTTTATATTTAAAATAGGCTTTAAGACGGTCTGGTATAAGATTTGGGCATCTAGTTCTTCAAGAGCATTGGTGAATTTGTAAGCTGTTTTTCGTAGGTTTAATGAATAAAAATCACCATCCAGATACATGCTGAAATGATGAATTTTTGAAGGCTTAGGGATTTCTAATCCTCTTTTTTCTATTCTAAACCATTCATCTAGTTGGACCAAAAATTCTTCTTTGGATAAACCATTTAAGTCTTTTATCAACCTGTTAAACTCATAAATTTTAAGGTTAGATTCGGGAATCAAATAACTCATAAAAAAATTATAGGGTTCGGTACCTTTGTGTTTTGGGTTTGTCTCTTTTTGCTCTTGAGATAGCAAGAAAGATGAGGCCGAACGATGATGACCATCTGCTATATAAATTGTATCGATCGAAGAAAATGCTTGTTGAATATCAGAGATTAGTTTTTCCTCATCTATCTTCCAGAGATAATGAGTATCTCTGTAAGTAGTGGTAAATTCATACTCTGGTCGTTCTTTACTTACTTGAGAGATAATATCTGCAATGACATCATTATCTGGATAAGTGAGTAGAACAGGTTCTGCATTAAACCTTACAGTCTTTAGATATTCTTTAAACGTATGTTCTCTGTCCTGTAATGTGTCTTCATGTTTTTTGATGATATTGTTCTTATAATCTTCTGCGCAAGTTGCTGCAATAATCCCATGAAATGATTCTTGTTCTCGATTTACAATTTTATACACATAATAACTAGGAGTATCATCCTTCATGAAAATTTCATCTTCTTTAAATTCCAGATATCTGTTACGAACCAATTTATAACGTTCTTCTCCTGCAATCTCTTTTTGATACTTATAACCTGGGTTGATGATGTGTAAGAAGGAATAAGGGTTGTAATTCATTCTGGAGTCTCTTTCGAACGGAGTATAACTCTGGTACGACCTACAGGCAACAAGGCTTATTTTATCTCTTGTGGGTCTAACTGCTCTAAAGGGATGAACTTTTGCCATGTTTGGTCGTTTTTTTTAGATGGTTCTATTAAAATATAGGTGTTATCGTTGTGTTTTATAGTTTGATTAACTCTTTATTAAACTGTTTTGCAACCTTTTCTGCCTTTCTGCTATTTGTATAGTCATAGAATCCTTCGCCACTTTTAATCCCTAGTTTACCCGCTCTTACCATATTAACCAATAGGGGGCAAGGAGCATATTTAGGATTTTTAAAACCTTCATACATAACATTAAGAATAGAAAGACAGACATCTAGCCCTATAAAATCGGCTAATTGTAAAGGCCCCATAGGGTGGGCCATTCCCAGTTTCATAACGGTATCGATTTCAGAAACTCCAGCAACACCATTATATAATGTTTCAATTGATTCATTAATCATTGGCATTAAAATTCGATTGGCCACAAATCCTGGATAGTCATTTACTTCGACAGGTGTTTTTCCTAATGTTTTTGATAGACTCATAACAGTATTGGTTACCTCGTCAGAAGTATTATACCCTCTTATAATTTCTACCAATTTCATCAAAGGTACAGGGTTCATAAAGTGCATACCGATAACCATTTCTGGTCGATCTGTGGCGGCAGCTATTTGTGTTATAGATATAGATGAGGTATTCGTTGCCAAAATAGTATCCTCTGGGCAGACAGCGCTTAGCTCTTTAAACAATTGTAGTTTTAAAGCCACATTTTCTGTAGCAGCTTCGACCACAAGTCCAGCATATTCTACGCCTTCTTTAATATTTGTAAATGTAGAAATGTTTGCCAGTGTTGTTTCTTTATCACTTTCTGATATTTTCTCTTTGGCAATCATCCTATCCAGATTTTTCGTAATGGTTGATAGGCCACGATTGATAGCTTCTTGAGAAATATCAATGAGTTGTACTTTAAAACCATTTTGAGCAAATGTGTGTGCAATACCATTTCCCATGGTACCAGCACCTATTACGGCAATGTTTTTCATCTGTATAATATTTTTGAAAATGTTTTAAACTCTATCCTAGAATCAAGTAAAATACACGATTCTGTAATAACATAATAACCGTTCAGAATAGGAAAAAGATGATAGACTGGCCAATTAATAGGGGTACTAAAAGCAGTCTATGATTTGTAAAGCCACTTCGAGTGCTTTTTTTCCTTGTTCCAAAGAAACGATAGGAGTAGTGTCGTTAGTAATTGCATCTGCAAAAGTTTCTAACTCATCTAATATCGCATTATTGGTTGCTATTGTTGGGTTGTCAAAATATATTTGTTTCTTAATCCCTTCTGCATTTTGCAGAATCATTGCAAAATCATCTGGGGTCTTTGGCGCATCTTTCATTTTTACCACTTCGCATTTTTTCTCAAAGAAATCTACAGAGATATAAGCGTCTTTTTGAAAAAACCTCGTTTTTCTCATGTTTTTTAGTGATATCCTACTTGCTGTAAGATTTGCAACACATCCATTTTCAAATTCGATACGTGCATTGGCAATATCAGGAGTTTCGCTTATTACAGAAACACCACTTGCACTTATCTGTTTCACATCAGAATGCACCACATTCAAAATAGCATCGATATCATGAATCATAAGATCAAGTACTACAGGAACATCTGTACCTCTGGGATTAAATTCTGCCAATCGGTGTGTTTCTATAAACATAGGATTGTCAATTTTGTTTACCACCGATGTATATGCCGGATTAAAACGCTCTACATGCCCTACTTGCCCTTTTACATGATGTTTTTTTGCCAGTTCGATAAGCTGCGTTGCTTCTGCAACAGTATTGGTGATAGGTTTTTCTATAAAAACATGTTTACCTGCCTGTATGGCTTGCTTTGCAACTTCAAAATGAGCAAAAGTAGGAGTAACGATATCCACAACATCGACTGCATTAATTAATTCTTCGACAGAATTAAATAATTGATACCCTAATTCTTTTGCAATAAGAGTTGCTTGAGATTGATTGGTGTCATAAAAACCAACCAAGTTATATTTTTCAGATTCTTCTAGTAGACGTAAATGGATTTTACCAAGGTGTCCCGCACCGAGTACTCCGGCTTTGAGCATAATTTGTGATTTTAGACAAAAATAGCATTATTTATAAATTTTAATCTTAATTATCTGTAAAATGCTAAATTTTAATTAGAGAGAGAAAAGAAGAGTTTTCTATGAATTCTTAATTTGTATAAATAGTAAATTATAAATGTGTAAATGTATGAGTATAGGCAAAATGGTATTTTTCTGTTATTTTTTTAGGGAGAAAAGTATAAACAGACCAAATGTTTGCGTAATTTTATCGTGCTAAATAACCCTAGTAATGCAGAAGGATACCCTTAGACACGCCGGACAAAGAAAGCAACTGGTTGATATTTTAATAAAGAAAGGAATCAAAGATAAAGCTGTATTAGCAGCGATTGGAAAAATACCAAGACATTTATTTATTGATTCTGGTTTTGAAGATCATGCTTATCAAGATAAAGCGTTTCCTATTGCTGCTGATCAAACCATCTCGCAGCCATTCACAGTTGCTTTTCAGAGTGAATTATTACAAGTTACAAAAGGAGATAATGTATTAGAAATTGGTACTGGGTCTGGATATCAAACAGCAGTATTATGCGAGTTAGGCGTAAAAGTGTATAGTATTGAACGCCAACAAGAATTGTTCAAAAAAACCAAGCTGTTTTTGTCAAAATTAGGATATCGGCCTAGACATTTATCTTTTGGAGACGGTTATAAAGGATTGCCAGAGCATGCCCCTTATAAAGCAATTATTGTAACTGCAGGAGCACCTTTTGTACCCAAACCCTTATTAGCACAATTACAAATTAATGGACGATTAGTAATCCCGGTAGGAGAAGATGTGCAGATTATGACCTTGTTTATACGTAAAAGTGAAACCGAATTCGAGAAACACGAGTTTGGTGAGTTTAGGTTTGTTCCCTTATTAGAAAATAAGAATTAAAACTATTCAATTTTGTGTTGTTGAAGTAATTGAGGTAATATGTACTATTTCAAAATGTTTGTAGTATGAAT
The DNA here is from genome assembly GCF_040786235.1 of Aquimarina discodermiae. Classification (NCBI taxonomy): domain Bacteria; kingdom Pseudomonadati; phylum Bacteroidota; class Flavobacteriia; order Flavobacteriales; family Flavobacteriaceae; genus Aquimarina; species Aquimarina discodermiae. The sequence goes on from NZ_JBFMKP010000016.1 coordinate 104,653, forward strand.
AAAAAGCTTTCCAAAAAAATAGACTTTAATAACAAAGTTTTTAAGTTAGTTCAGAATAGTGATCATGGCAGTGCAAGTGATCAAACAAAATTTATTTACAAACAGGATGGTAATTTGGTTACTGCAGATTATTATGGTGGGGAAGTACGATATGGAAAAATAATTGCCGAACTAAAAAATGAAAAGTTGCATATGATTTATCAATGTATGACAACAACCAATGAATTGAAAACGGGTAAAGCTTTGGCAGATATTACATTGGATGATAAAGGAAAAATAAAACTAAAATTAAATTGGGAGTGGCTAACTTCTCAAGAGAAAGGAGTTTCTGAATACATAGAAGAATAATGAAGAAATAATACTAAGCTATTATCTAAACTCTTTTTTAATTCTATCCAGATTTCTTTTATTATCGCGATCCTTGATAGTCTCTCTTTTGTCATACATTTTTTTACCTCTAGCAAGTATAATATCAAGTTTTGCTAATCCTCGTTCATTTATAAATAAACGAGTTGGGATAATTGTTAATCCCGAATTTTTAACCTCTTTTTCTAATTTTTTGAGTTCTTTTTTATTTAGAAGTAATTTTCGTTCACTTTTTGGATTGTGATTAAAATAGGTAGCATGCGAATATTCTTCTATATGCATATTGATTACAAAAAGTTCACAACCGTTATGAAACTCACAAAAACTTTCGGCAATACTTGCCTTGCCCTCTCTAATAGATTTTATTTCGGTACCAGCCAGTTTAATACCGGCGGTGTATTTATCTATAAATTCGTACTCGAATTTAGCCTTACGGTTTAATATATTGATTTTATTCTGATTCATTTTTATGAGTAACCTTAATGAAAGGTCACAAAAATACAAAGAACAAGATGATGTACATGTCTTTTCTAATGTAAATTTATAATGACACCCTTTAAGTTTTAATAAATAAGTCATTTTGATAGATTTCTAAAATGTAAATTTTAGCTATCAACACAATTTAAAAATTAAGAGTTATCAAATAAACTACAGAATTATTGGCTTATTCTTGCACTGGCACTTGAATGGGATGAAATTGAATGGTAGAAATCTTTCCATCCTTGGTAATCTGTATCTGAATTTCTAAATTAGATTTTTCAAACGCTCCAGTAAAGCTATGTACTCCCTCTTCAGTTTGCATAGGTGTTATACTTTTAAGGCTACCAAATCTATCAAAACATCCTTTTACAAAACCAACAACGCCTTCTTTGGTCATTTCTTCCTGTAGGCCTGCAGTATACATATCAAAAATGGCATCTACATTTTGAGCATTATAGTTTGTTTGAAATGTAGCCATTGTTTTTGCATAGCTTTCTGCATCCTGCGCAAGGATAAATTGAGTGGCAAAACAAATTAGTAGTAATATTACATACTTCATAATATTCTTATTTTGGGATTTAGGGACTGCAAAATAATTATCTTTTTTAAAAATTAAAAACAAATAGAGATCAAATCGTCCTTATATATCTAAAATAGAGTGCTATTGGTTAAGTAAGGGTTTAACAAAACTCTCACAAATTATTGTGTTTGGAAACCTTAATTTAGCAATTCACTTAATCCTAAATGTTATGAAACTCTCTGTGTTAGCTTGTTTTTGCGTATATTTTTTCTGTTTGACAACTTTTGCCCAGTTTTCTGCACAAGAAATAGTAAATAAAACGATCGAAGCAGCAGGAGGGGAGCGTTATAATAATAACACATCTATCTATTTTTCATTTAGAGGAAAAAAATACGAAAGCAAAAGAAAAAAGGGGCATTATCAATTAGAAAGATTGATAGAAAATACCCAAGGTACAATTCATGATATTGTAAGTAACACTGGTTTGAAGCGTATGGTGGATAACTGCCCGGTAGCGGTTGCTGATTCTTTAGTAACAAAAATAAGCGATGGTGTTAATTCTGTTCACTATTTTGCTAATTTACCCTTTGGACTTAACGCGCCTGCTGTACAAAAAGAGTTGGTAGGAGAATCTAATTTGGGTGAAAATAGATATTATAAAGTAAAGGTAACCTTTAAAAAAGAAGGAGGAGGCACCGATTTTGAAGATGAGTTTCTATATTGGATTCATAAAGAAAATTTTACTGTTGATTTTCTGGCATATAAATATGCTGTTCACGGTGGGGGAATACGTTTTAGAGAAGCGTATAACCCCCGGGTTATAAACGGTATTAGGTTTGTAGATTATAAAAATTATAAAACAGATGATTTATCTACTTCATTGGATGAGTTAGATAAAGTCTATGAACAACAAGGTCTAAAATTACTATCAAAAATCGAGCTTAAAGAAATCTTTGTACAAGTAGATGTGTGCTGTTAAAGAAATACAGAATGTTTTATGTAAGCATTCCTGTTTCCCAGATAACAATTAACATTGATACAATGGCAATAATAAAAAAGCCTATATAAATAAGAGAACTTCTTTTTTTATAAGAAGGGTCTACATTATTAGAAGATTTCATATAGCAGTTTTGTATGGTCGTGTTTACTTTTTATAAGACGTTAAATAAATGTAAATGTTACACACTTTGTGTTTTTAGTTGTAAAATTCTTTCCTCAAAGCTTCCTATACCAACAGGTGAGTGAACATTTTGAAATAACTCTATTAGTTGATCACTGTGATTCCAGCGTTTTTGTTGTAATAAATTGTAATGAACAAAAGTACTCCAAAGAATAGCTTTTAATTCTGTTTTATCAGTATTCCACATTCTAATTTCTACACGTAGTTGATTTTCACTAAATGAGATTAGTTGAGAATCAATAACAACTTCTTCCATTAATAAAGCGGGTTTTAAATATGCAATTTGATTAGTCCCTACTACCCAACTTACTCCTTGTGTTTTAGCTAAAGAAAAAATATCTAAATTGTAATTTAGTTCAATTTGATCTTCTCGTGCATTAATCATATAATTAATATATGAAGCATTGTTAAGGTGATTAAAAGGGTCACAATCCTGAAATCTGATTTTTGCTTTGCTTTCTAATATTTTTGGTAGTTTCATTGTGATTGATTTTTTAAATATACCAATTGGTATATTTTTGGTTAAAAAAATTATTGTTTTAGTTCTTTATTAATCATTGTATCTATTTGATCCATAGTTTGGATAAGATAGCTATTGTCTTCCATGGTATGTGTCATAAAAATAGCTCCGATAATCATGGTATATAGTCTTTTGGCATATAAAAGTGGAGTTATATCCTGATTGATCTCTTGATGATCTTGTCCGGCTTCTATAATTTTAACCAAATTACCTTTGATTTTGGAGATCGTATATTTTACACGTTCAAATAACAATGGGTTTTGATGTTTTGCATCTACCCCCATATTTAAAACAGGACATCCGCCTAATTCTTGGCTAAAATCATAGTAGTTTCGGTAAAAATCTGTGATTAAAAAAAGCTTTTCTAAAGGCGAATTTGTTATGGACTGATGATCTGTTATGCGTCGTAACATTTTTTTTACAGTGGTGTTAAACGCAGCAACGGCTAGCTCTTCTTTATTCTTAAAATTACCATAAATAGCCCCTTTTGTCAAACCGGTTGCTTTGGTGATATCACTAAGACTTGTACCTGCATACCCGTTTTTATTAAAAATGGGAGCAACAATTTCGATAATATACTCTGATGTTTGTACAGCTTTCGTGTTCATCTTAGTGAATAAAGATTTTTACAAATATACAATAATATACCGATCGGTATATTGTTTTGTAAAATAAATTTTTAAACTCGATTTATAACAGAGAGCTTTGTGTCAAATAAGCCCTGTTAGTACTCGATAAGGTTTTATGATTTCTAGTTTTGCTGAAAAGCAGTATGATTAAGATTAGGTTGGTAAGTTTTAGAAATGCTCTTGGGTAATTCTTTTGCGCTTTCTACTTCTTTTGCCTGAAGCTTTTTTAAAATATCGAATTTTTCAAGAACATTTTCTGCCAGATCACATTCTGTCGTGATATTTCTTACCCGGTGTGTTGTGATTTTTATACTATCATTATGGTTTTGGAAACTTTTAAATTGACACTTAATCGCTTTTCTATTCTTAAAATAAAACCTATCCTCAAGTGTCAATGTAATGTTTTTTACATCGCTTTTGATAACCCCTTTTTTTCTATAGTCTTTATATCTGATAACTTGTGTTGTGTACTGAAAAAACAACTGATCATCCCAGACATAAAACTCATCCTTATAAGTTGTATGCCCCCAAGTATATATATGTTCTATATACTTTAGCTCGTTTCCATTATAATAAAAGGTTAATGGGCTTTTTTTATAAGAAATATTGAAAGTGTATCCGGTATTGTATTGTCTTAAAGCATCCTTGCTCATTAATTCTTTTATTACCTGATATTTGTTATGAATATCGGATAAAATCTCCTTTTTGTTTTGGCAGAAAGAGAAAGAGGAGGTTAAAAGAATAATGGTTAGAAATATCGGTTTCATTTCGGCGGAAATGTACTTAAAATCGCGATGTATTACACAGTAAGTTATTAACCATTGTAGGAATAAAATCGTTAATACGTGAGGTAAAACCGTATTTTTAGAGATGTTTGACCGTGTGTGGTGTGGTATTTTTTGTTTACAAAAAAATAGGCAGTCGATTTTATTTAAAAAAGACTACCTATTTTATGTTTTAAACTGGATTATATGTATTAAGAAACCAAGTCTTCCTGATTTCTGAAAACCAGATTGTTATCAAATTCATCTAATAAAATAGATTTATTTGTAGAAATTTTACCTGCTAGAATCTCTTTAGAAAGTTTATTAAGTACTTCTTTTTGAATAGTTCGTTTTACGGGTCTGGCACCAAACTCTGGCTGAAACCCTTTTTCAGAAAGGTAATTAATGGCTTCTTCTGTAGCATTTAGTTTGATATGTTGATCTGCTAACATGTCGCCAACATGTTTTAGTTGCAGTCTGACAATTTCTATGATATTAGTTTTTGTAAGCGGTGTAAACATTATAATATCGTCGATCCTGTTTAGAAACTCTGGACGAACAGATTGTTTTAATAATCCTAATACATCAACTTTTGCAGCTTCCATAGCCGTATCCATATCCTTAATATTTTCAAATTTGTCCTGGATAATATGGCTTCCCATGTTACTGGTCATGATGATAATGGCATTTCTAAAATCTGCCGTTCTTCCTTTGTTATCGGTCAATCTTCCTTCGTCCAATACTTGTAAAAGAACATTAAATGTATCTGGATGTGCTTTTTCTATTTCATCTAGAAGTACAACAGAATATGGTTTTCTTCGTACAGCTTCTGTTAATTGACCTCCTTCTTCATATCCTACATATCCCGGAGGTGCCCCCATCAACCTACTTACAGAATGTCTTTCTTGGTATTCGCTCATGTCAATTCTTGTGATCGCATTTTCATCATTAAAAAGATAATCAGCCAAAGCTTTTGCTAATTCTGTTTTACCAACTCCTGTGGTCCCCAGGAATAAGAAAGAACCAATGGGTTTTTTCTGATCCTGTAAACCTGCTCTGCTTCTTCTTACAGCATCACTCACTGCTTCTATTGCTTCTGTTTGACCAACAACACGTTTTTGAAGCTCTTTTTCTAATACCAATAATTTTTCGCGCTCACTTTGAAGCATTTTGGTAACAGGTATACCTGTCCATTTAGCAATAACTTCTGCGATATCATCATTGGTAACTTCTTCTTTAATTAATGAAGATTTATTCTGTTGTTCACTTAATTGTTTTTGTAAACTATCAAGCTTTTCCTGTGCGTCTTTTATTTTTCCATAGCGCAATTCGGCGACTTTGCCATAATCTCCGTTTCGTTCTGCACGTTCGGCCTCGAGCTTGTATTCTTCAATATTCGTTTTGGTATTTTGGATCGCATCTACTACTTCTTTTTCACTTTGCCATTGCGAATAAATCTCATTTCTATCTTCCTTAATATTGGCAAGATCAGCATTTAGTATTTTTAGTTTTGCTTCATCATTTTCTCTTTTTATAGCTTCAATCTCGATTTCTAGTTGCATTATCTTTCTATCCAATACATCTAGCTCTTCTGGTTTCGAGTTGATTTCCATTCGTAATTTAGAAGCTGCTTCATCAATAAGATCTATCGCTTTATCTGGTAAATAGCGATTGGTAATATATCGCTGTGATAACTCTACAGCGGCAATAATTGCTTCATCCTTTATGCGTACCTTATGATGAGTCTCATAATTACCTTTAATACCTCTTAGGATAGATATAGCACTTTCTGTATCGGGCTCATCAATTACTACTTTTTGAAAACGTCTTTCTAATGCTTTATCTTTTTCAAAGTATTTTTGATATTCATCTAAAGTGGTAGCGCCAATAGCACGTAGTTCACCCCTTGCTAATGCAGGTTTTAATATATTGGCGGCATCCATGGCTCCTTGTCCACCTCCTGCACCTACTAATGTATGTATTTCGTCTATAAACAATACAATGTCTCCATCGCTAGATGTTACTTCTTTTACAACAGATTTAAGTCTTTCTTCAAACTCTCCTTTAAATTTGGCACCTGCAATCAAGGCTCCCATATCCAAAGAAAAAACTTGTTTGTTTTTAAGGTTTTCAGGAATATCCCCAGCAATAATTCTATGTGCCAGACCTTCTGCAATTGCAGTTTTACCAACACCAGGTTCTCCTACCAGCATGGGATTGTTTTTGGTACGACGTGATAAAATTTGTAATACGCGTCTAATTTCTTCATCACGACCTATTACAGGATCTAATTTACCGTTTTCGGCCATTTCATTAAGGTTCTTGGCGTACTTACTTAATGATTGATAAGTGTCTTCTGCACTTTGTGAAGTTACTCTTTCTCCATTTCGAATTTCATGAATCGCTTCGGTAAGATGTTTTTCTGTGACTCCTTGATCCTTAAGTATCTGTGATATTTTACTTTTAGATTTGAAAATTGCAATAACAAGATGTTCTATAGAAACATATTCATCATTCATTTTTTTTGCAATAAGGCTAGCTTCATTTAATGATTTACCAGCTTCTCTCGATAGTTGTGTTTCTCCTCCAGATACTATTGGAAAACTTTTAAGTGTACTATCTAATACTTGTTGTAATAAAGAAATATTTACATTCAACTTTTTTAATAGAAAAGGCAGTACATTTTCGTCTACAGTAAATATAGCTTTAAATATATGTTCATTTTCTATTTGTTGATGTCCAAAGCCCTGAGCAAGTTGTTGTGCCTGCTGTATTGCTTCTTGTGATTTTATAGTGAAATTATTAAAATTCATTTACGGTTATTTTGCGGTTTACAAATCTGAATCAAATAATATTCCTAGTGAGCTTTAGTGTCAAAATGTCTTAATTTTATTAGGTATTCATGTCTTTTTGACTTGTTTTTGTTAGGTATAGCATTAAGAGAAATCATCACATCTATCTATTTTACTAAAGAAATATTTTTCTTAAACAACTAACCTCAAAAAAATGAATATTCTTTTGAGGTTAGTATCTTATTTTGATCATTGCATTAGCAAATTATTCTTCACTCCCTGAAGCGATAAATTTATAAACAATTCCGGCCAAAATTGCTCCTATAATAGGTGCAATCCAAAACAGCCATAATTGTTCTAATGCCCAATCACCAACAAACAAGGCTTGGCTGGTACTTCTTGCAGGATTTACTGAAGTATTGGTAACAGGGATGCTAATCAAATGTATTAAGGTTAACCCTAATCCTATTGCAAGACCAGCAAATCCTTTAGGTGCTTTAGAATGTGTAGCTCCTAAGATGATTATTAAAAACATAAAGGTCATTACAATTTCTGTAACTAATGCAGCTAACATAGAATATCCTCCGGGAGAATGTGCTCCATATCCGTTTGCGGCAAAACCACCTATTTCAAAACCAGCTTTTCCTGTGGCTATTACATACAGAATACCAGCACCTGCTATTCCTCCTACAATTTGAGCAGCAATATAAGGCAGTAAGTCTTTTTTGTCAAAGCGACCTCCGATCCATAATCCAATAGATACGGCAGGGTTTAAATGACATCCAGAAATATGACCAATAGCATATGCCATGGTAACTACGGTAAGACCAAAAGCCAGTGCAACTCCGGTAAAACCAATTCCTAATTCGGGATATGCAGCGGCAAGTACAGCGCTTCCACATCCACCTAGAACTAACCAAAGGGTTCCAATAAATTCTGCGATTAATTTTTTCATAAACGTTACATTATTTAATTATTATTTGTGTGTAGTTGTATGTAATGGGTTTATGTTAATTTTATCTTTAGGGGTCTTGTAAATTTACTTAAAAAAAATTACCAGATAGCTTTTATAGTTTGTTATTATCATAAAAGAGGCTGTCTAAATCTTTTTAGACAGCCTCTTTTTGATACGATTGTACCAATACCTAATTTAAGTTGGGTTGTGGTGTTAATCTTAAATATGGTTTTACTTCAGTATGTCCCTTTGGAAATAAGGTTGCAATTTCTTCATTTTTAACTGAAGGAACAATAACACAGTCATCACCATTATTCCAATTGGCAGGAGTTGCTACTTTATGATACGCAGTTAATTGTAAAGAATCAATAACTCGTAATAATTCATCAAAGTTTCTACCTGTTGAGGCTGGATAAGTAATAATTAATTTAACTTTTTTATCAGCTCCTATCACAAATACAGACCTTACTGTTAACTTATCATCAGAGTTGGGATGAATCATATCATATAAGGTAGATACTTTTCTGTCTTCATCGGCAATAATAGGAAAGTTAACCGTTGTGCTTTGCGTTTCGTTAATGTCATGTATCCAACCTCTATGTGATTCTAATCCATCAACACTAAGAGCGGCTACTTTTACATTTCTTTTAGCAAATTCATCTTTATATTTTGCTACTGTACCTAGTTCTGTAGTGCAAACAGGAGTATAATCTGCAGGGTGAGAGAATAAAATACCCCAGCTATCACCAAGCCACTCATGAAAATTAATTTCTCCCTCTGTTGATTGTGTTGTGAAATTTGGTGCTTCATCACCTAATCTAATTGTGCTCATTTTAATGGTTTTTTAAGTCAATAATTTATGTTTCTGAGTTTGTTGTAATTTTTAGCCTAAGCTAACAATAAGTAATAGGAAAATTATAATTTATTTTTAGTTTAACAACTAATTAAGTGAATCCATATTGATATATTTTAATTTATTTTCTATCGGATATTTTTGTTTTTTTATTAAACTATAAAAGGTTTATTACCATTCACTTTTTAAGATCCCATAGCTTATAGAATCGTAGTATTTACCATCAATTATTCTTGCTTTTCTATAACAGGCTTCTTTTTTCATTCCAAGCTTTTCTGCAAGTTTAATCATCCCAAAGTTACCAGACCAGGTACTAATGCCTAGTCGTATGATTTCTTTTTTCTCATCAAATATTTTATCGATCCATTGTGTAAGAGCAATCTGCCCAATTCCTTTATTCCAAAATTTTTCATTGAAAATAGCAATTCCAATTTCGAGCCAATGGGTTTCTTTAGATCGCCAATACCAACTAACCTCTCCAATAATTTCATTTTGGGCATTAGAAATGATTCTTTTGTGTTCTAAAACAGTTTTTCCCTGAAGTAATTCTGCTCTTAATTGTTGTATTTGTTCTTCTATATCTTTTTCAGAATCTTTTTCAAAATAGGGACCGTTAAATGAATGGTATTTATGATGAGGAAGTTTCCAAAATTTATATTCTTCAAGATCATCAAGTTCAAGTTTCCTTAATTTTATCACAATAGTACATTAGAAGTGTTTTCGGAAATAAAAATAAGGAGAAATATTAAAAGTCTATGAGAGGAAGTATTGGGGATATTATAAACCCATTTTATGGCTTATTTATATGAAACAACCCTCTACTTTTTTCCAGATAATTTTATGTATAGGTAACAGATATTATAATGTATTTAATACTATAGCATATAATTTTCTGTTACCTATATGCTTTTGAAGTGTTTTTTTATGTTTTTACGAATGCTTTCTTTTATTTAAAAATGACTTTATCGAAAATATAACCCCAAGAAAGATTAAAATGTATAACCCATATTGCGATAAAAAACTACCTATTACCGTTTTTACAATAGCTGGATTACTTTGATCATAATGTATAGTAATTTGATCACCCACAGATTTCATACTGCCAATAAACGGAACTCTAAATAGCTCTGCAGACCCTAATTGTTCTGTTCCGTCTTCAAGTTTAAACTTTATAAGAGCAAATTCTTTTGTTTTACGATTTCTTTTTATTGAAATTTCTATAATTTCCCCTTCTGTTTTTATCCAATTTGTTTCTTGGGAAAAACTTTGAGAAGTGATTGAAAAGAATAATACTAAAGTTAGCGTGTAGATAAATTTCATTATACGATTTCAATTTTTTTAAATAGTTCTTCGAATTCTTTAAATGCTTTTTTTTGCGAACTTAAGAGTAAAAGGTCTTTGATTTTACCAATAACGATTTCATCGATCCTTCTATGTCTTTGTTGATTTTTACCAAGGTAAGCATTCATTATCACATTGGGAACAATATGGGTCATTTTTAGTGATTTCTCATGAGGTAAATATACTTTTACCCCATGTAATGCGTTTTTTTTAATAACTACGCATGTTTCCATTTGACCATTAGTATCTGTTCTCATATCCCATTTATCATAGTCTTTCGAACATTCGTAAGAGCTTTCGTTTTTTACAAATTCAAGAATCTTATCTAAAGAATTGTAATCATTTTTGATAGTAATTTGTTTTTCCACTTGTTTGAGCTTTTTTTGAATTCATTAATCCATCGCTACAAATGCCTAATACAAGAATTAGTGCAGGATGCAGAATGAATCAAATGGTATGATTATACTTTTTAAGCTGTAAAAGTAGAGGATTAAAACAGATGATTTCCCACCCGAAAAGTGTAGTTTTTTGTAGTTATTGCTAAAGAGAGAGTATGATACTTAGACAAAAAACTTACTAAAGTTTCTTTGTTTTTAAATATTGTGTTTACGAATTCTAATTAAAACAAATACCCTGTTTTTTAGCATTTTCTTATCTCAAATTAGTAGTACTTATTTAGTTCTTTAGTCAAATCATCCAATAGCATACCTTGTTTTTTTACCCATTGGTCATTATAGTAGGTATTGATATATCGTTCTCCGCTATCACATATCATGGTTACGATACTTCCTGATTGGTTATTTTCTTTCATAGTTTGAGCTAACTGTAGAGTAGCATACATGTTGGTACCGGTGGACCCTCCACATTTACGTCCTAAAATAGTTTCCAACCATCGAATGGTTGCAATAGAAGCTGCATCGGGAACTTGAATCATTTTATCAATTACATCTGGCTGAAAAGAAGGTTCTACTCTAGGTCTCCCGATACCTTCGATACGTGATCCGATATCTGAGGTGATATGTTTGTTACGGTTATGGTAATAGTCAAAGAAAACAGAGTTCTCGGGGTCTACCACCGCCAGTTGAGTATGCATATTATACTGGGGACTATATCGTATATATCTACCTATGGTAGCAGAAGTTCCTCCGGTTCCAGCACCCACCACAATCCAACTGGGTATAGCGTAACGTTCTCTGGCCATTTGTTCAAATATGCTTTCGGCAATATTATTGTTACCCCTCCAATCGGTAGCTCTTTCTGCATAGGTAAATTGATCCATATAATACCCGTTTTTTTCTAAAGCCAATGTTTCTGCTTTTTGATAGATTTCTTTAGAAGGTACTTTAATACAGTTTCCGCCATAAAACTCTATCAGTTTAATTTTTTCTGTTGTCGTTGTCTCTGGAACAACTGCAATAAAGGGTAATCCTAGTAACCGAGCAAAATACGATTCAGAAATAGCGGTACTTCCAGATGAGGCTTCGATAATTGTGGTTTGTGCATTGATATGACCATTGCAAAGGCCATATAAAAATAACGACCTGGCTAACCTATGTTTAAGACTCCCAGTAGGGTGTGTAGATTCGTCTTTGAGATAGATATCTACTTCACTAAAATATGGTAAGTTTAATTTTATTAAATGTGTGTCTGATGATCTATTATAATCTGCAGCTATTGTATTAATCGCTTCTAGTAACCAGTTTTTATCCCCCATCTTTTTATTTGATTTATCAATAATATCAAAATATATTATAAACCATGATTATGAAATGTGGTTTTAACTAGATGTTAACGTGCTAGTTTATAGAGTTACATGAATTTGAAATAGAAAGGTTACTATTTAGTGTTTCCAAAGAAAAAAGGTCTAATACCCTTCTTTTTTCATTCTTTCTGTAAACTCTTGGCCTATCTTTCTTCCCCATTCTTGCCCTATTTGCATAGATTCCTGAGTAATTAAAGGAGTACTTTTAGAGACTTTTTGTCCTAGGGGAGAGGTATAAAATGTGATTAGTTGCTTCAATTCATCATGACTAAGGTATTTGGCATATACTGGACTTATCATATGAACCAGTTCATTCATAGAGTTCTTAGAAAATTCTTCTTCTAGTTCATTCCATATTTTTTCATCTACGCTAGGGTATTGTTTCTTAAACAAATTAAGCATCTGGTTAATAACTGTTTTATAGGTTTCTTGTGTGCCCGCCACTTTAAACATTGTTTTTAATGTTTCGGTATATTTATCGTCCACTTGCCCAATAGAAGAAGAGGAATAGAGTAATATAAAGGTAAGAATGATTAGTTTTTTCATGATTTCGGTACTGTTATTCTATTTCTATTTTGTTATTCAGTTTGTTTTAGAAATGTTTCGTTTGTTTTAGGACTGATATACAATTTGCTGTATTTTTCATACATTATGATCAGTCCATTTTTGGCAGTTGCAGGTTTAAGACCGACCCAAAGCGTTTTTCGCTGAATTATTTTTGTTATTTTATGTAGCTCAACTTTACCACTAATTGGTCCGCTTTTATACTTCAAATAATTTTCTGTTAACTCATACGTTGTGCCATGATACATCCAGATCAAAAGCACTAATACTGCCAAAATAACCAAATATACGATACCATCGTCTTTTTCAAGACCATTATTTGTGATATCAAGAATAAACATTCCGATAAAAAAACTAATGAACCCATAAAATACACTAAAAAATAATATATCCTTTCTACTTTTAAATTTCATTTCAATCTTTAATTGTACAAAGGTTTTGCATTAAGAAAAAGGAGAGAAAATTTTATATTTTTTTCTTCTATTCTCTTAATGATAATACTACGTTTCCTTTTTTTTGTCCTGATTCTACGTATTTGTGGGCAGCGACTACCTGGTCTAATGAGTAGGTTTTATCTATGACAGCTTTTAGCTTTCTTTCTTCAATTAGCTCTTTAAGAAAAACTAGATCTTCATGTTTTGCATCTGCAAATTGTGAAATTACTTTTTTATTAGTTACCAAAGAAGTCCATACACCTCGTAACATTTGAGACAGCCCATCGGGATTAGCTAATAGATAGTACCCATTGGTTTTTAACGATCTAATACATCGGTTGTAGGCCCTTTTACCTATCAGGTCAAAGATAATATCATAGGTTTTATTTTTTTTTGCAAAGTCCTCTTTAGTATAATCGATAGTGTAATCGGCTCCTATTGATTCTAACATGTTCAATTTTTGCGTGCTATCTACAGCAGTTACTTCTGCTCCAAAATGTTTGGCAAGCTGTACAGCAATGGTTCCAATACCACCACCGGCACCATTTATTAATACTTTTTGTCCTTTTTGAATGTTGATTTTCCGTAAAAAATGCAATGCATCAAGTCCTAATGGGATTGTAGCAGCTTCTTCAAAAGATAGGTTCGTTGGTTTTATAGCGATTGCTTTTTCTTCATTTAGACATATATATTCTGCATACCCTCCAAAAACAGGACCACTACAAGCAAAAATAGAGTCTCCTTTTTTAAATCTTTTTACCAATTTTCCGGTTTGCACTACCTCACCCGACAGATAGGCTCCCAGTATTTTTTTTCTAGGTTTTAGAAGCCCAAAATATAACCGAACTATAAGCCATATTGTATTTGGGATTTTAGGACTTCTAAGCTCACAATCCCCTGTGTTTACAGCCACTGCGTGTATTTTAATTAATACCTGATCATCTTTTGGTACAGGTTGTTCTACTTCGCTAAGGCGTAGTACCTCTGGTGGGCCATAACGGGTATATATAATTGCGCGCACTTGATTTGTTTATTTTGATGATGTATTAAAATAGGTGTAGTTGTAATCAAAAAAGTTACACAAATTGTAAAGAAAATTATAGTTGCAGGCGTCTGTTATGGGTACGATATGGTTTATTTGATAAAAACAGGTATAAGGTCGATTGTAATAGTTATGATTTTGTCATTTTAACAACTGTATATTCTCTTTCTACTACATCTCCTGACTTACTTTTTACGATGTCTTTTTTATCAATAAACTCTGTTATCTGAAAGTTAGTGGTGTTCGTAAGGTTAATAATATCCTTGTTGTTATACAGGCAAAACTTATCTTTTACAAATGGTAGTTTTTTCATAAACTCTTTTTGTGCAAAAGTTAAAACAAGCTGACCACCTATTCTTAGGACTCTATAAATTTCATTTAAAAAATGGGTTGGGTTTTTCCAAAAATAGAGAGTATTCACTGTAAATATTTTGTCTATAGAATCATTAGAGAAAGGAAGCTGTATACCATCATATAATAGAAAGTTAATGTCATATTCTTTTATAAGTTCTCTATTACGTCTTTCTGCTTCATTTTTCATCGTACTGGATATTTCGAGTCCAGTGTATTGAATGTTTTTGGAGATATCGAATATTTTATCCAGGTGCCCACAGTTACCATGACCGATTTCTAAAAGAACATTACCATCTGCAATATGTAATGAATCGATGGCTGATATCGTCATTTGGATATTAGATTCGTTCATGTTTTCGGCCATTTTTAACCCCGATTCACCTTCTGGGTACGATAGTTGCTTTTCTATTTCTAGTAATTCTTCTGTTGTAAAATTCATTGTTTAGAGAGCTATTTGTTATACATAATTCAAGCTAAAAATAAGATTAATGCATTGGCGATAACCTGTCTTTATTATAAAATCTACTTTTACTACTTAGTATATTTTTCTTTGCAAGGCTCGAAGCAGGGAAACTCTACTATCAATGTTAATCCTTCATGTTTAAAATTGTAAGTATGGTCACCGTTGTGACAATCCTTGGAATTAAAAGTAGCGTCTGTTTTCGAATAAGTGCCAGAAGTAGGGGTATTTGTTTCTATGGATACATCGCATAACGATCCATTAGATGTAATTTTACCATCTTCATGAAATGTTATGATCTTATCACTTTCTACAGCGGTGAAAGTTCCGCTACCATCTCCTGGGTCAATTAAAGTTTCTATTAATCTCCAGTTACCAATTAAATCAGTATTTGGGGTTTCGGTATTGTTATCATCGTTTTTACAAGAATAAAGTACACCAATTAAACTACATAGTAAGGCTATTTTTTTCATTTGAATCAGTTTTATGTTGTATAGTATTGATATCAAACATTGAATATGGTTGCGTTAAACTGTTAATAGTGTATCGTTTATAGGAATACTTCAGAATGATGTAATAGTGTGAAAATAGATATACCCCAGAGATGTATAACCCCTGTGTTATTCTACAAAATGTCTTTTGTTCTATATTTTGATATAGTATTAAAATCTTTAAATGTTATGAGTTGGATTTTCTTTGAATAATATCTAATGTTTCATTTACGAAATTGGTTTTTCCCAAGACATATGCACCTCTATCGTTTTTGTGTTTTGTAGCTAATTCAACTTTTAGATTTTCATACTGTTTTGCTCGCTCCAGATTAGAATTCAAAAAATCTCTGAAATCAATTTGTTTCCACATTGCATTATCTTTTGGGCACATATGAATATGAAAAATCTGTTCCTTTTTACCATCAAAACGATATCCTTTTCCAAAAGATGAGTATGATGCAATATTCTCTCGTTCTGGAACTACAAAATGCGCATAACCTAATTCGGTAAATTGAGCTACTAGCTCTTCGTTAAATAGTAGTTGTTTCGGAATTTCAATCATTAAATCGATGTACGGTTTTGATTTGATCGAAGGTATTGATGAGCTTCCAAAATGTTCTATACGAATGATTGTTTGATTACCTACTTTTTTAAGAATGCGTTCTTTTTCATCATTGTACCTATTTTTCCATGCTGGATTATGGTCAACTAATTCGATCGGGAAAAGCGTATTCCAATCATCTTTGGTTAAATTGTACAAAGTTTTTTCCATTTTACATTATGTTTTTAGAGAAGTTTGCAAATATAACTGTATTGGCATATACTTTTGTAACTTTAATTAGCTACTCATCTATATGTGTAATAGTATTCTATTTGTTTTTATGAATTAACAATATGTCTATGACCAAGAAAGAAAGTGAAACCAAAAGAATAAAAAAACCATGGCCCACCAAAGAAGCCATGGAGCAGGTCTATGAAATGAACCTTTGGGGAGGTGATACTTTCAAATTTTATTCAGGTACAGGGTCACATCATCCAGAAATAGTAACTCCTTATATAGATACATTAATATCGTTTTTGACATCTTTTACCACTCCTCTTGTAGTATGTGATTTAGGTTGTGGAGATTTTAATGTGGGAAAAGAGTTGGTACAACATACCCAAAAGTATATTGCTGTAGATATTGTAGAAGGTCTTATCTCATATAATAAAGAAAAGTTTAAAGAAGAAAATTTAGAGTTTTATTGTTTGGATATCGCTACAGATGATTTACCTTCTGGGGATTGTGCCCTCATAAGGCAGGTGTTACAGCATTTGTCCAATGATGAGGTACAACGCATTGTGAGTAAACTAACTAATTTTAAGTACGTTGTTTTAACAGAGCATTTGCCTGAAGGAGATTTTATACCCAATAAAGAAATTATTTCGGGGCAGGGGATTCGACTAAAAAAACAAAGTGGGATCAACTTATTGGCGCCACCATTTAATTTTGAAGTAAAAGAAGAAAAACAACTTGTGTCAGTTACATTAAATGGAGGTAAAGGTATCATTGTAACCACTTTGTATAGAGTTTTTTAACCTAATTTATAAGTGATTTACTTTTCTTGCATAGCCCACATGATAACATCGCGAAAATCGATTTTGGCTCTTTTGGTTAATTCAATGACTTCACTTAACTCACCTTTGGCTAGTTTCAAAATAGCTAACCTTGTGTTTTTTAAATTATATTCTGATGCTGCCATTACATGGCTGAGATCAATTGATAAAAGCTCATTAATGACTAATTCTTTCTCTGCCAAATTAAAATCCCTATCTATTATATCAATTATAATTTGATCCATGGTTTTAAAATTTTCTACTACTGTAAGTGTTATTTTTGAGCTAGTTATTTAAAATGTGTATTATTTTATGCAATGCCGTTTTGGCTTCTTTCATAACCGGCAGAAAAGGCCAGATATGAGGCATTTTTTCTCCCTCAATTACTTTAATAGTTGTTTGGGTTTTACTTAATTTTTGAACTGCTAATTGTTGATCTGGATACGTGATGTCATTTTCTGCTAAAAATAAGATGGTTACAGGAAATTTTTCGAAACTACCATACAGGGGAGATAGCATTGTATTTTTTAGTTCGTTGTTCTCTGCACACATTTTTTTAGCACTTAGCACCCCTGTTTTTGACAACATAGGATCAATTGGATCAATTTTGTCTATTTCGGGATTCGACATGGTAGCATCCATTACAGGAGAAACAAGAATAATTTTACTAGGTAATTCTATGTTTTTATGAATTAATCGTTGTGTAAGAGCAGTAACCAAAGTACCTCCTACAGAATCACCCAAAAGTGTAATTTGCTTTGATTGATACTTTTCTAGAGCAGTATCATATATTAAATCAATGTTTTGGGATATTACCGAGATTTTATTTTCGGGAGCTTTTGGGTAATCACATATCCAAATGGTATGATTTGTTTGTTTAAGAATCTCTTTTGCGGTATCCCAATGATGTTGCGCAGGACCAGAAATAAAAGCGCCACCATGAATAAAAATCAATAAATTATTAGAGGTTTGAGTGGGCTTTACCTCTGTAATTAAAGAGGTGGCAATTTTAAAACTATAAGTCTTTTTTTTTCTAAAAAAAGAGCCTTTGGGAGAGTGAATATCGGCTTTTCTTATTTTTTTGAAATCGATTGGATCTTTACTAAACTCTTTTTTTATACCCTTTAACTTAATAACGAATAAGGTAATGTAGTAAGAAATACTTTGTTTCATTATTCATGTTTTGTTAATTGATTGAAACGGGTGCTAAATGTATATTTTACTCTTCGGCACGTTTTTTTTCAACTTTTAAAATATTATTTTGAATATCTTTCATAATAAGTTTTCCCCACCAACCGGCATAAAAATTAAAAGTCGTATTCATTTTAAATTTACTATATAAGTGCAACCGATATTTTCTTTCGTCAATTTTCTCAAGTTCATAGGTACCTTTTAAAACGTCAAAATATGCTCCTCCAATTAAAATGTGCTCATCCAAAGTTGTAGATGGAATTTCATAGGTATTAGCTTTAATCGAAAATACCATCTTTTTCTTCTCCTCATATTCTGTTACGGTTTCTCTAAAAATAAGTCCATTGGTGAAAATAGCTTCTCTATAAGCTCCTACACCATTAAAATTGAGCTCAGCCCTTAGAGGTCTTGGAAACCCTAAAAATGAAGTTAAATATCCTGTATCCTCATTTTCTTCTATGGTTTTTACACGTGTTACGTTCTCCCAAATTTTATCTGCAGATGCATTAATATCGATATGAGTATTGGCTGTGTAAGTCCCTGGGATTTTTTCAATCAATTGCTCAATGGGTGATAGTAAAAATGGCAGTAACATTAGTACAGAAATGTTTAACCTATCATTTCGTTTTTTTAGCTTTAAGTAACCACCAACTAAACCACCAATAGATGCTGCAATTAAAAATACGGGAAGAATCATTAACCAACAAGCCCACCCTTCTATAGCGAATATAAGTGTAATAATTAGAAATAAAATTACCGGAATCCATGGAAAGAGAATTCGATACCCTAATTTTTTTACTTTGTCTTTGTCTAAAAAGTATACTGTTAATGCCCCTACGATTGTAGGAAGTAGAAAAAGAAAGGTGACAGACATGACAGAAAATAGTTCATACCAGTCTTTTATTCCAAAAGTCAATCTTAAAATTATTGCATATAATGTTGGAATTAGAGCAGCAATAAGTATGTTTTTTTGATTTTTACTCATGTCTTAGCAATATATCTTTAATAGTTGTGCTAGTATTATTTTTATTTGGCTAAATAGAACTTATTGGTAATTTTCCAATCTCCATTTAGTTTTTGTAAACAGAGCATATCAATATAGGTTGCTTTACCAAGCTTCATCTCGATTTTGGCTACTCCCATAGTATCTTCTGTAATGTCCAGATTTAAAATTTTTAAGGAACATTTTTTTAATGTTTCGGGAGACATGGCATCCTTGGTTGCCCATTTTGGAATAATGTTTTTGAAATATTCGTTCTGGAAACTCTCTTTTCCATCTTTATCTTTAGACATAATTTTCATGGTTCCGTTTTCAATGTCAAAGGCAGTATTTAACTTATCAATATCTCGTTCTATATACCCATAAAAATAATTTTCAATAGTAGTAATGACCGATTGCGTATCGTTATTTTTTTTCTGTGACATTAGCGAGAAAGAAAGAACAAACAATACGATTGTGAAGAGTTTTTTTTGCATGATAAAAGGTGTATTTATTAAACACAACTATGAATTTTTAGAGTAGCGAGTGAAATTTTTTATGTCTGCGTTACTAGTAATTATTTCTTCACTCATAAAAAATGCCCGTTTTGGAATATACGGAGAATAACTGATTATTAATAAAACTCTTCTATTGTTACATCTCTAATACGCCAAACTTACCTTTTTTAAAAAAAGTTTCTATCTATATGTTCGAACCATTTTATACTACGATTTACTATCAATATATTTTTTTACCACTTCTAAAAATTCGCTTTTTGTATAAAATTGTTGTAAAAAATCTTCAAAAGTCCCTTCATTCGATATTTCATAAAAATAAACCTCATGATCGGTCCCAAACACAGTGGGGTTTTCGGGATTTGGGTCAGATAAACAAATATAATATCCATCAGGAAAACCATACGAATAAGCAATCTCCATAAACTCTAATTTTCCGTTACCAACAATCTTTTTTACTTCACTTAAGTTGGTCATTTCTTCATCCTCAAAATCAGCACCCCACTCGTCATGATCTTCGGTTCCTTTTGTTAATGGTGTAAATAATCTTTTTTTATAAAAAGCCTGACCGTAAGGAGGTGTTTGATCAGAAAAAAAATGGGCCAGCAAATTTTTGTAAAAAGCCTCTTTGTCTTTTTTAAACAACTTATTGTTTTTATTGTAAAATTCATCTATCCCATACAGTTCATGCCCCCAAAGTTCATGCGGATATAATGGATGTGTAAACTCTATACCTTTTAAGGTTTCCTGTAATGAGTTTCCTTTGGTAAAAGTTCCGCCTAACTCTTTTATTCTGTTTACTATTTCGGTTTTCATAGCTATTTTGTAACTCTTTCTTTGTTTATTAAGCAATATACAAATAGGAGTGTTCTTTTTATTCGCTTTCAGGTTTAATACCTCGAGCCTTGCCTCGTTAATTATTACTATTTTGTGACTCGATGTCACAAAATAGTAAATATATCCATAAGAGTCATAATGTTACAGTTTTGCTGTATCACTTGGTGAGTAGTGCAAAATATAGGAGAGTTGTATTGACTGATTCGGTAGATAATGTTTTAGTTGAAGTTTGTGAAGAGATAAGTTATAGATATGAAATTCATTTTTTAGAGATAGGTACAGATAAGAATCATGTTCATTTTTTAATACAGAGTGTTCCGTCATACTAGTGTTACAAAAATTGTTACGACTGTAAAAAGTTTGATAGCACGAGAAGTTTTTCTCCGTTGTCCTGAAGTCAAAAAACAATTGTGGGGAGGTGAATTTTGGGGCAAAGGTTATTTTGTTAATACAGTTGGTCAACATGGTACAGAACAAAAGATAGCAAAGTATGTCAAAAATCAAGGGATTGAAGATGAGTATAAGGTTTTGAAAAAAAATAATCAGCTAAAATTATTTTAATGCCTCGTGTGCTTGCCCCGAGGATTATTTATTTAAAATTTTTTTTAACATAAAAAACAAAAATGAGTTCATATAAAAAGTAAAAATGTTTTAAACAAAACCAAGCATATATTTTTGTGTTATACGTCTTTCGGAAAGCTAAATTATGAGAAAAGCTATTTAATAAAATCCTTTTTTTTCAGATTGTTGTTAAACTTAATGTCCGTCCAATTTACTAGTATCCAGGGCTCGTCATTTATATCAGCATTCCAGGTCGATTTTTTATACTTGCGTTTGGTTGGGATTAAAAAATTATCTATTTGTTCATATTCTATTTGCATTAGAAAAGGTGTATCAACTACACCAAAATCAGCAACCGTAAACAAGAATTGATCCACCAAACCAGTTTTCTTGTTTATGTAAATTTGATAAATATCGGTAGGCTTATTTTTTTGAGTTTCAAAAGATATTTTTACTATTTCAAAATCTGTATTTTTTATTTTTTTATTTCCTAAGTATTCGTAGTGCAATCCAGGGTCTAACAACTTTTGAAACATTGTGAACCAATAAAAATTCGTAGGCCTATTAAATTTTACCCTATTAACTGCTACTTCATCCAAAACTTCTTTTTCATCAATTTTTAACCAATAGTTGATACCATCATATCCTTGTTCCATTGTTCCGATTAGTTCGGGCAATGTGCGTTGGTGTTGCCTGTATATGCCATAAGAAAGTTCTCCGTCAAATATGTACTTTTCAGTAGATATATCACTTTTACTATCTGGTGTTGTGTAAGTATAGTTATAAATAACGTCTTTTTTGATACGTAGTTTATTATAATTTCCTACTTTTTCTACCATGTTATGTACTAGTTCATGTCCCTTGTTTTTAAACACTACAGTAGTAGTTTTTTGATCAATATTTTCTTCGATGTGTTTTTCTTTTGACGTATTCTTACAGCTAATAATAAGTAAGGTAAGCCCAAACATAGATGCTATTGTTTTAAAGTTCATAAGTTTTTGTTTGCATAGGTTTTTAGATGTTTTGACGTTAGTGTTGTCTGAAATTCTTTTTTAAGCCTACAAATTAAGCATATTTAAAGTGGTATGAGTTTTTTTGATCTAGATTTAAGATATTCTTATGTCTTAAAAAAATCTAAATATGCTTCAGGAGTTAAAAACTATAGACCAGAACCCTGAATTTGCTCTTGCTTTTTGTAGTTGATTCCTTCTGGAATGCAACAATTTCAATGTAGCAAAAATAATACTCCAGCCGCTTTAATAAGTTTATTTTCAATCTTCAGTCCACCAAATTATTCTATTTTATAAATGACAGCTTTAATTTAATAATGTTAATCAATTTTGCTTTTTTATAGAATATTACAGCTATGTGACGGCTATATTTTATTTCTTTTGTTAAGAATATTATTTTCTACGACTAATTCAAAAAGTATGTTTTAATAAAATGGCAAAATCATCAAAATTGAATTGTACAAGTCTTGTTTATATCATATAAATATGGGAGAGAACAAAAATCAATTGCTTAAGTTTGCGTATATAAGAATTAGAAAATGGGATTATTAGATAAATTGTTTGGATCTACAGAAAAAGAACAGAAGAAACCAAAAGAAGAGAAACAACCGTTACCGTGGCAAAAGCTAACTTCTATAGAACAACTGGATAAAATAGCCAAAAGTTCAGCTAAGAGACCTCAAGTTATTTTTAAGCATTCTACACGTTGTGGGATCAGTGGAATGGTTATCCGGAATTTTGAAAGTAGTTACGACATTGCAGAGGGCGCCATTGATTTATATTATCTAGATTTATTAAGTTTTAGAGAAGTGTCGTCAGAAATAGCTGCAAGGTTCCAGGTGTTTCATGAATCTCCACAATTAATTATTATCAAAAATGGAACAACGGTACATCATGCATCGCATAGTATGATTACACCACAGGTAATACATCAATTAGTATAATAACTATCATCACCACCTCTCAAAAGGTTGCAGTGCATATAGGAATTATAAGATACTATAATCAAAAACACATGTACTTTATGAGGATACATGTGCTTTTGATAACATAGTTAGGTTCAGGTAGTAGAAAACTCTACCTAAATCGATATTTAGTAATAATTCCTTTTATTTTCAATTTTAAATCTTCTCCAGAGTCATACACCATTTGTTCATTGCTAGGAAACGGCACTGCACGTTGTCCCAAGTATCCTAATAAAGCATCTTCGAGTGCTCTTTTATCCCCATTGTAGTTTGCATAAATATGCTGAAACACATATTCACTTGCAATAGGAAAAGCATCTAGAAGTTGTTTTGTTCTTAAATTTCTGTACTGCACGTTACCTACAACGTTTGTAGCTTTAAATTGTGTAAACTCATAATATTGGCAACGTACTTTTACCATTTTATCAACTTTAACTTTTTCTCCCTTATCGTCAACAACAATTTCATCATTTTCATCTAGCAGGTATTCCCAACCATCCTTTACCAACTTTTCTTTTTCTAGTTGTCGCTCTTTTACTTGTTCGGGTGATATATTGATTTCTCTTAATGCTATCTCCATCGCATAGTCGTAAGAAACAGATCGTTGTGGCTGACTGTGGTATACGGTCCATAAATCGTTAAGACCGTAGGTGCCAAAATTAAGCAAGTCGCTCTCTAACCTTTTAGGAATGATAACATCGGTATTGTTTTTCATCAATACTTTTACAAAATCAGTACCCTTATGGTGTGCCTCTTCTAGCATTCCTTTTATATTTCTATACCCTGGGTTTATCTTATCTAGATATATTAAGTCATCATATACCGCTCTGTAATCTCTTTTTTGAGTTGCAGATGAAAGTAAGTTTTTGGCATTGGTATAAAGATAATCAGAAAGTTTATCCTTAGTATTTATGATTTTTTGGTCATAATTGTCCATTAAAAAATTAGCATTACGCCCTTCTTCTGTCAAATAAAGGGGGAGCAATGGTTTGATTCTTTCTTGTCTGTTTTTTAAGGCCACATATGTATTATACATTTTTTCCAGGTTTGCTGGGTTGCCTTCTTTTTCTAAGTAGATAACTGCGTTTTTATCACGATCCACAACTTTGCCATAAGCTTGCTCGAGCATAAGAATATAAGGTTGCTTACCTTTTCTACCTTTATTAGTTCTAAGCTTATTTAATGCAATATTAATAGCTTGATCATAGTTGCCCGTATTTAAGGCTTGTTCAGTTTTTTTAACACTGCTACACGATTGAATCAAAATAGCAATAAGTAGTAGGGGTAGTAGTCTTTTCATGTCAATTCTATTTAGGTTTGGGTAGCGTAAAAACAATTTTGATGCCAAAAGATAATAAAAAAACCCCGAATTTATCTTTTCGAGGCTTCTGCGTGAGTTTATTCGTACATTATTTCTTGAAAACGGGAAGTAATTTTGTAGATACTTCTCCAAAACCGATTCGGATACCTTCTTTTTCACAATATCCTCTCATAATTACTGTATCATTGTCTTCGATAAACTTTCTATCACCTCCTTCATTAAGTTGTACAGGCTTTTCTCCTCTCCAGCTTAATTCTAACATAGAACCATATGCGTCTGGCGTAGGTCCAGAAAGAGTCCCACTGCCCATTAGGTCTCCAGAATTAACGGGGCATCCATTTACTGTATGATGTGTTAATTGCTGTGCCATTGTCCAATACATATGTTTAAAATTACTTTTCGAGACAATAGTTTCCGTAGCTTTCTCGGGTTGAATGGCAACCTCTAGTTTAATATCGAAGCTTTGGTTTCCTTTATATTGTAAATATGGTAGTTGTTTTTTTAATGGTTTTACACCCGCAGTTCTATACGGTTCTAATGCGTCCAAAGTAACAATCCAAGGAGAGATAGAAGATGCAAAGTTTTTTCCTAAGAACGGTCCAAGAGGAACATATTCCCATTTTTGAATATCTCTGGCACTCCAATCATTAAACAAAACAAGGCCAAAGATATAATCTTCTGCTTCTTCTATTGGGATGGGTTCTCCAAGATGATTTGCATCTGTTGTGATAAATGCCATTTCTAATTCAAAATCAACCAATCTCGATGGCCCAAAAATAGGGTCTTGGGCACCATTAATTAATTTTTGCCCCTGAGGTCTATGAACTGGAATACCCGACGGAATAACAGAACTACTTCGCCCATGATAACCAACAGGCATATGTAACCAATTAGGAAGCAAAGCATTTTCTGGGTCTCTAAACATTTTACCTACATTGGTAGCATGTTCTATACTGCTATAAAAATCAGTATAATCACCAATTCTTACAGGAAGCTGCATTTCGATTTCATCGAGAGAAAACAATACTTCTTGTCGATGTTTTTCATTGTTTTTTAAAGCATCATTTTCTGCGTCAAAAATATCAGCAATTCTATTACGTACCAATCTCCATGTTTTTTTTCCGTCTGAAATAAAATCATTTAGAGAGTCTTGCAAGAAGATATCATCTGTTAACGGAATTCCTTCAAAATAACCCAATTGATGAAGCGCGCCCAGATCAATGGCTGTATTACCAATACGCGTACCTATTGTAATAATGTCATCTCTGGTCAAAAACACACCAAAAGGAATGTTTTGTATAGGGAAATCTGTAACAGGAGGAGTTTCAATCCATGTTTTTCTATTAGGATAATTTGCTGTTATGGGCATTATTGTTTTTTTATAAAGTTTAGGGTAAATTCTCTTAACCAAATATATAATTTTCGAACGGTTATTGGTTTTTAATTATATAAAAAATACATAAAATATTGATAAGAATGATTATTGTTCTGAAATATTAATATATAGAGATTTTTTTTAGCAGAAACCCGTATGTTTTTATTAGCTTGTATATCAGTGCTATGTGTTGGTTTTTTTTAAGGGTATTTGTGATATATACTGGTAGAAAAGCAATATTTTTGCAGCAAAGAAATAGTTCTAATTAATTAGGGCTTTTTTAGGTTGATTTAAAGAATGGATTTCCTATTTTTACGCCTTTATTAAAAAATTATCAATTCATGCAACGCGACGAACAAATTTTTGATTTAATTCAAGACGAAAAAGAACGTCAGATAAACGGATTAGAACTTATTGCTTCAGAAAACTTTGTAAGTGAACAAGTGATGGAGGCTGCGGGATCCGTTCTAACGAATAAGTATGCCGAAGGATATCCTGGAAAACGTTACTATGGTGGCTGTGCTGTAGTAGATGTTATAGAACAAATTGCTATTGATCGAGCAAAAGAATTGTTTGGTGCAGCGTATGCCAATGTGCAACCTCATTCAGGTTCACAAGCAAATACAGCAGTATACCATGCATGCCTTAAGCCAGGAGATAAAGTATTAGGTTTTGATCTTTCTCACGGAGGCCATTTAACTCATGGTTCACCAGTTAATTTTTCTGGTAAATTATACAATCCTGTTTTTTATGGCGTAGAAAAAGAAACGGGACGTTTAAACTATGATAAAATTCAGGAAATAGCTACTGCAGAAAAACCTCAAATGATTATTGCAGGAGCATCTTCTTATTCTAGAGAAATAGATTATAAAAGATTTAGAGAAATTGCGGATAGTGTTGGAGCTATTCTTTTTGCAGATATCGCACATCCAGCAGGTTTAATAGCCAAAGGGTTACTTTCTGATCCAGTACCTCATTGCCACGTAGTAACTACAACTACACATAAAACATTAAGAGGTCCAAGAGGAGGTCTTATAATAATGGGAGAAGATTTTGAAAACCCATTTGGTATTACGCTAAAAAGCGGAAAGAAACGCATGATGTCTTCTATCTTTGATAGCGCTGTTTTTCCTGGAAATCAAGGTGGACCGTTAGAACATATTATTGCAGCAAAAGGTATTGCTTTTGGAGAGGCTTTAACAGATGAGTTTTTACATTATACGGTACAGGTAAAGAAAAATGCAGCGGTAATGGCAGATGCTTTTGTAAATAAAGGTTACGAAGTTATTTCTGGAGGAACCGATAACCACATGATGTTAATCGACTTACGTAACAAAGGTGTAACCGGTAAACAGGCAGAAGAAGCTTTAGGCGTTGCCGATATTACTGTAAATAAAAATATGGTACCTTTTGATGATAAGTCACCATTTGTTACTTCTGGGATACGTATAGGAGTATCTGCAGTAACGACAAGAGGTCTTAAAGAGAATGATATGTCTGCAATAGTAGAACTTATTGATCGTGTTATTACCAATGTAGAAAACCAAGAAGTATTAGAAGATATCGCAAACGATGTAAATGCAATGATGGCAGATAAGCCTTTGTTTGTAGCGTAAACATATTATATACGATATATTTAAAAAGTGTGATTAGTTATAATCACACTTTTTTATTGCTCTTGTTTTGCAAATCGTATAAAAATTAAAATCTAAACAGGTTGTTAGGAATGATTCCAGTTTTCTGCATCACTATCTTCATTAGGAGAGAGTCCTATGATATCACCTTCCGTAGTAACTCCTAGTCCAACCACAGTTCTGTTTGCATAATTAAAATAACTCACCACCTGATTGATTTCAAGGATTTCACCTTCGTTAAACCCCTGTTCTTTTAGATAAAAAATATCAGACTCGACTATGGTGTGATGTGCTATAGTAAGCTTCTTGGCATATTTCAACCCAGCTAAATATTGATATTTAAAATGTTGTTCGGTTTTATCATTTAGTAGGCAAGTAATAATTTCTTCAAACCGAGTGTCGTCTTTTAATAATCGTTTCAATCCTGCAGAATGATGATCTACACAATAGCTACATTGATTAAGGTGGCTTACATAAACACCCAATGTTTCTAGGTACCATTTTGGTAGCGTATTGTTTATGTTATGCAATACATTTTTATATAGGCCCATATGACCAATAAGTGTATGAGGTCTAAGGCTATGAATAGATAATACATTATCAATAGTATCATTAGGGCCTTTAATTCGCTCATAAATCCTCTTTAACTCTCCGGTTGCTTCTTTGTATGATATTGCTTTAATCCAGCTCATTAGATTGTTAGTGTTTAGTTTTACTGTACTTGGTATGCTCAGAAAGAGCAAAGGCATTTAGATAGCTCTTTTCGTTTACGGTATTTTTTTCGTTAGAATCATAATCTATTGTTATTTTCCAACTTTTATTAATCAACCGAAGCAACACATGAAATTGCCCATAAGAATGTCTTACATTTTGAAGACTGTCCTTATAAGAAACTTTATATATTCCTCTATCAGAAACCAGTGAATCGGATACTATTCTTTCGAATAGTCTAAAATCGATAGATGCAGGTGTACGTTTAGGATCGCTCCAACGTTTTTCATACCCTTTAAGATACTCTGTTGCATTTTTGATAGTACCTCCATCTCCAGCAATTCGAATCATTTTTTTGCTATGGATTGATGCGAACAAGGCATAATCTAACGTTTGATATGCCTTAGAAAATGTGTTGTAAATGTCTGTATTTATTTTATTATGAATAACATTTTGTTGTGAAAATGATACATGAATACAACAGAGCAATAGAAGAAAAGAGAATACGGTCTTTTTTATTCTTGAAGCCATTGATGATGTTTTTGTAGTTGCTACAAGATACTGGTTTTTCTATAAATGAGGTGTTTATATTTTTTGTCTTTACTACTAATTAGACAGGCTAGGAACGATTACTTTGTTAAAGGTAATGTTTTGTATAGCACACAGTTTTTTAAACGAGTGTCATTTAACAGTTTGGGATGTTCAAAAGTTTTGATGCGTTGCATCCCAATTTTTTTCATGATTAATTCTGACTTTACATTTATCTCTGGGGCAATAGAATAAATAGATTCTAACCCAATTTGATCGAACCCATACTCAAGGCACGCTTTTGCACCTTCTGTAGCATATCCTTTATTCCAAATGGATTTTTTTAGCCTCCAACCAATATCTACAAAAGAACCCAACTCTTTTAAATAGGTTTGTTCACTTAATCCGATAAAACCGATACATTCATTCGTATCTATGATGTCTACTGCAAAATAACAATATCCTTTTTGAGCGTATTGTTCTTGCATTCTGATTATAAACGCTTTGGTGTCTTCTAGAGAGGGTTTAAACGGAAAAAATTCCATTACAGCATCGTCATTATTTATTTGACTTAAGATTTCCAGATCATCTAGAGACCAATTTCTAAAGCCTAAACGCTCTGATTGAAAAATATATGTTGACATATAAGGGTAGTATATTGTAATTGAAATAAATTTTAAGCAAATATACTACAGAACAACTGTTGCTTTACGTACTTTTATAAAGTATTAGCATCAATACAATTCTAAGAAATTAAACAGTAGGGCTTATGGCTAAAATGTATACCAAAATAAGTAAAGAGCAAGAAGAGTTTATTGCTAATCAAAAAATTTTTTTTGTGGGAACAGCTGCTACAGAAGGAAGTGTAAATATCTCGCCAAAAGGAATGGATACGTTTAGGGTGATTAATGCAAATCAGATTATTTGGCTTAACCTAACCGGAAGTGGTAATGAAACCGCAGCGCATTTGCTTAAAAATAAGCGAATGACGATTATGTTTTGTGCTTTCGAAGGAAAACCGTTGATTTTAAGGTTATACGGAAATGCTGAAATTTATCATGAAAAAGATTCGTTTTATCAAGAACATATCCATCAATTTCCTAAAATTGAAGGATCTCGGCAAATTATAAAGATGCAGATAAATAAAGTACAAACATCTTGTGGGTATGCGGTTCCTTTTATGGAATTTCAAGAAGAAAGAACCCAGTTACAATCCTGGGCAGAAAAACAAGGGAAAGATCGATTACGTAAATATCAGGAAGAAAAAAATAGTATAAGTATCGATGGATTTGATACGGGTTGGCAGCGCAAGTAATGCTATTGATAAAATTTGGTGAGTCTTTTTTTTAAGTAGACTTTATGAATGCTACTTTTTTTGGACATTTTTTTGCCATATTTAATATACTACTAATTAGAATTCAGTTTATATCACTTACCCAATAATCATTTAATGAGATAATATTTATTGTGTTACTATACATTATAGTAAACATCATATTTGGTGATGATGTCAGTATATACTATAGTATATTGAAAAAAATGAATAAATACATTTTATTTAAGAATTTTAGGTAACATTTGCACCCCGTATAACATAAATAGAAAAACTATTAATCTATATATAAAACAAAGAAACAAAAATGAGCAAACAGCTAATTACAATTTTAATAGCCATCCTAAGTATACAAGCATATGCACAAAACACTTATAAAAAAGGTTATGTTGTTAATAACCAGGGAGAAAAAATAGAATGTTTGATTAAAGATTTGGATTGGGTCAATACGCCAACAAAATTCGAATATAAGCTAAATGAAAATGACGATGTAAAAACAGGCATTCTAACGTCGATAAAAGAATTTGGGGTAGAAAAAGTGGCTAAATATATTAGGTTTAAAGTTGATATGGATAGACCAACCAATAACATAAATAAAATGAGGTATGATAAAAATCCTGTTTTTAAAGAAGAACAACTATTTTTAAAAGTTTTGCTAGAAGGCAAAGCTAATCTTTATGGATACAAATCGGGATCCCTTGAAAGGTTTTTTTATAAAACAGAAGATAAAGAGGTTGAACAATTAGTTTATAAAAAATATAAAGTAAGAGAGTATAAATTTACCGAGAATACCAGGTATAAGGAACAGTTGTGGAGTAATCTAAAATGCTCAGATATTTCGATCAAAGATTTTAATAGTGTTGACTACAAAAAAAATGACTTAATTAATTTTTTTGTTACTTATAACGAATGTAATAATTCAGAGTTTACCAAATATCAAAAAAAGAATGCAGGAGGATTTTTTAATATTAATATTAGGCCTGGTGTAACAAACTCTTCATTAGGTATAAGCAACAATATATCTTTCGATACAAGAGATTTTGATTTTGGGAATAAGCTAGGTTTTAGATTTGGTGCGGAATTAGAGTATGTGTTTCCCTTTAATAATAATAAATGGTCGGTGTTATTCGAACCTACCTATAGATCTTATAAAGAAGAAAGAGAATTTAATTATTTACCAAATAGTATAGTGCCAAGATTTGCGACAGCTAAAGTAGAATATACTTCGATAGAATTTCCTACAGGGATTCGATATTATTCCTATATTAATAACCATTCCAAATTGTTTTTTAACGTATTATTAGCTTTCGAATATGAATTGTCAAGTTCGATTAGTAGTGATAGTACAGATGGTGGATTTAATTTTGATTTAAACACCGATGAAAATTGGAAGCTTGGAATGGGATATATGTATAAAAATAAGTTTAGTGTAGAATTTAGGTATGGGACACCCAGAGGAGGACTAAGTGATAATAAGTTTTGGAGTTCTGACTTTAAAAATGTATCTCTAATATTGGGATACACTATTTTTAGTAACAAAAAAGAATAGTGATTAATTAACAAATTAATTTGATTCATTCACCCTTCATTTATCAAAGTGTAGGGTGATTTTTTTATGAAAAATAAAAACACTTTTCTGTGGTAACAATATTCTTGTTAATGACATAAACTTTAGACTAATAATTAATTAACCCGTTGTGCATTTAGGTAATATTAATTTTTAGATTATTGATATTTCTATTGAATTCAAATCTATTGATATATTGAATGATTGTCATTGCCGTTATCTTAGATAAGATTCGGTTTTT
>NZ_JBFMKP010000017.1:0-135635 GCF_040786235.1 Aquimarina discodermiae
TGAAATAATCGATTGCTGCTCTGTGTGAACGCAATTCACAAAATAATCTTTAAAATCTTCTGGGATCATAGCTGAAATTTAATAGTTCAAAGATAACACATATTTATCTTAGAACTTAGCCTAAAAAAGTAAATAGTGAGCTACAAATCGTCAATATTTTAAAGCAACACGATTGGGAAGTTTTGTTGAAGGAACTTTGTAACAAGTAAGTGACGCCTCTTTTACAGCTATAAGAGTAAATAATATGTGGTATAAATGCTTCTGAACTGAGAAAACTAGAGTTTACATTAGTGCCTTGTATCGCTTTCTTGTATTTCAACATTTTTTTTCTCGATCTTTATAGTATACTTTTCCTTATACAAAATCATCAGATTACAAAAGGAAATAATAAAACCTGCAGAAAACAAATAGCATAAAAATAGTAACCCCATAAGTTGTATTCTATTACTCATAATACTTTCTTTGGTCCAAGCCTTCTCAGGATCACCTAGTAAGATCATCATTTGCTCATTTCGTGCCGGCAGGAACCCGTTAGAAGCTTTAAACGCTTCAAAGGGATTGGTATCTACAAATTCATTACCGATTACAATATCTTTTTCCAGATAGGGTAATGTTTTGGCTTCTCTTATAAAATGATATGTTATAAAGGTTCCGATCAAAATCAAAATAAAATTGACAGATAACCGCATCCATACTCTTATCATTTTATTTTTTAAAGAATACAAAATCAAAAAACCTGCTAGTGCAGTAGCAATAAAGACTCCAAACTTCATCAAAAAAGAAGTATTATCATCAGACGCATACCAAGAAGGTAGTGGGATGATAAAAGCTCCTGCAACCGAAGCAATCCAGGTGCTAAGCAATGTAATTTCTTTCCAGACCTCTTTTAATTTGTTTACCAACATTTTGAGTTTATTTGGGGGTTTTTAATACTAGTTGTTTTACTTCTTCAGCCCCATTACTAACAATAAGGTGTAATTCTGGTTCACCGATACGTTCATCTTTTTCTAACCAGAATAAATAATACCCTGGTACAAAATCCTGAGAAGCATTCTGAGTCGGTTTGTTAAACCGAAATCGTTTGATATTTAAACTTTGTTCATAAGATAATTTTCCGAAAACAAAAAAACCTTCACCCTCATTAGAGTTTACAGTTACTTTAATTTTTGAATTAGCATCACTTTTAGAATTACTTTTAATAGATGTTAACTTCGCGTTGTAATCGAGATAAATTGCGTCTAAAATAAATGCTTTATCAGATATTCTGTTAAAATCTTTGTCTACTCTTTGTAATGCTCTTTGTGCTTCTTGCAAGGTTGTCATGTATTCTGTAGTAAGTGTATATTTTTCATTACAACTTTCTAATACAGGTGCCAATTCTCGATACTTACTTTCTAATTTTTGACCTGTTTTTATAAGCATTTTATCACCCGTCGTTTGTATTTTTTCTGTTAGATTTGTAATTGTTTGTTGCGTATTTGATAATACACCTGTAAGATCTTTATTTTTTGGCCCGTAACTTGCGCAACTACACATACAAAGGATTAAGCAAAGCATAATGCTGTATGAGTATTTATTTTTCATGTTTAGTAATTTTAGATTATTTATTTTTCAAAGGTATTTTGCTTCTCCTGTCTTTACTATTACAAAAACGACAAATCCAATAAATTTTACGACAGGACGATGTTTACAAGTATTAGTTAGTGAACTCGTCTAATCACTTTAACAGATGCAAATCCAAGGGCTTAAAAACACTTTTCATTATTTATTTGGCCAATTGATCATGAAAACCCATATTTCTATGCATGTCGGATATTTACCAGAACATTGGTACTGTTATGTTTTTTTGTCGGGAATATATAATCATTTGACGGGTTTGATATAGGTCCTACCGCTATATTCTTGAGATCTTTGCATCAACAAAAACATTTTTTAACAACGTATTGGTAAAAAAATATTCTATTGATTCTCTTTTTTATGTATTGTTGTTTACAAATAAGCCACGTGTCGCTATTCCTAGTAGTAAACCATCATAACAGTAAGGATCAGATAAAACAACTACAACAGTCTATTTTCTTCCTATACCATTAAACACTAAATAAATATGGCTATTACAATTTATGATCAGGCACAGTTCAAAGGCAAAAATGATAATCTTGAGACGGGAGAGTATCCCACACTCAACCCAAACCCCACTATTCGTCCTATTATTCACGGCACAGATAGTATTCCTTCTATAGGTATTGATAAACTAAGCTCTGCAAAAGTAGAACCTGGAACTTATGCCGAATTCTTCATTACGCAAGGATTCAGAGACGGATCCTTTATTCTTTTCGAGGGTGAATACCCACACTTTGGTAAGCAAAATGATAGAATCGATGCTATTAAGGTATTTAATCATGATAAAACAATATTTCCGATAATCGAATTCTATGAAGGAAATAATTTTACAAAATTTCAGCAGAATTTAGCAGGAACGGGACAGGTTACCAACTTTGATTCCCCTTTTTTACGACATGATATCTTTTCATCAGTGAAGGTCCCAAAAGGAGTCACAGTGACTTTGTTTAGAGATCAATTTCAGCAAGGTCCTTCTCTTACTTTGGAGCCTGGAGACTATCCTAACTTGAGTATTTTTGGATTTAATGATGTCATCTCTAGCCTTCAAATTATACAGAATAATCTAGAAGTAACCAACATAGAATATATCAGCCGGGTAACCAAAGATGGAGAACCTATACTAATAGATAGTGTTGCACAAAACGGTTCGGATTTAGAACAGCAGGTCAATCTTACCTTAGAAACAGCTTACGAAGAGACCTTTACAAGATCGTTTAGTAATTCTACGCTTTTCGGACTTGAAATAAGTACAACTTCTAACGTTGGGGTAGAACTTGGTCCTTTGAGTGCTAGTGTTGAGCAAACCATTACCACTACCTTTGAGAATACCTTTACTTTTGGAGAAGAAGAATCTAAGACTAAAACGATTACCATATCCAAAGGACTAAACATAAATATTCCTCCTAAAAATATAGCAAGAGCTGTTATGACTCTTACCCCGCAACAAGCTACCATAGAGGCAATTTATACTCTAAGGTTGAAAGGAACTAACAAAACAACTCAACAAAAAGTAATTATTAAGAGTAAGGGTGCTTCGGTAGGATCTGTAGCGATCGAAAAATTTACCCCCATAACCGACTAGAGGCATATTTTGTTGAAATTGAAGGGTCTAAGTTTTAAAAAATTCTCTAAACTTCTAATCACATAATTATCTGAATTGGAGTTTAGAGGATGATAATATAGGCCCATAATTTTAGATGATAATTTGCTAAATTAGAACTAGTTATTCAAAAAAAATTTAGAACTAGCTTTTAGTTCCTCAACCCTGTACTGTTTACAAATACTTCAATCAAGAAGTACTAATAAGTTTATAATCCCCTAACAAAAATTACACTTAACCGTTTAAAGATAGTATGTTAAATTCTATACTGCCTCAAACAATTTGCCCGGTAAAGGTTTAATCACTCCTTTTAGCTCCATAGTAAGCAAAACTGCAGCTACTTTATAAGTAGGTATTTGGCATTGCAGAGCAATAACATCCAACAATTCTTTTCCGTTTTTATTTAAAAAAGTATAGATCTTCTTTTCTTGCTCGTCCAACTCTACAAATAACTTCTTTTGTACTGGTTTTTTCTTTTTTTCTTCATCAAGACTCCAATTTAGCATATAAATCAGATCCGATGCATTGGTAAGCATGTGTGCCTGCTGTGTTTTAATAAGCATATTGCAACCTTCACTAAGGGGATCATCTGCACGACCAGGGACTGCAAAAACATCTCTGTTATAAGAATTGGCAATATCTGCTGTAACCAAAGAACCTCCTTTACCTGCACTTTCGATCACTACAGTGGCTTCACTAAGTCCCGCAATAATTCTGTTACGTCCCAGAAAATTTTTACGATCAAAAGTATCGGTACTCCAGAAATCTGTAAAAAAACCTCCGTTTTCTTCTACTTGTGCAACATATTTTTTGTGTACTTTGGGGTATATCTGATCAAAACCATGCGCTAGGCAACCAATCGTTTGTAAATTATGCTTGATCGCACCCAAATGTGCGGTAATATCAACGCCATAGGCAAAACCAGAAACAATTACAGGGTCTAAAGGAGCTAGGGTTTCTATGAGTTCCTGACAAAATCGTTGTCCATAACTTGTAATTTGTCGAGTCCCTACAATACTGATTATCTTCTTATTTCTAAGATCTATATTTCCTTTACTAAATAGTACTACCGGACTATCCAAGCAATGTTTTAATTTTTCTGGATATCCTTTTTCATCAAATACATCATATTTGATATTGTTTTGCTCTATAAATAACAGTTCTTTTTCTGCTGCTTTGAAATGTTCTGGATTATGAATATCCTTCACTTTTGCTGCACCAATCCCATCAATTTTTAATAGATTACTCTTTTTTTCGTTTAAGACAGCTTCTGCACTTCCAACAACTCCTATTAGTTTTTTAATAGAACTGTCCCCCAGGTGCACTACTTTTTTAAGTGCTAATAGTGCCAAAAAATTTTTGATCGTCATGTAATAATTTGTAAGTCAGTGCAAGAAACAAAAAAAATAGAAACTGTTAATAAAATCAAAAGTCAAGTTTAAAAAACCCTTGGATTTTTTCATACCTTTGATTATCCAAACAAATCATCTGTTAATTACCAATATTTTTAGTTAAAACACTATTTTACAGGTAACTAACCAAATAATTATAAAGGGGAAAAATGAACAATACCGCCAAATATATATGTGAATTATTATATCGTTATGAATGTGTAATACTACCGGGATTTGGAGCATTTTTAACAAGGCGTCAACCAGCTACCATCCAAGAAAGTAGCGCTACATTTTACCCTCCTAAAAAGTTAATTTCTTTTAACAAACAGCTTCAGAATAACGACGGTCTTTTGGCAAATTACATTGCTTCTGCAGAAAATATTTCGTACACAGACGCTTTGGCCAAAATACAACGTTATGTATTATCTCTTAATGAGAAAATATCTTCTGGGCAACGTATTGAATTAGATAAGATCGGCATTTTTTATACTTCGGTAGAAAATACACTTCAGTTTGAGCCTTTACAAGACGAAAATTATCTTACAGAAGCGTTTGGCTTAAGTTCTTTTTCTTCTCCTGTGATTACAAGAGAAGTTCTTAAGGAAGAAGTCGAAGCACTTGAGGAGTCTACTCCACTTACATTTACACCAGAAAAACGTAACGCTAAGCCTTATTTACAATATGCAGCTGCAGCCGCTATTGTTTTTGGAATGTTTGGATATTTAGGACTTCAAAAAGTAAGTAACAATACCATTTCTTATAACAATAGCGAATTAAAAAAGGCGAATGAAGAGATCGAAAGTAAAATTCAGGAAGCTACTTTCGAAATTTCTAATCCACTTCCTGCTATTGACCTTACACTTACCAAAGAGGAGGACATAACTAGTAACACCCAAACAACCCTTGAAGAAGGAAAGTTTTTTATTGTAGCAGGAGCTTATAGAATTGCCGATAACGCAAATAAAAAAGTACAAAAGCTAAAGGCCGCTGGATTTACCAATGCACATGTTATTGGAGTGAATAAATATGGGCTTCATCAAGTTGCTTATGAGAACTATCAAGACCGATTAGAGGCAAGACAAGCATTGGCAAAAATCAAAAATGAACAAAATGGTTCTGCCTGGCTATTGATTCGTAATTAAACCTACTTCATCCTAAAGTATTTTTTATAGTATTTGTATTGTATTCTTTTCAGTTTTGTTAACTACAAGCAAAAAAAACGGAAATGAAGTTAGTTATTAAACATGACTTAAGTTCTAAATCTTCAAAAAGAATATAAAATGTTTTGGAGATCTTTTTTCAGAAATAGAAAGGTGATTAAATCGACTACTTACTAAAAGTCTGATAAGCAATGATTCACATAACACAATTAATCTATATAAAGGATGGAAAGGAAGAAGTATTTCATGAATTCGAAGAAATAGCAATTCCCACTATTCTTAAATACAATGGGCGTCTAACTTTACGGGTTAGACCTAATAAAACTTCTATTATCGAAAATAACATCGAAGTTCCTTACGAAATTCATTTAGTTGAATTTGATACTCAAGAAGATTTTGACAACTTTAAATTAGATGAAGAACGCAAAAAGTTTCTTCATCTTAAAGAAGAATCCATCGAATCGGCTATTATGATTCAAGGAACGATATTAAAGTAGAAATGTAGTCCGCAACAGTACATGCAACGTATATTCAATAGTGTCAAGATATTATCTGCATAGAACCTATTGGTAACCTACAAAATTTATAAGTATTTTATTTTGATTAAATCTAAATAAAAGGTATTTTCGTGCCCTTAATTATGGAATTAGTTTTTTCTTCAAAATATTACACCTCCTATCAATCCTCTGTAGAACGTTGTTTTTACATTGATTTTGGACACAAAACCGTTAAGGTTTCCTTTTGTCAGTTGCTTAGTTTACGATATAAAGCCAAGCAAATGTCTTCTTATGAGTACCTAGATCAATTGTTAAATCATAACGACACAGTACTATTATCTTTATGCGATAAACAGCATATGATCCTGCTGGATACACTAATGGTTTTGGACTTTATAGATCTTATGAAAGGTACCTTTGCTATGTTAGAACTAAACGCTGTACTTACCTCCTAACAACTGCCATAGAATTAGACTTAGTATAAATTGAGGACCGATCAGGTTTTAACGTGAGATTTTCCATATTTTTATTAAAAATACCCGGGCATGGAAAATCTAACAAGACAAGAAATAAGCATTAATCTGGAGGTAATGGATATGCTTAATCAGCAAATTGAAAAGGAACAAAAGGCGTCATCCTTATATTTGGCAATGGCATCTTGGTGTGATCAAAGAACATTAGTAAATAGCGCAACTTTTTTTTATAAACAAGCAGAAGAAGAAAGAGAACATATGATGAAAATTTTTAAATTCATCAATGATACTGGAGGATCAGCATATTCTCCTAATGTTTCTGATATCACACATGAGTTTTCTTCTTTAAGAGAAATTTATGAAACTGCACTACAACATGAAATAGCTATCACACAGTCTATCTATAAAATTGTTGCAAAATGTAGAGCGGTGAATGACTTTGGTTCTGAAAACTTCTTAATGTGGTTTGTAGAAGAACAACTTGAAGAAGAAGAGACGATCAAAGATATTTTGGACATGTTTGATTTATCAGGAGATATGCCACTTCAATACATCGATGAAAGAATACCAACTGATAAGTAAAACAATCAACTTCTCACATTGAAAAAAGTTTAAACCAATTCTTAAAAGACAACTTATATCTTTGATATAAGTGAAGAAAAACTCAGCTACTTTGTTGATAAATAAAGAACAAAGTAGCTGTTTTCTATTTAAATTTTCAAATAACTCCATCATTCGTTACCATAATCATACACTAAGACTTAAAAACAAATAGTCATCATTGTATTTTTATAGTATATCCTATCTTTGCCAAAATTTGAATTGTATGGAAGCTAAATCACCTTCTGCATCGGTTGCTATTCTTACCGACCTTGTTTTACCAAGCGAAACAAACCCACTAAACAATCTTTTTGGAGGAGAATTACTCGCCAGAATGGATCGAGCAGCAAGTATATCTGCAGGCAGACATTCTAGAAGAATTGTTGTAACCGCATCGGTAAATCACGTAGCTTTTAACAGAGCTATTCCTTTAGGAAGTGTTGTAACGGTCGAAGCAAAGGTTTCTAGAGCTTTTAAGACCTCTATGGAGGTTGTTATTGATGTTTGGGTAGAAGATCGACAAAGTGGTGATAGAAGCAAAGCAAATGAAGCCATATACACCTTTGTTGCGGTAAATGAAAGTGGAATTCCTGTATCGATTCCTCCTATCGTACCAGAAACAGAAGAAGAAAAGCAACGATATGATGCTGCACTAAGACGCAAGCAATTAAGCTTAGTCCTGGCCGGAAAAATGAAACCCAGTGAAGCTACAGAATTAAAAGCATTGTTTATATAACACTTATAATCAACCTACTAAAAACATTATACTATTGGATATTTTTTAATTGAAACGATTGTTTTAATTAATTATGTATTTAAAAGCTCAATATTGTTTTGCAATAAGAGTAAGACCTATGCAGAATATATCCCGTAGCATTGGTAGATAAAAAAACCATGAATTCTCAACAATCAGAATTCATGGTTTTTTGATAGAATCAACACTTAAAATTATTTACTTTCTAATCAACCTTTGCGTATACAAAGAGTTATCATTTTGATCATTGATGGATAAGAAATAGATCCCAGAATGTTTAACTTCAGGGTGTATTGTTAATACCTTATCTTTTATGGCAACTATATTTTTACTAAACACGACCGTTCCATTAACATTATACATTACCACTGTATAACCTTCTCCTTCTCTAAGCCACGAGGTATCGATTGTTACATCTCTTGTAAAAGGATTTGGAAATACTACCAATTGCTGGTTTTTGATAGTTGAAATTCTTTCGGACTTACTGGACGATGTTACATATTCTACAATCAACTTAGCAGCTTTACTCGCTCCTCCTTCATAAGAATCTGCCACCCTTTTTGCAGAAGTACTTGTCAAACTATTTCCTGTTCCTCTAATTATAAATCCAGCATTGTTTCCCGATGACCAGCTACCCAGATTCACCAAACTTTGCACCATTGCTTTAAGATCTGGTGTACGCTGTGCACTACCGTTTTGGTTGCTAGACCAGGCCCCAGGGCTCCAGATAACTTTATTAGAAAAAGTAGTTCTACTGGACACATTATTAGTACCAGAAAACGCTGGCGAATTTGAATCGTTATGTAATGATATCTCCAAAGATGCACTTGCACTGTTACTTTCATCTGCATTAAACTGGATATAGGCATTTGTGATCGTTGCATTTTTGGGTATTGTAACCGATCTAAAACGCAATCCTATTGTTTGATACCCATTACTATTATAACTATCATATACCATTTCAAGATCACTACTATTGGAGTAGATAGCACCATTTTGACTTTCTTCAACATCGTCACTCCCGCTGGTAATGGCTACTTCTACTCTTCCTGTTTGTCCTCCTGTTATCTCACTAAAATTAGCAGTA
The DNA here is from genome assembly GCF_040786235.1 of Aquimarina discodermiae. Lineage (NCBI taxonomy): Bacteria > Pseudomonadati > Bacteroidota > Flavobacteriia > Flavobacteriales > Flavobacteriaceae > Aquimarina > Aquimarina discodermiae. The sequence goes on from NZ_JBFMKP010000017.1 coordinate 9,186, forward strand.
ACACTCTTATTAGCGTTCATGACAATAGTATTTGGACTGTTTGTTCCAGAAAGTGATCCGCTCCAACTATCAAATTTCCAACCCGATGCTGGAGATGCCGTAACCGTAGCGGTACTACCACTATTATAAATACCTCCACCACTTACAGAACCTTGCCCTGTAGTATTGGTGGTTAGGGTATATGTTGTAGAAGTTGTGGATCTTGTATAATTAGCATAAATAGAATACCTATAATTGCTTTGTGAACCTGAACCATAACTTGATGGCATATTGTTACCACTACTTGACCAACTGGATCCAGTGGCTTGATATCTACCTGGACTACCACTTACATAAGCAATACCAGGATTATTAGAAAATATCCATGCTAACCATACTTGGGCTCCATTTGCAACAGTCACCGGGCTTTGCAAAGAAATTGTTTGCCAACCTCTTGTAGATCTTATAGCGGTGATCGGTGTTTGACCTAATCTGTTACCAGGCACCCCATTATTATCTGCATATACTCCCAATTGCACACTTCCAGAACCTCCTTCAATATGCACAGCAAGACTTTGTAAAGTACCATTTTCGTTAATAGTATAAGGCATTGCTCTTCTTGTAGAGTGTGTAGCATTACTTGTACCAACAGTAGTAATACCCAAAGTATATAACTGGGCAGAACCATCTAATGTAGTTGCAGAAGCAGTATTACCATATCCCGAAGTGTTTCCGGCAGCATCCTTTGCTCTTACTCTAAAAGAATAAGATGTATTAGGACTTAAACCAGTTGCTGTATATGAGGTTCCTGTTACACTTGCAACAATACTATTGGTATTTACCCGATAAATATCATAACCAGTTACCCCAATATTATCAGAAGAAGCATTCCAGTTTAGAGAAACTGTACTAGCTGTTGGATTGGATGCCACTAAATTTGCTGGAATAGTCGGAGCTTGATTATCTACAACATTGGTATTGTTAATCGTAACCACACTTCCGTTAGAAGGGTTCCAGATATCTATACCAGAAGGGATTTGAAAAACATTATTATTAGATACCGAACTTACTTGGGATGCATTATCAACTCTTATGGTCCTTATTTCAATTTTATTTTCATCTATAAAAATCCACTTAAACTGATTAAATCTACCAGAGTTACGAGTCCAGTTCTTACTATCATTATTACTTCGTAACGGTGCTCCCCAGCATCCTTCTCCTGCATATACCGTTCCGTTTTGATCGTCTCTAACAAATCCTTCATCACTGCCAGATCCAGTAGAAGGGCGCACGGGCCATGTAGTTTTTACAGTATGAGAATCACATTCCATAACAAACTTAACACCTTTATCATAAAATAATTGAGCCCAGTTACTATATTCACTATTTCCTTCGGATTTTGAAGAAACGTGAGGTCTCATAGGCTTATGATATTGTGCCATTTTCCAGATAACTCCACTATTTGCATTCAAATCACTTTGCAGCCAGTTTGTTTGGCTTCCAGAAATAGATATTTCACTATTTAAGGTATAGGCTCTAATTAGATTATTTCCAAAAGTCAATGCATAGTAAACACTCGAAGAAGGAGTATCAAATAAATTGTAAATACTATTATTACTATCCTCATGGTTTCCTCGAGCAGCTACTATAGGAAACATTCTGTTATCAGAAGCAATCGTTAGCTGCCAATCGTTAAACCAATTTTGCCACTCTCTACTAGAGTCGCCATTGGTCATATCGCCTCCAAATAAAATAGCATGAGGTTTTAACTTGGCTACCAGACGATTTGCATTTTGTCTTGGTGTACGATTGTTTCTAGAGTCTCCGCCTGCAATAAAAGACAAACGACTATTATCGGCAGGTGCAGTTTTAAACCAAAAACGTTGACTTGTTCCTTGGCTATCCCTAATCACAAAATAATACGCAGTGTCAGGTTGTAAACCTGTTAATCTTGCAAAGGTATTGGTCATTCCCTTATAAGAAACGGTACGATCTGGTGTTTTTGAATTGGGATAACTTGCATAGTTAGTTCCAAAATCGGTAGTTCCGTAATAAACGGTAGGGTTACTACCAGAAATTTGATTCCACCCTACTACCATAGAGGTTGACGGATTTCCTCTTAAGGTAAGACGATATTTGTCATTTGAAGAATACGCATGTAACCCCGTTAGGATTACAATCAATACAATAAGTTTTTTCATTAGAGGTAGGTTTGATTAATATGTGTTTGTTACAATTATTTCAAAGACATCCTACCACAAATCTACTATCATGTTATGTTAAAATAATGGCAACATTTTTTTTTAATCAACATTTAATCTTCTTAACCCAAGGATATTATAGACTTATCTTTTAATTTTCATTTTCTTAACAAGAGAACCTGATCTTTATCTCTATGAAACGATCACATCTAAAAATCTTGCTAAAAATATCTGTCTGTCTAATATTTATTGGTCGTGCGTGGCAACATCTTTTTTGGGATGCTCCTTATCGATCTTTTTTCTGGGATGAAGCATTACTACAAACCATCGTAGAGGGGCTTTTTAATACCACATGGTATGAATACGTAACCAGCGAACGCACAGATTGGTATATACAAAGTAGTATTCGAATAAATGGTTTTATATATCTTATTGCAGCAATTGCCACCCTATTTATACATCAAAAAAACAGAAAATGGGTACAATACCCTATATTCTTGGGAGGACTTAGCTTAATTATCCTTTCGTTATTAATGACCAAAGAAAAGTTCTATCATATCGCTCAATTTTTTGAGCATAGCATTCAGTTTGGACTTCCTTTTGTTTTACTCTATAGTTTTAAGAAAAAAGCAACTTACAAAACTATAGTAACTACTTTAAAAGTTCTTATTGCAGTTACCTTTGTCTCTCACGGGTTATATGCCTTCGGGTTTTATCCAGTACCCGGAAAATTCATCGATATGGTTATTCATATTTTTGGATGTTCTGAAACTACCGCCATATCATTTCTATACATCGCGGGCATTTTAGATTTTATAATAGCTGTTCTTATTTTTATTCCTAAAGTCTCAAAATTTGCATTGTGGTATGCTATTATCTGGGGATTACTAACCGCATTTGCCAGAATTGTTGCCAATTTCTATATTGATTTCCCCTGGCAATCTATTCATCAAAACTTGTACGGAGTATTATATAGGTTACCTCATGGTTTGGTTCCTTTTATCACATTATTATTGATACTTCCTACTTTGAATTTGTTTAAAAAGAAAATGCAATAGCCTTGTTTTGCTATTGCTTTTCTTTATTTCAGATTAAAATACCCTTTTATCCGTATTTCAAATTCACTGTTTTCCGGGTGTTCATGATCTTATGCCCAATTTATATTTGTTCCCATACCATTTATGGTAAAAATTAAATAAATATAAACAATCACACAAAATCAAAATTCATGAAAAACCTAAGAATTTTTATTACTCTTTGTATAAGCGTTATGATCATCTCATGCTCACATGAAGATGAAACTTTCGAAAGCGAATTTGAAACAAAAAATGTAGAAATAGTACAAAAATCAAGCGCAACAATTGATGGTGATAATATTGTATTCCCTGATCCATATTTTAAAAAAGCACTACTAGAGAGTTTTACCAAAATAGATCTGAATGGAGATAATGAAATTTCTTTAGAAGAAGCCAAAAATGTAACTAGTCTTTACTTATCGTATAAAGGAATCTCTAATCTATCCGGAATCGAATATTTTACAAACATACACACTCTTATTTGTGATGGCAACCAGCTCAGGACTTTACATGTATGTGAGAATACAAAATTAACTAAACTATCATTTCAAAGCAATAATGTAACTACCTTGGATGTAAGTAAAAATTTGGATTTAAAAGATCTAAATTTTGATTATAACAGAATATCTTCTCCTAATGTAAGTAATAATACCAAATTAACCAGCATATCCTGTAAAGGAAATAATATAGCCTCTTTGAATCTAAGTGAAAATCTATCCTTAAAATTTTTAGATTGTAGTTACAATAGACTATCTTTTCTTAATGTTGGTAGAAATACAGAACTAACGAACTTGTACTGTCAGAATAACAAGATAACTGCCCTAGATGTAAGTAGATTTCTCAGGCTTAGACACCTTAATTTTTCTAGAAACAATATTTCTACAATTAATCTAACTAAAAATACTAATTTGACTTACTTAATTTCTTCTTACAATCCATTAAACACCATAGATGTAAGCAAAAATACAGCGTTAGGATTATTTTCTTGTTCTGCAAACAATCTAACTACTCTAGACGTAACCAAAAATACTGCTTTAAGAAATATTCATTGTGACCGTAATCAATTGGCACTACTTAATGTTAGTAAAAATACAGCGTTACAAGGGCTGTATTGTCATAACAACAAAATAACTACATTGTATTTGGCAAAGAACAATAATCTACGCTATTTAAAATGTAGTAATAACAGACTTATGTACTTAAATATAAAGAATGGAACTAATGAAAGGTTAGTACGGTCAGAGTTACAAGGTCAGGATAACCCCAATTTCAGCTGTATTCAAGTAGATGATCCAACGGCATCATATTTGACCAAATGGAAAAAAGATGCACATATCATCTATTCGAGTTTATGTACTAGATAGAAGATAATTACCCTCACGACTAATGAGCGAGGAACAGTATTTAAATTTTTATATAACGGTAGGTATAAGCTTACCGTTATATTTTAGCATAATGCATTAATAATTTTTATCATTATAAAGAAACTTACAAAAGGCTTTTATTATAAAAATCATAGCAAACTAACATCAAACATTAGTTCCTAAGCACTTCATTTAAAATTATTAACACAGTTTTATTTTTACAAAAACATAGCTTTCTAAAATAAGAGTCTAAACTACCCTCACTACATTTTATAGATCCAGCTTTGCGGATTAAGTCTTTTGGCATTCTGGTAAATCAAGAATTTCATAACCGCTCTTCCTGTAGTAGGATTGGTTCGTACCTCTCCTATTGCCTGCTTAGTCCCTACTTTCTCGCCTTCTTTGACAGATATATTCTCGATATTATAGTAGGTAGTAATATAATTACCATGTCGTATTTGTACCAAACGACTCGCGCCTTTTAATTTTTGAATCGCAATTACTTCTCCCTCAAAAATTGCCCTTGCCCGTTCACCTACTCGGGTTTCTATTTCTACTCCACTACTATTAATTTGGATATTAGGTAAGGTTGGATGGGGTTGCCTTCCAAATTTTTTGGTCACCTTACCCGTACCAACAGGCCAAGGCAATCGTCCTTTATTTGATGTAAAATTATCTGCTAATTTTTTTGCTTCTGCTGTTAAAGCAAAAGTGGTAGCAGATCCTTTTTTGGTTACTTTTTTACCAGCTTTTTTATTTGCTTTGGCAATTGCCTCACGAATCAATTTTTCTATCGCTTTATCGATAGCACTTGCTTGTTGTTCCTTTTTCTTAATCTGTTTGGTATACACTCCTCGTTTCTTTCGAATCGAAGCCATCAACACCTGTTGTTCTTTTTTTTCTTTTTTGAGGTTTTCTTGCGCCTCTCGGTTTTCATCGATTAACTTCTGCTTATCCTCTTTTTGTCCACTAAGCTTTGTATTAAGTACCTGAAGTTCTTTTGTACTCCCTTCTATTTTTATAGCTTGCTCTTTACGATGCTCGTTATACTGTTTCATATATTGAAGGCGCTTATAGGCCTGCGCAAAATCTGAAGAAGAAAGCAAAAACATAATTTTACTTTGATGTGATTTACTTTTATACGATTTGGAAATCATTTTTGCGTAGTCTTCTTTTAATAAAGAAAGTTCTTTGCGATAAGCATCAATCTTCTTAAAATTAGTATTGATCTCCCGAGTTAATAAATTAGCTTGTTGATTGGTTACCTTTATAAGATTTTGCCTTGTATTAATCTGCGAACTAAGAGTCTCTACTTCATCCAACACAGAACGTTCTTTAAGTTTATTATCGGCTCGCAATTGCTTCATTTGCTCGATCTCTTGCCGAAGACGTTGTCGCTCTTCTTCTAATTGCTGTTGCTTAGCACTCTGAGAAAAAGAAGGTATACTTACCCATAAAAAAGCTATAAAATATATGATCTGTGTACATCTCATTGAATAGTAACTTGCTTATATCCTGATGGTATTTTAAACGGAAAACTTACTCTTGGATTATAATCCACTGCTTTATAATCGATTTGTAGTACAGTTTTTTCTTCTTCCTCATGCGCTTCGATACGTATTTCTTTAGGGAAGTCCTGATTTTCTACTTTTTGATAGCTTTGATAATCAATCACAATCCCTTTCTTTTCTTTGGGTTGCATCAATCGTTGCGAAGCCATTTTATAACTATCGGGGTGTATAAAAAACAATCTACTAAATAATTCTAATTGTGTTTTTGGTTCTAATTGATACTTTTTTTCTACAACAGCCGACCTGTACTTATCTTTTCTTAGGTCAAAAAGGGATTGTCCTAATAACATTTGTTGTACTTTTTCAAAATCTAACTCGGTACCCAACCAATCACTTAATAGCTTAAAATCGCCTTCAAAATAAGTGTTATCTATTTTTTCATAATAACTCACTTTTTGCGGAGTTATTAACGCCTTAGCCAAGGTAATACCCAACATTTTTACACTTACCCATATGGTCTTGTCTTTTTCGATTCTTAGAGATGCACTAGGACTGAAAGATTGTTTACCATCATCATATTTTACTTTGATGCGCGCATTAATAGTTTTGAACTTAAATGACTGATCATAATGATGAGAGATTACTTTCTCTGCATTAAGTTTTTTTACCCTAGACTCGCTTATTGTTTTGGTTCCTTTACATGATGTAAGCATTATGCTCAAAAAACATACAAAATAAAGTACTTTATTCACCACTTATGATTTTTTCTGAAGTTGTTCTACTTTTTGCTGATACTTAGAGGCATTCTCTGTATCTCCTAACTGCTGATAGGCTTGGCTTATCTGTTTGTAAAAATCTGATTCCATTTTTATATCATCTATAACATAGTCTATCCCAATTGTTAGAATTTCTATGGCTTGTTGAGCTTTCTCAAGATGAATTAGTGAAAAACCATTTACCCAATAAAAAATTGGTTGTGCAGGGTATAGCTCTAATGCCAGTTCACTACCTGCCTCTGCCTTATCAAATCGTTTTAAATCTATTTGCAAAAGCAATATTTTTTTTAGAAGAGTAAAATCGTTTACATTGCTTTGTATTCCTCGTTCATAATAATTAAGAGCCTGTTCTTTATAGTTTTTTTTGTAATAATAATGTCCTAGCTCTGTAAATACCTTTACATTATTTTGCTCGCTCGATAATAGACTCACAATTTCTTTTAGTCTTTCTTCGAACTGAGGATTTTTCTCTGTAAAGTTTAAGAAATCAGTAATTACTTTATATTTGGATTCGGCATCTATTTTTCTACTCTTAAGGGTAATTTTCATTGAGCTGATCGCTTCATCTATTTTATTATCATCAAGATAAAACTTATACAAAGCCATATGAACCAATTCTGATTTTGGCTTTTCTTTCAAGAGCGCCTGAGCTGTTTGATAGGCCTTTTGTTTTCTGTTATCCTTACTATAATGATAAATCAGGTTAAGATAATGCTGTTCTACTTTAGGATGTTTTTTTATTTTATCCTCTAGGCTCTTAATTTGATTGTTTGGATTGATGATTTTTGCCGAAATCGTTTTGCGTAAACGATTCCTATACGCATCCGCCCCAAATTCATTATCCAATTCGTCCAGAGCTGTTAATGCTTCATCATATCGTTTTTGATGATAGTACAAATTGGCCAGTTGTTCTTTGAACATTGGATTAAAAATCACCAATTTTTCTACTACCTCAATAGACTCATCTAACTTATTCTGTTTAAAATAACATTCAAACAATAGTTCGAGTACGTATCTATCGTTTGGGTTATTGGTTAAAACCTTTTTAAAGTTATCTTCTGCCTGTTGATAAAGTTTAAGTTCCAGATAGTTTTTTGCCAATTCTGAATATAAAAAATTAGCTTGTGGATCGATTTCAACGCACTTATTAAGAGCCACTATTGCTTTGTCATAATTAGTAATTGCCTTTTGTTTTAGAGCTTCAAAAAAAAACTCCTGAAACTTATCAGAAACATCCCCCAGGTCATCAATATTTACCTCTTGTTTAGGTTCAATTTCCTGAGCAATCACAAGACTCTGTCCCATTCCTAAAAACAGACAAAATACATAGATATGTTTCCAAAAACAATTCATAAATTATTCTAAAACCGAATAGTCTCCAATGCTTATTGTAGTAAAGTTTCCATCATACACGGCATTGTTTCCTATCATAGCGTTGTCTAAGTTAGCATTTTTTATGATAGTTTTCGTCTGTACTAAGCTATTTTTAATGGTGGTGTTTTCTACTACGCTTCCATTTCCGATAGATACATTTGGTCCAACGGTTGCATTCTTAAGCACTACACCTTCTCCCAGGTAACAAGGCTCTATTACCGTAGAATTTTCTTGTGTTATAGAATCGCTAATCAAATGTTCTCCATCATTTCTTAAAAAACCAAGCATTCTTGTGTTGGTTTCTACAGTAACATTTTTATTTCCGCAATCCATCCACTCTTCTACTTGCCCTGTTACAAACACTTTTCCGTTACTCATCATCCTCTTGATACCATCATTAATTTGGTATTCGCCTCCATGTATAATATTATTATCCAGGACATATTGAAGTTCATTTTTAAGAACGGCTACATCCTTAAAATAGTATATCCCTATTACTGCCAGATCAGATACAAACTCCTTTGGTTTCTCTACCAACTCGACTATTTCTTTTTTCTCATTTAATTTTACAACTCCATAGGCCTCTGGTTGATCAACCTGCTTTACCCAAATGACCGAATCTGCTTCTTTATCCAAATTGAAATCTGCTCGTATCAGTGTATCTGCATAGGCTATTACTGCAGGTCCAGAAAGTGATTCTTTGGCACACATAATAGCATGACCGGTACCCAACGGCTGGTCTTGTCTGTATATAGAAGCTTTGGCTCCTAAACCTTCTGCAAGCTCTGTTAAACTCGCCACTACATCATCCCCAAAAAAGGCCGGATCTCCTAGTACAAAAGCTATCTCTTCGATGGGTTCTCCTAAAACCTTGGCAATATCAGATACTAGTCGGTGTACAATTGGTTTTCCTGCTACAGGAATTAATGGTTTTGGAACAGTAAGTGTATGAGGCCTTAATCTTGAACCCCTTCCTGCCATTGGTACAATAATTTTCATGTGTTTTTTGTTTGATTGTTGTTTGTTGTTTTCCCTATAAACCCAATTCACATATAACCGAATTGGTGTATCAAATTATTTTACTCCTGTACTTCCAAATCCTCCTTCTCCTCTTGAAGTTTCAGAAAGCTCTTTAACCTCAATCCACGTTGCTCGTTCATGTTTTGCGATGACCAATTGCGCTACTCTTTCTCCATTTTCTACCACAAAGTCTTCATTAGAAAGATTTACTAATATCACCCCTATTTCACCTCTGTAATCTGCATCTATCGTTCCTGGAGCATTAAGTACAGTAACTCCTTTTTTTGCTGCTAATCCACTACGTGGTCTCACTTGCGCTTCATACCCAACAGGTAATTCTATAAACAACCCTGTTTTCACAATGGCACGTTCCAAAGGTTTTAGAGTTATCGGCGACTCAATATTAGCTCTCAAATCCATCCCTGCCGATGCAACTGTTTCATAATTTGGCAACTCATGAGATGATCGGTTAATTATTTTAATATCCATATACGCTGTGATAAAGAGTATTTATTTTTTTAAAATTTGTTTTAATTCTTTTCTTTCGAAAGCGTACAAAATTACTAAAAACCCACATAACAATGGGATCGAAATCATATAATTACTCTCAAAAACGTAAAATGACAAGACAGAAAAAATGATAGACACCACTAGATATGCTCCTATTTTTTTTAAGTCGTAAGGTATTGGATAGTATTTACGCCCAAAATACCAAGATAGGATCATCATGGACCCATAGGCTCCCAAAGTTGCTATAGCAGATCCCAAATAGGTATACTTTGGGATTAATAAAAAGTTTAAAATCAAGGTAATTATAGCCCCTACGACAGAAATATACGCTCCAAACCTGGTTCTATCGGTAATCTTATACCAAACCGACAAATTATGATAAATCCCTAGACAAAGATTAGCTAGTAGTATCATTGGCACAATCTTTATAGCCACCCAATAGGATTCATCTCGTATAATTAATTGTTTTAAAGGATGTACAAGGACAATTACCGCCAACAAAATAAACGTACCAAAAGCCACAAAGTACTTTGTAATTCTTGCATAGGTTTCGGGAGCATTTTTATTATTAGAATAGTTGAAAAAAAACGGCTCTATCCCCAATCTAAATCCAGTTGCAAAAAGTGTCATAAATAACGCTATTTTATAACAAGCCGAGTATACACCTACCATATGTTCTGCTACATCTTCTGGTAACAAGTGGCTTAATAAAATCCTATCAAAAGTTTCGTTAATCGAATAAGCAACTCCCGCAATAAGAACAGGAAAAGCATACTTCATCATTTTTTTCCATAGTTCTTTGTCAAAACGATATGTAATTTTTGTGTAAAATGGTACAAGCAATAACAAAGTAAATCCACTGGCTACCAGATTCGAAATAAAAATATAATTGATCTCGAAATCATCGATATAAAGAATATCTAGAATAGTAATGGTGTCTGTAAGTTTTACCAGATACACCAATAGAAAAACATTTAGCCCTAAATTAATAGCAACATTACTAATTTTAATAATGGAGTATCGAATGGGCCGTTCATTTGCTCGTAGCCATGCAAAAGGAATAATTACTAACGCATCCAACAGTAATATCCAAATAACTAGTACAATATAATCTACTCGAATATCTATTAATGCTGCTATTTGATCTCTGCATAGTAATGCTGCAATAAAAAAGACCACTGATGATAATAGCAAAGAAATCGTCGAGGTACTTACTACCATATCTTTATTAGACTCTTTATTATAAAATCTAAAAAAGGCGGTCTCCATCCCATAAGCCAATATCACATTAAAAAGAACAAAATACGAAAATATGATAGACACTTTACCGTACTCATCTGTTGGTAAAAGATTCGTATATAAAGGAACCAATAAAAAAGACAACATACGTGGCAGTACAGTCGCTAGTCCATAAATAAAAGTTTGCTTAAAAAGTTTCTGAAAAATGCTCAATTGATCTATTGCTTAAAGCTATAAAAATACATTTTTTTATGACCTATACCACGTTTGTCAGAATTACCTTGTTTTATTAGGTATGTCTACAATTTTGAAATGCCCTTTTTTTCCACTTTTTGTGTATCCAACCACACCTTCATTTTCTTTAATTTCGAAAGGAATTTTTTCTTTTACTGCAGGTAATTGGTTTTTAAACTCTTCTTTAGGATCATCGCTCATTATCAAATCAGGTTTATCTGAAAAAACATGCTCGGCAACATACATTGTATTCTTATCATCATATTGTAAAGCAACTTTTTTTCCTTTAAAATAGATATATTCTAATTCTACATCTGGTTTTTTATCTACGGGTATATACACCGTAAATCCTTTTGATTTGGTTCCGCCTTCATAACGCATCAGGTAGTACACATTATCTGTGGTTATTGGAGCTTCTTTATCCATTACTTGTTCTTTTGGGAGATTACCTTCTTTATTTTGAGCAGAAGCACACTGTGTAAATATCGCAAAAAGTGCTACCACACTTAGCGCAGCACCTAGTCTTTTTAAATATATCATTTTCATTGTTTAAACGTATTAAAAACAAAATTGATACCAAAGATACTATATTGGTTTTGTTTTTTTGATATAGAAAAATAGCCTGACATAAACCTATATGGTTCCTTATATGAAACCAATTGTTTTTCAAGCATAACAGTAGCAACAAAAAAACCTCATAAGAAAACTCTTATGAGGGTTTATATTATAAAATAACTATCTCTAGTTATTCAATGCTTCTGCTCCACCAACGATCTCTAAGATCTCATTGGTAATAGAAGCTTGTCTTGCTTTGTTATAAGATAATTTAAGCGCATCTCTAAGCTCTGTAGCATTATCGGTCGCTTTATGCATTGCTGTCATACGTGCTCCATGTTCTGAAGCAAATGAGTCTCTAATGGCTTTATACAACTGCGTCTTAAGTGACTTTGGGATTAACTCCTCTACAATTTCCTCTTTAGAAGGTTCGAAGATATAATCTAAGTTTGCACTAGCAGTTTCATTAGCTACAGGAACTATTGGCAAAAACTGCTCTGTAGTCACCACTTGCGTAGCAGCATTCTTAAACTTATTATATACTACAACAATCTTATCATAAGAACCGTCGGTAAACAACTGCATCAACTCCTCTGCAATTACAGCAACGTTAGCAAAAGTAAGATCATCAAAAACTTCGCTCTTATTCGCTATCACTGTATGCGTTTTTGACACCACATCATTTACTTTCTTACCAATAGTAACAAAGTCTACTTGTTTACCTGCATATACGTTCTCATACAATTCTCTTGCACCCTTAATGATATTGGTATTAAAAGCCCCAGCCAAACCACGGTTAGAAGCAATTGCAACCACCAATACCTTATTTATGTCACGTTGTTCTGCATAAGTACTCGCGCTATCTCCTTCTAGAGAAGCACTTAGACTTTGCAATAACTCTGTTAATTTATCTGCATAAGGACGCATTGCTGTAATAGCCATCTGTGCCTTATTCAACTTTGCTGCAGATACCATTTTCATAGCACTGGTAATTTGCATCGTTGAAGATACAGAGGTTATTCTACTACGTAATTCTTTTAAGTTTGCCATTTCTTATAATTATGAATTCTGAATTCAGAATTATGAATTTTTAATTATACTCACCAAAAGTTTTATTAGCTCTTCGCATTTTTCACTTAACTTATTTGGAATCTCCATTGTTGTTTCCTCTATAAGGTCAAGCCAAAATAACGTTTCATCTGCTTCCTTCAGTGCAATACTCAATTTATTCTTAAAATCTTTAACGCTAACTCCTCTTTGCGATTCTCTAACATTAGCGCCTATACTAGTACCACTTCTTATAAGTTGACCAGCGATTTCATATTCATGTTTCTGCTTTAAGGTTTTACAAAAATTTACTATATCGCAACCGAAATAAAAGCTTTTATCTACAATTACATTATTTCTTTTTTTGTAAGCCATAAATCAATTCTGAATTTTGAATTCTGAATTAATTATATTTTGCCGAAATCTCTTTCGAAGCAGAAGTCAATACATCGATCACCTCGTCTGTAAGTTTTCCTGCTTTTAATGTATCTAGTGTATCTCTATGCTTAGCATTAAGATATTCTATAAAATCTCCTTCAAATTCTTTTACCTTATTTACAGGAACATCTCTTAATAAATTCTTAGAACCTGCATAGATAATTGCAATCTGATCTTCTACTGTATAAGGATCGTTTTGAGCTTGTTTTAAGATCTCTACGTTTCTCTTTCCTTTTTCAATTACATTTAAAGTAGCTGCATCAAGGTCAGAACCAAATTTAGCAAACGCTTCTAATTCACGGAACTGAGCCTGATCAAGTTTTAAGGTACCTGCTACCTTTTTCATTGACTTAATCTGTGCCGATCCACCTACACGTGATACAGAAATACCTACGTTAATTGCAGGACGAACACCAGAGTTAAATAAGTCTGAAGTTAAGAATATCTGACCATCTGTAATCGAAATTACGTTGGTTGGGATATATGCAGATACATCACCTGCTTGTGTTTCAATAATAGGAAGTGCTGTTAATGATCCGCCTCCTTTTACCTTAGACTTTAAAGAATCAGGAAGGTCATTCATATCTTTTGCAATCGTATCATCTGCAATTACTTTTGCAGAACGCTCTAATAATCTAGAGTGAAGATAGAAAACGTCTCCAGGATACGCCTCACGACCTGGTGGACGACGTAATAATAAAGATACCTCACGGTATGCCACTGCTTGTTTAGATAAATCATCATAAATGATTAAAGCAGGACGACCTGTATCTCTAAAATATTCTCCGATCGCAGCACCTGCAAATGGAGCATATACCTGCATAGGAGCAGGATCAGAAGCATTAGCCGCTACAATTGTAGTATATGCTAAAGCACCTTTATCTTCTAATACTTTTGCGATACCTGCAACTGTAGATGCTTTTTGCCCGATAGCAACATAAATACAGTATACTGGCTCTCCAGCATCATAAAATTCTTTTTGATTAAGAATGGTATCGATACAAACTGTTGTTTTTCCAGTTTGACGGTCACCAATTACCAATTCACGTTGTCCTCTTCCGATTGGTACCATCGCATCGATAGATTTGATACCTGTTTGAAGTGGCTCGTTTACTGGCTGACGAAAAACTACACCTGGAGCTTTACGTTCTAATGGCATTTCGAAAGTTTCACCTTCTATTGCTCCTTTACCATCGATTGGGTTACCTAGTGTGTCAACAACACGACCTACGATACCCTCACCAACGTTGATAGATGCAATACGCTGTGTACGCTTTACCGTTGCTCCTTCTTTAATTTCTGTTGAAGAACCTAAAAGTACTACCCCAACATTATCTTCTTCAAGGTTAAGTACGATACCTTCTAACCCAGATTCGAACTGCACTAACTCTCCGTATTGAGCATTAGACAATCCGTATACACGAGCGATACCATCACCTACTTGTAGTACGGTACCTACTTCCTCTAATGAAGCCGACGCTTCAAATCCAGATAACTGTTGTTTTAATATTGCTGATACTTCAGCAGGATTCACTTCTGCCATTTTATAATAGTTTAAAAGAATAAGCAAAACACTTATCCTATTATTATTAAATTAATATTTTAAAGTGCAATTACTTTATTAATTGCTTAATTCTCTTTTTAAAGTTGTAAGCTTATTTGCAATGCTAGCGTTATACTGTAAATCACCTACTCTTAATATAAATCCACCGATAATACTCTCATCGACCACATTCTCTAGAGTTGCATCATTACCTGTTAACTCTTTTACTTTTGCCAATACTACCTTGGTCAATGCTTCATTTAAAGGCACTGCAGTTGTCACTTTTGCTGCTTGAATGTTGTTTAGTTGATCAAACAAAACAATATATTGCTTTGCAACATCTGCCAACAAATCTACTCTTTTGTTTTCTATCAACACATCAAAAAGCTTTTGTGTTACCTCACCAGAACTTTTAAAGACTTCTTTTAAAGAAGCTAGCTTAACCTCATTTTTAATTAATGGGCTATTTAGTACCATTCTAAGCTCTGCACTACCATCAACAGTTTTGATGATGTCTTGCATATCTGCCTGAACATCTTGTGTAGCGTTTTTATCCTGAGCTAAGCTCAAAACTGCTTTTGCATAACGTATTGCTGCTCTACTCATCTAATTTTTAGTTTAAAGTAACATCTTCTAGCATTGACTCAACCAATTCTAATTGTTTGTCATTGCCAGATAATTCTTTCTTAAGCATTTTTTCTGCTATCTCTACAGATAATCCTGCTACTTGATTTTTTAAGTCTGCAATTGCTGCTTTCTTCTCACTAGCAATTGTAGCCTGTGCCTGAGCAACTATCTTATCAGCTTCTGTTTGCGCTTCTGTCTTTGCATCTGCAATCATATTCTCTTTAAGCTGTCTAGCCTCCTTAAGCATCCCATCGCGTTCTGCTCTTGCCTCATTTAAGATACGCTCGTTATCTGCCTGAAGGTTTTGCATCTCTTTCTTTGCCTCTTCTGCAGACTCTAATGCATTTTTAATACCTTCTTCGCGATTATTAACCGCATCCAAAATAGGTTTCCATGCAAATTTTCTAAGTAATAATAGTAATCCTACAAAAATTAAAATTTGCCAGAAAAACAGACCGAACGAAAAATCATTAATTAACTTCTCCATGATTAATTATGTTATGTTTTTTAATGTTTAATTTTAAAATTAGAACAATAGCTATAACCAACCGTTATAGCTATTGCTTGTAAATTACGCTGCAAATAAGGCAGCAAATCCAATACCTTCGATAAGTGCTGCTGCAATAAGCATAGCAGTTTGAATTTTACCAGAAGCTTCTGGCTGACGAGCGATAGCTTCCATCGCTTGACCACCGATTCTACCGATACCTAAACCAGCACCGATAACGATTAAACCTGCTCCTACAATGTTTGGAATTGTCATAACTATTATAATTAAAAATTAAACTTTCAAATCTTAATGATGTGCCTCTTCATTTGCCATACCAAAATACAGCGCAGACAACATCGTAAATATATATGCTTGTAATGCCGCCACTAATAACTCTAGTATTGACAGTGCAAATGCTAATCCAAATGATAGTGGGCTTCCAATCCAACTCTTAAATAAGAAAATCATTCCTATAATACTCATTAATACCACGTGACCAGCAGTCATGTTGGCATACAAACGTATCATTAATGAAAATGGCTTGATAAACACCCCTAATAATTCGATAGGCGCTAACACAACCTTCATAAAAGTTGGCACACCAGGCATCCAGAAAATATGTCCCCAGTAGTTCTTATTAGCAGTAAGGTTTGTAATCAGAAAAGTTAATAACGCCAAGGCAAAAGTCACAGCAATATTACCTGTAACATTTACTCCTAGTGGAGTCATTCCTAAAAGATTTAAAAACCAGATAAAAAAGAACACGGTAAGCAAAAAGCTCATGTACTTTTTATATTTCTTTTCTCCAATATTAGGGATTGCTATTTCATCTCTTACAAATAACACTAAAGGCTCTAAGAAACGACCCACTCCCGTAGGAATACTATTATTCTTTTTGTACGACTTTGCAAGACCTCTAAACATAAAAAACATAAGAAGACCAATCAACAACATACTTACTACATTTTTTGTAATAGAAAAGTCTAATGGTTTTGCATTGGTTGCATGATGCTCTTCATCATATGTAATAGTACCCGCTGCATCTGTCTTATAAATTTTACTATGGTATAGCTTGTAGAAATTACCATCTACTTCTGCCACTGTTTCACCGTGATGAAACTTTGAAGAAGAAAAAACTTTTAATCCGTTATCCCAAAGAATTACTGGTAACGGAAATCCAACATGCGAATTTGCTTCTTTATCAGAAAACAATGTAAAATCATGTGAGTCCTGAAGGTGATGGTTTATAAACTCTTTGATCTCTGACTTCAAATCTCCTTTCCCTTCCTTTTCGGTTTCTTTTGCGAACAAATTCGAAGAGGTAAAAATCAGTATAAAAATCAATAAAATCTTAACTACAGTACTTTTTTGCATCACGCGTAAAATTTCGGTTCCTAAATTTCGGTGCAAATGTACATAATTATGTTAGATTCTTAAACTATTTTGACTAAATAAGTTGAATTATCTTTGATTTACATTAAAATACTGAAAATCAATTATTTGTGATTATTCAGGATTTTAGAAATACAGATCACCTCAAAGATCAAGCAGATAACATAAGCAATAAAGAAATCTACAAAGGTGTTTTTATTAACCTCTATATCTCCTATTTTACAGATAGCCATAAAGATACCGATCTTTATCAAACTACCTGCCATAAAAACAAAGCCCAATTGATCATTATATTTTTTGCTTAAAAGAGTCATTGCAATAATAAATAGAATAGCAAACAAACTATTAAAAATATAGGACAACTGAATAAGCGGTATATCCCTATCAAGAAAGAAAGCATTAATAATTCCTATTTGAATCAAATAACTACTTATAACTACTACAATAAAAAGAATTAAAAGGCGGTATAGGTTTTTACCCATAGATTGAGAAGATTATTTACAAAAAACAACCGATTAATCATTTGTTTGGTCTATTAATTCTATCGAGTTGTTTTATTACCATGTACAGTGAGACAACAACTCCCAAAATAACAAAAACCATAGTAAACCATTGTTTTTCATATTGATAGTGAGCATCTAACTTTTTACCGGCATAGGCTGCCAGAAAAATGGTAGCCCCCATCTGAAATGCTATTCCTGTGAGGGCAATATATTTATTTAAGGATTTTTTGTCGCGATTTTTATCTTTCAAAACGTTTTTCTTTAGTTAAGAATCTACATCAAGATATCTTCAGTATCAAGAAATTGAATAGCCAACAAAAACAACGATATACTAACGTCAGACTTTGTAACTATCTTATTTCTTAGAACATCTAAAAATAACCTGATTTTTACTTTTAAAACATTAACCAAATAATCATGGGATAATACAATCCTTTATGAAATATTATAATGCCATTGTTCTAAAGCTCTTTCACTAAAGATACGTAAAAAAAGTTATTTCTGACTATGCAGATTTTCCTTGACCCGCTCCTGCAGGTTCAGGTTTTTGTGCACCAGAAGAAGGCTTACTTAACGACTTAACACCGCCTTTCATAGAACATGATGCATTAAAGTTTGCTCCTGGCTCTACTGCCAATTTACCTACAGATACTTCACCTTCTATTTGCGCAGTCGGTTTTAATGATAACGTATTTGAAACAATTAGGTTACCCGAAAACTTACCTTCAAAATCGGCATCAGAACACTCTAAGGTACCCTGAATAAACCCTGATTTACCTACCACAACTTTACCTGTGGTTTTAAATGTACCTTCGATAATACCTTCTATTCTAAAACCTCCTTCAGAAATAATATCGCCAACGATTTTAGTTCCTTCAGAAATTTTATTTTGATTGCGTGAGAAATCGGTCATGCTGCCCTGGTCTCTTCCTTTTTTATTGTCTGAAAACATAGTATAAAGGGGGATTTAAAATGATTATTCTGTTTCTTCTTCTTCTATTTTGGGACCTTCTTGATTATAATTCTCTAGATTCTTATGAATCTGAAGCACTCGATAGTTAGGTGATGAAATAGTAAAATAAGTTGCCTCTACCTTAGCAAAATACTTCTTTTTTCTATTCCATTTGGTAAGATCGACTCCTCTGGTATCCTCTATCTTTCCTAAAGATAGTAATTCTCCTAATCCTTCTGCTGCCAATCTGTTACTTCTAGTATGTATAACTACAAATTGTTGGTCTTTAGTATACGCATCTAAAGAAACCTTCATTTTATCATATTTAAGTTCTTTGACAATGGTTTCTACCAGCTCTTTAAGGTCCTGTGCCTGGTTCTCTCCATAAATCGAAAACGTATACATTAATTTATGATTTTCCTGATCATCGGTATTCTCTAAAAACACTTTACTTTCTATCTGCGGAATGGTATTTCTATATACCATTTGCGCTTTTTTACCCTCTGGACTTTGTGGATAATTAAGTGCTACATAATTGAGTGCTTCTTTATAAGCTTCAAACCCTCTATAACGACCAATCGCCTGTGCTTTTAACAATTCAAACTTCGGTAAAAAATCATCATCATCTCCAAACTTAGTAATTAATTCATCGCTTTCTTTTATAACAGAAGCATACTTTTGATTCTGAAAATCACTATATAATCTATTATATCTTGATTTTGGACTATTACTATCATCCTGTAACTCTTCATCCGGATTCTGAAGAATTTTTGCATAACGAGATTCAGGATGATTATTAATAATATCCCTCATATACTCATTAGCCTTTGGAGCATTTCCTTGAACCTGATATATTTTATGTAAATTATATTTTGAAGGAACTATCAATCGTTCTTCTGGGTCATTTTGTAATACCCCCTCTAACTTACCAATTGCCAAATCGTATTCTTGAAACTTCTCTTTATAAATAACTCCCAGCTGATAGTATGCAAAATTACGGCCGGTTTTTAAGCTATCCAGTATTGCTGGATCTGTTGGCAATTGTGTTATATATGTCTGAGGATCAAAAGCTGGATCTGTGTCTATCGAATACTCTTCTCTTTCTGGAGCGTCTTCTTTTTCTACAAATTCTTTTGGATTCGAAATACTAGATATTCTCCAGTTATCTTGTAACTCTCTGTTACCGTATGTTCTCTTAAAAGCAGTTTTACCATAGGCCACAGTGGTTTGATTATAAAAATAAAACGTACCTCCTTCTTTATCACCTGTTGTTGGCCTTACTCCTCCTACTTTTGGCTGATTAAATCTTTTCTCTGCAGGAAGTGCTTCTTTCATTCGCTCTATCTCTGCGGCTTTCTCTCTTTGTATTGCTTCTTCTTTTAGCGCATTGGTATACTCTTGATAATACGCTAACCTTTCTTGTGGCGACATAGCTGCCACATTAAGAATACTATCATTAACTTTCGAGATACCCTCATATAAAATCACATCATCGAGGTTATCTCTTTTTTTCTTTAGTACTCTATATCTTTTAGAGTCTACAATCATTTTTTCTAATGTACTATCGTAGTAAGCACCAGAAATGGTATACTCTTTTCTATCAAAACTAATATCTCCCAGAGTATAGTAATTAAGTGATTGCAGATAGGTGTCTTCAGAGTCTGTTCTAAGTGACTTTTTATAATAAGCTACTGCCAGATCAATAGAATCCAGAGTTTTGAAATACTCTGCTTTTTGATTGTATATTTTATCTAAAAAGGGTCTGTTTTCTCTATTCTCTTCAAGGTCTGTTAATAATTCCAGAAACTCTTCCTTATTATCGGTTTCATAATCAAAGTTTCTGGCTTTGGCCATATAGGCATTCATCATATACCTTCTTGGAGCTCTTCTGTTTAAATCGATCACCTGATCAAAAACATAATTAGCACTATCTTTAAGACCAAGCTCATTTAGCAATTGCCCCTTTATATAAAGATACCTTCCTTTTTCTTCGTTTTTTCTGGTATGAATAGCCGCTCTTGAGATATAACTAATTGCCGAATCTTTTTGTTTTAGATTAACATAAGCTTGTGCAATCATTGCAGAAGCATCTGCATAATCCTGCGGGTCCATATACTCTTGCTCAATCATGCGGTTAAGATCAGCTATTGCCTTTTCATTATAATCTAGACGCATATTGGTTTTGGCTTTCCAAACCTTGGCATGATTAATTGTATTACTAGTAGGATATTTGTAAAGTATATAGTTAAAAGCTTCTAAAGCGGGAATAAAACGTTGCTCAAAATATCTTGCTTTACCCAATAACAAAAAGGCTTCATCAATTTTTGGATTGCGCTCTCTACCATCGATTAGCATAGTATGTTTTTGAATAGCTTTTATCGCTTTCTCTTCTGCTTTATCAAAATTAGCATTAAGTACTTCATTAGGAAGTCTAACATCTTCACTTACAATCATTCTTTCTATTGGCAGCAATTCCCAAAAATTGTCCTTGTAGTTTTGAACAATATCTTCTTTACCTAAATCAAAAGCTAATCTACCATTGTAAAGTGTATTGTTTTTTGTGGTAATATCATGCCATGCACGATTTACAAACTTGTCTTTTTTACGTGAACAAGCAAACCCTACAACAATCAAAAGTAGCACCAAGGCGATTTGTGATATTTTTTTCCCCAAATCAGATAAAATTTATAAGTGTGATAACTAAAAAACTTGCGTTTTAGTGTGTTAATCAAGTACAAAAATATAATGTACGTGGTAAAAATACATTTCTTTCATTAAAAAAGAGGCGGTTACTCTACTTTTCTCTTTAAGAATACACTTTTTAAGAAATATTCTTATGTATCGCAAGTAAATTTATGATCCTTTCATAAGTAAGAATATATTTTACCGCATAACTATTTATAAAAAGCTAAATTTTTATAATTCACTAACAGAGCTGGTTACTTAACCAATCAATTTTTTCATAAAAAAACCACACCGATTTCTTCTAGCTAAAATGCTCTTCAAGTTCTTTTAATGTTTCTTCCGAAGTTGATAAGTCTTTAACGACTTCTCCTTTATCCAATACCACTATTCGATCGCAAACTTCTGTAACATGCATCAAATCATGACTGGATACCAAGATGGTAACTTCAGAGTTTGCCGATAATTCTTTAATTATGTTTTTTAAACGAATCTGTGTTGTGGGATCCAAATTCGCAAAAGGTTCGTCGAGAATAATAACCTCTGGATTACCAATAAGTGCAGCTACTATTCCTACCTTTTTTTGGTTTCCTTTTGAAAGATCTCTAAGGTATTTTTTCTGACCCAGGATTTCACCATGAAAAAAATCTTCGAAATTTAAAATCAAAGCATCTACTTCTTCTTTACTTTGTCCTCTAAGATCTCCTATAAAATAAAAATACTCTTCTGCTGTTAAATATCCAATCAAAAAACTCTCATCGATAAAAGCAGAAGTAATAGATTTCCATTCTTCACTTTCATCTACTCTAATACCACTATTTTCTATATATCCTGTGGTGGGTTGGATAAGGTCTAATAATGCGCTAAATAGGGTTGTTTTTCCTGCTCCGTTATTGCCTACCAACCCAAAGCTAGTCCCTTTTTCAATCTCCAGGTGATCAATAGAAAGCACCTTACTTGCTGCATACGTTTTGGAAAGATTTTGTATTCTAATCATAGTCCTACTTTTTTTGTTTATAAGCATGAATCGTTTTGTACTTTTCTGCTTTATAAATTTTTTCAATTTTATCAAAAACAATGTTCTTAAACATAAAGCCCGAGATACCTGCTATAGTCACCAAAGCATATCCCGCATACATATTATAGGCATAATGTCCAATTGCATACAAGATCATCGGTAATGCCATTTTGGGCAGCGCCAACATCATGGTTTTTATATTAAAAGCTTGTTTGTCGCCAAATGCATTTTTATTACTGGTAAGATCAATCGGGCTTTTTACATAAGCACCTGCCCATAATACGATATGTGAGTTCACACCAATATTATATACTGCTGCTACAAGTATAGCGAGATACACATCCCATCCATAGTATAAATATCCAGACGCCAGTATAGTAGAAATCAAAGTTGCCACCACCATAAGCCACCATTTTGAAGACAAATATTCTTTATATCGTATATTCTGGCTCATCATTAAGGGATAATAAGAACTATCCCAGCTTGGTACAAACTGGCCAAAACTTAGCAAAAAACCACCAGTAACAAAAATAGCCGCAAAAATCCTCCAAACAGGTCCTTCATATGCCTCTACTGTGCCTGTAAAAAATAATAATCCATAAAACAGAAATAGGCAACTTACCAGAACCGTAGACCTTGGCCTTTTATTTCTCTTAATAAGTTTGATATCATTCTTTAGGAATGCTGCACTTTTCCCAAATCTATCCAGCCATTCCAGATTTTCTGTGGTGATGTTTTTGGTCTTAACACTTAATCCTGCATCCAAATATAAATCCCCAACAAAAGATCGAAAAGCCCACAAAATCAAAATCAGAGTTATTGCGATTGGTATTGTAATTAAAACAGGTGTATCATACATTCCTTTGAAGAAAGGTGCTGTATATACCGTGATGTCATAATATCCAAAATAGTGTAATCCTCCTAAAACAAGTACAATACCTGCAATGATAAAAATAAGGTTGTCCTTTTTATTTAAAAGAATGTTTAAAAAGTTATTGCCATATACAAGAGCAATCAAACCAATATGCCATACTATTACATTAGCTGGCAAATAGCCATTACTAATCAACACCATAGAAAAAGGAATAAAAAAGAAAGCATGTATAATATTAAAAAATGAAAACACCGTTTTTCCAAAAGCAAAAAAGACGATTTTACTTTTATTAAAAGGGAGTGTTAGCAGTGGCTTAATATTGATAACTGGCATTTTTTGTAATGCATATCTAAATACCAAATCTGCCACCCACCAATAGATCAAAAGTTTATTAATCATCACAAAAGGATCCAGGCACAATTTATCTTTGATAAAAAAGAATGAACCTACTCCTGCAAAAGCAGTCATTGTAACAAACCATACTACCCAAAAACCCATAAACAGCTTCATAAACAAGCTTGAGGTTAAAGCGGCCGATCGCCAAAATGATTTCCATTGTAATGTTAGAAAGTGCTTAAACATCATATCATAAAGAATGTTAGTACTTTATTTAGTACCTAAAACATCTTTTTTGTTACAAATTATTCCCTTTTGCCAGCTCTATAGATATAATTTTTACATAAAATAGTACTGCTTTACATTCATTTCTTACTTTTGCAAAAATTTTAAATGAATTTTGACCAAATATCAAAATTCGCATAACATCTAATGTCCTATTTTAGAAATAGTACAGATCAGAATTTATTATAATTGTAATGTCAGATTTTAATACCCTAGCTATAAAAAATATAATTCGTGAAACTCCTAAAGCGGTTTCTATAGAATTCAATGTTCCTTCAGAATTAAAAAACGTGTATTCATTTATTCCGGGACAGTATATAACTATAAAAACAACTGTTTCTGGAAAAGAGATTCGAAGAGCATATTCTATTTGTAGTACTCCTAAAAGCGACATTCTTAAAGTAGCTGTAAAAGAAGTCGAAAATGGTACTTTTTCTGTTATTGCAAACACTTCGTTAAAAATAGGTGATACACTTGCTGTACATACGCCAGAAGGTAATTTTATACTACCTCCAAATGCTACTGCAAATAACACTTATGCTGCATTTGTTGCGGGTAGTGGTATTACACCAGTATTGAGTATGGTAAGAACTATTTTAGAAGAAGAGCCAAATAGCCGTTTTGTATTGGTTTATGGTAATAAAACTCGACAGGAAACTATTTTTCATGAAGAATTAGTAGCATTACAAGCAAATCATAAAGATCGTTTGTTTATTGAGTTTGTTTATAGCAGAAGTCAGGAAGATAATGCATTGTTTGGTAGAATTGAAAAATCGACAGTCAACTATGTTCTAAAGAACAAGTTTAAAGACACTAACTTTAAAGCATTTTATCTGTGTGGTCCAGAAGAAATGATCACTACAGTTACAGATAATTTGGTAGAAAATGGCATCCAAAAAGATACCATTCATTTTGAGTTATTTACCAGTAGTGCAGCCGAGGCAGACATTGATGAAGCTCTGGACGGAAAATCAAATATCACAGTTCTTGTAGATGATGAAGAGTTTACGTTTGTAATGGATCAGAAAAAAACAATACTGGATGCTGCCCTAGAAGAGGATATCGATGCTCCATATTCATGCCAGGGAGGGGTTTGTAGTTCATGTATATGTAAAGTAACAGAAGGAAGCGCTGTAATGGAAAAAAACAGCATCCTGACCGATGGTGAAATTGCCGAAGGATTAGTATTGGCTTGTCAAGCACATCCCACTTCTGGTTCTATTAAAATCGATTTTGATGACGTGTAAATGTATTTATTAGATTTAAAACACTTTTTTTGCAAATACATTTTTAGTATATTTGAGTATGTCACAAAGAAAGGAACAAATTAACAAGAGAATAATCACCTTTAAACACTCTGATTCTCCTCTAACAAGTAAACGTGTAAGTATCATTCTTAGCAATCGCACAGATTCTGCCAAACTTGCTAGTGCTGTAAGAGCATTACGACATGAAGGAAATTCTTCTTTCAAATTAACTCAAATCACCAAAGATAAAATCGAACAGGAGATTAAGAAACTAGAAAACGCTTAATGTAACAGTGAGTATAGCTTTATCTACACTTGTTTTATTTTTTCTACTAATTCCTGGAATTATATTTAGACGATTTTATTTTTCTGAAGAATTTTCTAGAGAATATTTTAAAGAAACCTTTTTCGGAGTTTTCATTTCAACCATTTTACCTAGTCTTTTTTTTCATTTTTTATGGTTTTTTCTTGTAAAACTATTTAATCAGCAAGTTGACCTGTTCATCTTCGGAAATATTGTATCACAGCAACCTTCTGAATCATCTTTCGATAATATCCAATGTAATTCTTTTAAAATTTTAATTTACAATTTAACCATGTTTATTACATCAGGTTTAAGTGGTTATTTAATTAAAAAAGGAGTCAGAAAATATAAGTTAGATAGAACATTTAAATTTTTCAGGTTTCAAAATTCATGGCATTACATATTAAAAGGAGAGTTTTTTGACTTCCCAAGAGCCGACATGGTTCTTGAGAAAGATACTGTAGAAGATATTGAGTTTGTTTTTATAGATGCTATAACTGAAATAAACGGAGAATCTTTTATATATGATGGAATTCTAGTTGATTACGAGCTAAGTAATGAAGGAGGACTCGAAACAATTAGTATCACAAATGCTCAAAGAAGGAAATTAAGCGATGATAGTGAAATCTCGAAAAATGGTAAAAGGAAAGATAATAGCAATAAGTATTATCCTATAAGTGGGCATATATTGGTTTTAAAATATTGTGAATTAAAAAACCTCAATTTTACTTATTTAACTCTTGATCATAAAAAAGATGAGTATAAGGCTAGACTTGTTGAATAGTCAAAAATTAATATTTTACTTGTTTTCATAAGTTTTTTAATGCATCTATCACCATATCTGGAGAAATGGTATGCATTACTTTTTCATATCCAAGCGGAACCTTGTTTCCGTAGATCGATGTCGGAATCTGATCATATTTAGCCAAATTTGGTAGAATGGCACGTTCTATAGGTTGTCCAAATGGCATAAAACCGGCAAAAGGGTGTGTAACCCCCCAAATCGTTATTGTAGTTACACCATACATTGCTGCTATATGGGCATTACCACTATCCATCGATAACATTTTATCGAGATTACCGATTAATCTCAATTCTTCATCAAAAGATAATTTACCAATTATATTAGTAACATTATCATATTTGCTTGCGATATTATTAAGAATATCTTGTTCTTTTTTACCACCACCAAATAAGAAAATTTCATAAGCATTACTGCTATTCAGATTTTCGATTACCGTTACCATAAGCTCCAGAGGATATGTCTTACTCTCATATTGCGCAAAGGGTGCTATCCCTAACCATTTTTTGGTAGAGTATTGTGTAATAGAAATAATATCGGGTGTTAGTGATTTTTTTTTAGGAAAAACATGGGTAGCAAGGTCAATAGGAAACCCAAGTTTTGAAAAGACATCAGCATATCTTTGATGGGTAGTTGTTAACTGTTTAAACTCTTTATTCTTTGCTCTGGTTAGTGCTTTTTTCTCTGCTCTTCCTTTATCGATTTGAATTACCGGAATCCCTTTCAAAAAAAAGAATGTTTTAAGGACATTAGACCTTAAAACATTATGTAAATCTGCTACAGCAGTAATCTTTAATGCAACAAGTTCTTTGGCCAACTTGTTAAGACCAAAAACACCTTTATGTACCCCGTTTACATCTGCATGATGTACATTCAGATTCGCAATATCAGAAAATAAGGGTTCGAAAAATTTACGGGTAAGCACCGTTAATTTTACATCGGGATATCTCGCTCTAAAAACTCGCAAAACAGGAACTGTCATTGCGACATCTCCCATTGCAGAAAGTCTAATAACAAGAATATGTGCTTTTTCTATCTTAGAGAAATCATTACTTTTCACCACGCAATACCGGGTTTAACTCTTCATCGTTGTACATTTTCATCTGCTTATAGACTTTCATATACTTATCTCCTTTTTCTATATCTGTTAACAACGTGTCTATAGCTGTCGATAGATCTACTCGCTGTTCTAACAATACATCTAATTTTTTCTGACAAGCAGCTCTATGTGTATCTGTAGCATCTTTTCTTGTTGCTTCTTCATGCATATGATATACTTTTAACGCCAAAATAGACAATCTATCTACTCCCCATGCAGGGCTTTCTGTATTAATTGTAGCATCAGATTTTGTAGAAACACCTTTATACTGTTCTAAAAAATAACTATCGATATACTCTACCATATCTGTTCGATCTTGATTAGAAGCATCGATTTGTCTTTTTAGCTTTAGCGCTGCAACTGGTTCAATTTCTGGATCTCGAATAATATCTTCATAATGCCATTGTACCGTGTCAATCCAACATTTTCGATATAACAGATGTTCTATTGTTTGTGCTGCGCTATCATAAGGATTAGAAAATTCTTGATCAACAGTATTGATCACATGATATTTTTCTATTACTTCTTTAAAAATGGAATTTGCTTTATCGGTAAACATCTATTGAATTATTTTTCTAAATGTGAATTATTTTTTTGATGCTCTTATTTTTGAAATAGTACTTAAATCAAAAAGAATATGCCTCATTTTTCTGATAAATGCAAAGGTATTATATTTTATCATAGTATAAACATCCTATGCATCGATAATACAGATTACAGTAATACAAGGGTAAACGGAATAAGCACACACACCCACATATTAATTTCTTTGGCCAATGAACTAAATTTTAGTTCGAAGTAGGTAGTACCTATCAATGCTAGTGGTATTGTTATAAAAAATAATTCTGAGGTATTTTTAAAAGGAGCTATCACTGCTACAATAATGGTGACCATTAAATAAGCCAGAATAATACGTAATAAGGGTTTGGTATTTGCTGCTTTACGCCTAAAAGTGATTAGATAAACAGAAAGAAAAAAGAATAAACATATACAAAGGATTCCTACAGAAAAAAGTTGATCCTTTACCAAATAGCTCTTAAAAGAGAACGAAACTGGATCTATATACTCTGAAAAACTAAAAAATGTATCCTTTACATACAGTGTAAAACAGGTTGCAAATAGAAATACTACTCCCAATCCCAATATAGGTATTAACCAATTTCTATAATCTTTAGGAGTAAAATACAATACTCCTATATACACCATGATGATAAAAGAAATGCTCCAAAAATAGGCTAATGAAGCAATGGCTACACACATAGATGCATTAAAAATTTTGGCTTTTATTTGCTTCTCATTGCGTAGGTGTAGCACATTTTGAATCGCCAACAAAACAAATACATTCGATAGTAAAATAGGAAAATTGACAAGCGAATTAGGCAAAACTGCAGTAATAAAAGCAAACAAGAATACTGTAAAAGACCCTTTATTGGTCAATTCATTTTTTTTTGCAAAAAAATTGATGCCTAACATCAACAAAACATACAATAAGACCCCTATTAGCGCATAAAAAAAATAGTTAAGACTCATGTCTGAACCCTTATTAAAATGGGCGATACTATATAACAGTGTCATATACAATGCAACTATTATGTAATTAATAGGTTTTGATTTACTAAAAAAGCTTGATAACACTACTATTTTTTATATTTTTGCACCAGATTGTATGATTGATACTCTCTGATAGATCATTAAACTAATTTATAAAAAGTTTTTAGTTTACGCTTTAAACTTTGTACAAAAAAGATAAAATACGTTATGAAAGAATTTTGGGAAGCTATAGCAAGCCTTTTTGTTGATTTATTATTTCTTCCTCTAGATAAGCTTAGAGCTTTAGAGCTAGAAAATTGGACTGCTGCCAATGTAATTAACTGGTTATTTATCCTAATTGGTTTTGTTGCTTTTTTATATTGGATGAAAGAGTTGAAAAAGTTTAATGATAACGATGAAGAAAATAGAGACCCAAAAGCACATTCATTTTTGAATTAACAGGTCTTTCTAATATAGTATAATAAAAGAGCCCCGATGTTGTGAACATCGGGGCTCCTTTTTATATCTTAGACGACACTTCTTATTGAAGATATACTCCTTGTTGATTCATAACAGGTATATCTTTAAAAGCATTTTCTGTTATGGTATGTTTTTCGAAAATATACTTCTTATCATACAATTTGTTATCTGCAAAAAAGGTTACAGAAAATTCATTATTCATCGCCAATAATTCTTCTTGTAACATTTCTATCTTGGCAAAAGATTTGGCCTCTATTTTTCCTATTCCATGGCGTAATAACGATGTTTTTCTTTCTTCGTCATACCCTTTTGTTACCACCAAAACCATTTCTATAGCAGTATCTAGATCATTGATGATATAAGAATTCCAATCCTGCGCCAAAAACTCTTCATTCCACTCTTTAACAACAGCCACATATACCCCTTTTACTTCAGGTATTTCAATATCTTCTTTCATCTAAACTTATTTATTGTCTTATACTAGTTATACCATTTTCTGATTTGAACTTATCTTATGAACAAATTGAAATCAGAACTGGTATTAGACAGGGTTCATCGTCATACCTTCGGGTTACTTACAACCTAACTATGACAATTGTATATTTTCAAATTTACAAGGCAGACTTAAACTGCTCTAAGAAACGCACATCATTTTCACTTAGCATTCTAATATCAGAAATCCCATATAATAAAAGAGCAATACGGTCGATACCCATCCCAAAAGCAAAACCGCTGTACTCCTCTGGGTCGATATTGCAATTTTTAAGAACATTTGGATCAACCATTCCACAACCCATAATTTCTAACCAACCGGTTCCTTTGGTCATTTTATAATCGGTTTCTGTTTCTAATCCCCAATAAACATCTACTTCTGCACTTGGCTCTGTAAAAGGAAAGTACGAAGGTCGCAGTCGAATCTTTGACTTACCAAACATTTCTTTGGTAAAATATTGTAGTGTTTGTTTTAAATCTGCAAAAGATACATCTTTATCAATATACAAACCTTCTACCTGATGGAAAAAGCAGTGAGATCTTGCTGAAATAGCTTCATTACGATATACTCGTCCCGGAGAAATTGTTCTAATGGGAGGCTTATTGTTTTCCATATACCTAACCTGCACAGAAGAAGTATGTGTGCGTAGTAATATATCTGGATCTGTTTGAATAAAAAAAGTATCCTGCATATCTCTGGCAGGATGATACTCTGGTAAATTTAACGCCGTAAAGTTATGCCAATCATCTTCGATTTCGGGTCCTTCGCTAACGTTAAATCCAATACGTGAAAAAATATCAATAATTTGATTCTTTACCAAAGAAATAGGGTGCCTTGATCCCAATGCGATTGGTTCTGACGGTCTCGTTAAATCCCCAAAACTTCCTTTCTCTTCATCCTTAGTTTCAAATTCGTCCTTCAAGGACTTTACTTTGTCTTCTGCTGCTATTTTAAGGGCATTTATTGCTTGGCCAAACTCTTTTTTCTGATCATTGGCGATATTTCTGAATTCTGCAAAAAACTCATTAATAAGCCCTTTTTTGCCAGAAAACTTAATTCGAAATGCTTCAACGTCTTCTTTGGTTTTTGCAGTAAATGCATCTACCTCTTCTATATACTCTTTTATCTTGTCAATCATCGCTGTTTTCTTGATAGAACGGCAAATTTACGTAATTTCGACAAATCGTGTTATAGATTCTGAGCTAGTTTTTACAATTTTGGTTAAACCCTTAATATACCTTAGAATTCTATTTCATCTGTGGTCTACTGCAAATACAAAATTATTGTATTTATGGTACCTCAAACCTCATTATAAAATTTCATTGTATACTTGGGGTTAACTCTCATTTGGTCGACCCTGAGAGTTAATTACAGAAAGTTTTTAATAGGTACCATGCGTACCTATATCTATTTGTTATATAATTTTTATGTCAATTACAGTATGTATTGACTTATAAGAAAATAATTAACAATGGCTTCTTTCATCAAAACAGATTGTTCCCCTGGTTTTAAACTGGGTAGTTGCTCTTTTACCTGATAATGTGGCCACCCATCATCATCATAATAATCAAACTCATAATATCCATAAGGCTCTAAAAGTCTACAAATAGCGATATGCATCAAATCTAACTTTTCATCTTTTTTAAATGTACGATGCAATTGACCAAGTTCCTGAACACCAATTAAATAAATAATCCCGTCCAGATCCAAATCTTCTCCCTCTGCAAACTGGTCTGATAATTTTGAAACCAGGGTCTCCCAGCGTTCTTTTAGTTTTTCATCTCTGGCCATGAATATATACTACTATTATTGTTTGGTCTTCTTGAAGAATAAAATTCTAAAAATTTCATCTTCATTTTTAATTAAGAGGACAAAAAAGGGTTATTTAATTTCTTCTATAAGTGTTATCAGCTCTTTAGCACTTAACTCTTCAGATTTTTTAGCTACCAAAGCACCTTCAGAATCAAACAACCAAGTTGTTGGTTTTACATGAACTCCATATGCAGAAAGCTCTTTTTCACTTTTTACATAACTAAATGTAAAAGGGCGACTACTGGCGAATGAACCTATTAGTACTCTATCTTCATCAGAAATCATCACAAAAATAACTTCGTCTTTGTAATGTTGCTTTACTTTCTCAAATTCTGGAAATCCTATTATACAGGGTGCACATCCTGTTTCCCAAAAGTTTACTACGACAGGTTTACCTAAATAACTAGTTAGGCTAATTCTGTCTCCATTAAAGTTCTGCACTTTTAAGTCGTCTAATGAAGGGCCTGACATCTGAGTACAGCCACTAAAAGTAAAAAGAATTACAAGTAGTAACAGAATACCTACCGCTATATAACCTTTCTTTAAAAATGATATATCCATTGTGTGTCTTTAAAGTACATTTTCAAAACAAAATCCCTGTAATGGATTAGGAAATCAAATCAAACCCTAAATCTTTTCTATAGTACATCTTATCAAAATGAAGTTTTTCTACATTTTGATAGGACTTTTTAAGAGCTTTGGTAAAATCTTCGTCAAAAGAGGTAATTGCAATTACTCTACCCCCACTGGTAACTACTTTATCTCCGTCTAGTTTTGTGCCTGCATGAAAGACAATCGAATCTTCGATCTGATCTAAACCTGTAATCTCTTTTTCTTTTTCATAAGCTTCTGGATATCCTCCAGAAACGGTCATTACAGTTGTAGCTGTCCTTTCATCTAGTTCAAGGTCTATAGTGTTTAGAGATTGATTTCCTACACTTTGAAACAATTGTACCAAATCAGTTTTTACTCTTGGCAATACTACCTCTGTCTCTGGATCACCCATACGCACATTATATTCGATAACCTTTGGGTCATCTCCTACCTTGATCAATCCTATAAAAATAAAACCTTTATAATCTATTTTTTCTTTTGCCAAACCATCTACTGTTGGTTTGATAATTTGATTCTCGATCTTGGTCATTAATGTATCATCTACAAATGGAACTGGTGAGATGGCACCCATTCCTCCTGTATTAAGACCTGTATCTCCTTCTCCTATTCTTTTATAGTCCTTTGCAGTTGGTAGCGTTACATAATTTCTACCATCTGTAAGCACAAATACGCTTAGCTCTATACCATCCAGAAATTCTTCGATCACTACTTTTTCACTAGCTGCACCAAACTTCTTGTTGGTCAACATATTTTCGAGTTCTGATTTTGCTTCTTCTATATCCTGAAGAATCAACACCCCTTTTCCTGCAGCAAGTCCATCTGCTTTAAGTACATAAGGAGGGTTTAATGTTTCCAGAAATTGTTTTCCTTCTTCTACTGTAGTAGCAGTAAAACTTTGATATGCTGCCGTAGGGATGTTATGTCTTATCAAAAACTCTTTGGCATATTCTTTACTCCCTTCCAGTTTAGCACCTTCTTTAGACGGGCCAATAACAATAATATCCTGTAGGTCTTTATCTTCAGAAAAATAGTCACTAATTCCTCTTACCAATGGATCTTCTGGCCCAACCACTACCATACCAATATCTTCTTTTAGCACTAATTTTTTAATTGCATCAAAGTCGGTAACCGAAATAGAAACGTTGGTTGCTATTGCTGCTGTGCCTGCATTTCCTGGTGCAACAAAAAGTGTCTCACAAAGTGGACTTTGAACGATTTTATACGCAAAAGTATGTTCTCTACCTCCTGATCCGAGTACTAAAATATTCATGATTTTATTTGGCTTGAATTTTAAGAGGTCAAAAATAGTCTATTCCCCGTTTTATTGCTAATTCTTTACAAGAAAAACTTATGCAATACCAGTTCTCAAATGATTTTACCGTTAACTGAATTGAATTGTTTTTGATTTAGATGAGAAAGAAAATTCAGGGATAGCATCGCTATCGATGTATTTTATTTTGAAATATGGAGCAAAAAGAAACAATTTTAGTAGGTAATATCATTTGAGAAATGGTATAATATATACATTTTTAAAATCCATTACCTTAGCTAATCGCTATTATAAAAAAGCGAGGTAAGAGTGAAATAATCATTTATTATAATGATAGCGACAAGATGCGATTAATAATTCTTCTTCGGTATATTTATAAACTAAACGATGTTCTGAAGTTATTCGTCTAGACCAATAACCCTGCAAGTCTCCTTTTAACGCTTCCGGTTTCCCAATACCTTCAAAAGGTGTTCTCCAACAACTTTTTAATAACTCGTTTATTCTTTTAACTATTTTCTTATCCGACTTTTGCCAGTACAAATAATCATTCCAAGAAGAAGAAGACCAAACCAATTTCATTCTTCAATGATATCTCTTTGTTCTCCCTTCCCTTTTTCTAATTCTTCAATAGAACTAAGTAAAACCTCTCTATTTTTTCCAGTTAGTAAATAGGTAGTCTCTTTTAATGAGTTATATTCATCTAAAGATATTACAACCAAATCTTTTCCTCCTTTTCTCTTGATTACAAGATCACTCACATCATCAACTACTTTGTCTAACCAATGTTTTAAGTTCGAACGAAAATCTGTATAATTAACTGTTTCCATAATGCAAAAATACAAAAAAGTACTTAAAAAAGTACTTTTTTTGCAGTTATTTCAAAATCAAACAAATAGTCAAATTAATTTCTGATAATTCTACTGCTCAAAATGCTTCTTCTTTTTAGTAATAACGGTGTTATTATAGAGAAAAAAACAATTCCGTTAAAACGAACAAGCATCGATTCGAACAAGAGTGACACAAAAAGAATCAAAAAGACAGAAAACTCATTCCTACTTCGTTTTAGTCTCATTGCAAGCACTATAAAAATACTTATCAAAATTGCGAAGCCAATAAATCCTGTTTGCAAATAAGATTGCAAATACTGATTGTGCGCATTATACCTATGCTTTAGGTTATGAAAATATCCCAATTCTTCATATTTCTTAAATAATACATTATTGGCATCTCCCGAACCATAACCAAATAATGGGGCATCTTTGATAAGTAAGGTACTTGCATTCCATGACAATAATCTAGACTTCTCTGAAGAAACACCAACCTTCTCTAAAACCGAGCTATAACTCTTCATTTGATGATAAAAAGTAGCTACTCTGGGATTGTGCAAAAACAATACTACTCCCATGGCAAAGATTATGATCAACAGGTACTTTTTACTCTTATCTGTTACATTAAAGATCAAAAGCACTGACATCATAGCCAAAATGATATAGGCTCCGATAGAAGCTAATAAAAATAGATATATAAATAAAACACCTACAACAACAAACTGTATTCTGGACTCTAGTTCATTCTTAAGATAATACCCAAGAACAAGCAGTATATAGATTGAAATATAATTAGAATTAACAGATCCCGAAAACGAAGACCCAATAAAAAAGTAACTCCAATCCCGAGTGACAACTTCTAAAAAAGAAAAAAAACCATTGATCTCTTCATTTTTGCATACATATGCAATTAGTGACTGTGAAGCCATTACGACATTAGCAATAAATGAAACGATCAGTCCAATGAGTAGGAAATCAAACAACCTACGTACTGAAGCCGAATCTTCTTTTACAAACATAAAAATAACGGGAAACAGCAACAATGATATCGATCGCTGTACTAAATCCAGTCCTCCAGAGAGGTTTTCTGAATACAATAACCCAAACGCAAGCATTACAAAATACATTGGAAAAAGAAGCGCTGATTTCTCTAAAACAAATTTTTTACGAAACTTAAACATCATTATCAGTCCAAAAATCATCGAGGCAATAAAAAATGGAGAAGGCAAATTAATACCCAGTGGTAGCAGAAAAAAGGCTATAAAAAGACTGTTCCAAAAGGTCATGACAATCCAATCATCTTCCTTATAAAACATGTTATTAATCTTTACTATAATTTCTTCTAATTGCACCTAATAAATTCTATGATATGGGATTGTTAACGTTTTTTATTGAAGTATAGTGTATGTATATAGGTTTATAGCTCTATATAGAAAATTGTTACGAAAAATCTCTATGCTCGCTCTTTTGTAATTCTTCTTCAGAAAAACCTTTAAAATAGTCTAATGTTAATTTCATTCCTTCTGACCTATCAAACCTAGGTTCCCAATCCAAAATCTCTTTTGCTTTAGAAATATCTGGCTGACGTTGTAGAGGGTCATCTGTAGGTAATGGTTTATATATAACTTTTTGATGTGTTCCTGTTAGTTTTACAATTTCCTCTGCAAAATCTTTAATGGTAATTTCATCTGGGTTACCAATATTTACGGGGTATATATAATCACTAAATAATAGTCTATAAATGCCTTCTACCTGATCGTCTACATAACAAAAAGAACGAGTTTGTAATCCATCACCAAATATTGTCAAATCCTCACCTCTTAATGCCTGACCAATAAAAGCAGGTACTACACGCCCATCGTTTAACCTCATTCTAGGACCATAGGTATTAAAAATACGCACAATTCTTGTTTCTACCCCATGATAGGTATGATATGCCATAGTGATAGATTCCTGAAAACGCTTTGCCTCATCATATACACCTCTAGGCCCAATGGTATTTACATTACCATAATACTCTTCATTTTGCGGATGTACTAAAGGGTCACCATATACCTCGCTGGTGGACGCAATCAAAATCCTGGCTTTTTTTTCTTTTGCTAATCCTAAAAGGTTATGTGTTCCTAAGGATCCCACCTTTAATGTCTGAATAGGAATCTTTAAATAATCTATTGGACTCGCAGGTGAAGCAAAATGAAGTATATAATCTAATTTACCCGGAACATGTACAAATTTGGTAACATCATGATGGTAAAACTCAAAATTTTCGAGTTTAAAAAGATGCTCGATATTTTTTAGGTCTCCGGTAATAAGATTATCCATCGCTATTACATGAAAACCTTCTTTAACAAATCGATCGCAAAGATGTGACCCTAAAAAACCTGCCGCTCCTGTAATTAGTATTTTCTTCAAAAGATATTTTTTTCAAAAATAACAATTACTAGAGACATGCAGTCATTATAAAAACAAAAAACTACTTGATTTTACCTCAAATTTAAAAACGAAGTAACCCTGGTATTTTAGTTATCAAACATTAAATCTTTTCTACCAATAGAGAAATAAGATATTTCTTCTTTTTGTATGTCGGCTATATCATACAAATTGCGTCCATCAAAAATAACATGTTGTTTGAGAAGATCTTTAATTTTTGTGAAATTGGGAGTTCTAAAGATACTCCACTCGGTACAGATAATAAGGGCATCTGCTTCGTTTAGAGTATCGTACATTCCTTTAGAAAATTCTATTTTATTGCCATACTTTCTTGCAACATTGTTCATTGCCTCTGGGTCAAAAGCTTTTATCTTTGCTCCCGCGTTCAAAAGTTCATCGATTAAATATAGTGAAGGCGCTTCTCTTATATCATCTGTCTCTGGCTTAAACGCCAAGCCCCAAATGGCAAAAGTCTTATCTTTTATATCTCTTTTAAAATAGTTTTCAATTTTTGGCAATAGGGCAATTTTTTGTTTTCTATTGACTTCTATTACTGCATCTAGAATTTTAAAATCATAGGCAACTTCTTTTCCAGATTTATGAAGTGCTTTTACATCTTTTGGAAAACATGAACCACCATATCCTATCCCAGGAAATAAAAATCGTTTCCCAATTCTAGAGTCTGTACCCATTCCTCTTCTCACCTGATCTACATCTGCACCCACTTTTTCACAATAGTTAGCAATCTCGTTCATAAACGTGATTTTGGCTGCCAAAAAAGAATTTGCGGCATATTTTGTGAGTTCTGCAGATTTTTCATCCATCACAATAATTGGATTACCAGATCGTACAAAAGGCTTATATAAAGATTGCATCATTGCTGTTGCTCTTTCTGAACTAGATCCTACAACTATTCGTTCTGGCTTTAAAAAATCATCGACTGCAAAACCTTCTCTAAGAAACTCTGGGTTCGAGACTACATCAAACTCACATTTTGCATTTTTTGCAATAGCATCATACACCTTTTTTGCAGTGCCTACTGGTACCGTACTTTTATCTACTATGACTTTATAATCGGTGATTAGGTGTCCTATTTGTTCTGCCACTCCTAATACATAAGAAAGGTCTGCAGAACCATCTTCATCTTCTGGTGTTGGTAATGCCAAAAACACAATATCACCATGTGTTAACCCTTCTTGCAAGGAAGTAGAAAATGATAATCTCTTTGCTTTGATATTTCTGTCAAAAAGTACGTCTAAGTGTGGCTCATAAATAGGAACTTCTCCATTACGCATTTTCTGAACTTTGTCTTCATTGATATCTACACATACCACTTCATTACCGGTTTCTGCCAGACAGGTTCCTGTAACCAAACCTACATACCCCGTTCCTATTACTGATATTTTCATGTATCCTTTGCTTTATTCTTTTTTGATTTAGGTTTCAAGTTTTCTTTAATATTCTTCACCTTTCTTTTAAACAGAATTTTTTGTTTTAACGTTGTAAAATTATAGTTAAACCTAAAAAAAATAAAACTTAAAATTATAACGCTAACCAATAAGGCAACAAATAATAACAAATTTTTTGTAGTGCTTCCCAAAACAATAAACAACACCACAAAAATTAAATTAAATCCACCAATTAAATAACTAGCTTGCTTATGAGATAAACCCCAATAATCGATCAATACATGATGGGTATGATTTCTATCTGGAGAAAAAGGGCTTTTTTTATTCGCTATTCTAATTGTAAAAACTCTTGCGGTATCAAAAAGAGGAACAATTAAAATACTGATTGCGATTAATGGAATATTTTCAAGAAAAAAAGGCAACTCGTTTGAAGAAGAAGGCTTTAAAGCTAAAAATTTTAAGGTCATTACGCTAATAATAAACCCCACGATTAAAGAACCTGTGTCCCCCATAAATATTTTCTTATTCGAGGATACATTATATCCAAAAAAAGCTAATAAACATGCATTTAAACTTATCGTTATAAGCGCATAAAAATATTCTTTGGTTAGATAAAAAATCGTTGTATATATAATTAGGATAACAATTCCAACAATCGAAGCTAATCCATCAATACCATCAATAAGATTATACGAATTTATGATGGTAACCATTATAAATACGGCGATAATGAAGTAAATATAGTAAGGGATTTCTTGTATATTAAAAAATCCATTTAAAGAATGTATTGTAAAACCACTATTAGCCACTACAAAAGCTACCGCAGCAAATTGAGCTATTAGTTTAGATCCAGGTGATAAAACCACCAAATCATCTTTAAGACCAATAATAAATAAGATCGTCAACCCAGGGATAATGTGAATTATTTCTCCATTGGTGTCCCAACTATTAATAAAAAATAAGCCTATGATTAAGGTATAATAAAAAGCTACTCCTCCTAAGCTTGGGGTCTGTATTTTATGAGAGCTTCTCTCGTTGGGTGCATCCATCAATCTTTTATATGAAACAACGCCTATAATTTTAGGTATCGTTAGGTATGTCAATAAAAATGACCCTATAAATATTAATACTGCTGTTTCTAAAAAATTCAATTGAATATAAATTTTGAAATATCGTAAAAGTAGAGAAAGTTTTTAGATTAAAATTTAATCTTTAACAAACATCATCATTTTTTTAGCTAAACTCTTTCTATCAAAATCATGAACCAATCGATCATAATCATATTTGTTCATGTCTTGTTGCACCATAATGTCCACTTTTTCAAGAAAATCTTTTTCATTTTCGGGCTCAAAGGTTTCTCCTATACCATACTCTTCGATTAATTTTTTACTCTCTCCTTCTACCCCTAGTAAAATAGGTTTATGCATTGCGCATAATTCAAAAATCTTCGAAGGAATCACATGTTTAAACGTATCAGACTTTTTTAGGTTCACCAGCGCGATATCAAGAATTGAAATATACTTTACCACTTCTTGTTTGTTTACCGAAGGTAGCATACTAACATTATCCAAGTTTAATGAATCCTTTAGTTGCAACAATTCTTCTTTTTTTGCACCATCTCCTAAAAAAAGAAAATGTACTTGCTTATTCTGTATTTTTTTTGCTGATTTTATAACAAAATCCAGAGCATGAGCCATACCATGTGTACCGATATAGCCAATTACTATTTTATTCTCCAAATTTAATTTCTTTAATAAATCAGCATTCTTATCTATGGGTGAAAACAACGCTGTATTTGCGCCGTTTTTAATCACTTCTATTTTATTTCTCGAAATCGAATGGTTTTTTACAAGAATTTCTTTAAAAGAATCGGTTACAACTACTATTTTTGAGGCACTTTTGTACATTTTTTTTTCTAAAAACTCAAAAAAACGTATTACTGGATTTGTATCCATAGCTCCTACTGCTTTTATAGATTCTGGCCATAAATCTCTTACTTCCATAATCCATTTTTTTCGTTTCCAAAAAGATAGCCATCTACCCGAGATTGCGGTAAAAAACTGTGGTGATGTAGCAATGATAATATCTGTTTTTATAAAAAGTCCTATAATAAAGGAACTCATCATAAAACTCATATAATCCAAAATCCTTTTTGCAAACCCTTTATTTGCCGAAATATAAGTCCAAACACGTATTACTTTAATACCATCAACATCTTCTGTCTGATACAATTTATTTTTATACCCTTCAAAAACCTTTCCTTTAGGAAAATTTGGAGCACAGGTGATCACAGTAACCTCTATACCGTCCTTTACCCATTCTTTACAATGTTCATAGGTTCTAGTTGCTGGAGCATTTACCTCTGGCGGAAAGTTATCTGTTAGAAATAGTACCTTCATTTTTTACACATTTATTGTAGTAATTAAAGCTTTCTTAAAGTAAACCGCAAGCTTTTTTGCACGTTCTCTTTTATTAAATCCAATGGCGTAATTGTAATTTTCCTCCTCAATTTTAAGAATTCCTTTCTCAAAATTTATACCAACATTTTGGTTAGGCAAATATACTGATGTGTTCGAAATTTGAATATCTTTTACATCGGGATGAAAGTGAAAAAAAGCTACTTGTTCTTTTTCTATTACTTTAGAGATTACATCATGAATTGTGATCCTTGCATCCTCAACAGAGAAGCTTCTGGTATGCAGTACTCCTTGTGTTTTATATCCATTATGAGTTGCTTCCAGATGGTTATCACTTTCTTCAAGAGAAATAACTTTAGCCCTTCTTGCCACTCTAAAACCATCCCAAACCTCTGTTTGTTCGATATTACCAATTTTTACTGTATTATGACTTGCCGTTTGTCTTTCTTGCAAGCGAAGTTCATTTTTTTCGTAGGTTGATGTACCTACATCTACAATAATTGGTTGTTGTTTTACATACAACTCAAAGTTAAATGTATCAGAATGTGCATGCCCTGGTTGATAACTAGGTCCTACTTGCCCCACATCTGTAAAAAGTTCGAATGCTTTATTGCTAAACATTCTGTAACCAGAATCGGATAGGATGCTCTTTGGATACTCAATTTTCAAAAAACTTGCATATTCGAATAGTTCCTGAGATGAAAGTGCAATATTATACGCACTATCATTCACCATAGGGATATTACCATTTTGATAGGTTATCTGCTGAAGCCATGATAGCATTTTTTGGGCTTTCTCTTTCATAAAAAGATGCAAATCATCATTTTTCCAACTATTTGATTCTACCAAATTAATGCAATCTAACAATCGATGTAACAAGATCTGATGATACATAGGAGAAAGCTCAAAATGACCTCCGTCATATACTATTTGTTCTTTTAGCTCTCGTTGCAAAATATGCTTTGCCCTTTTATAAATCCGGTCATCTTTAAAATAGTAGGCCCCAAATAATAGTGAATACCCATTTTCTAACAAGTGATTACCCAACAAATGATATTCTAAGTTATGAAGTAATGTTTCGTAATGATTATAGAGCGCTTGATTAATATTACTATCTGTAATAGTGTTTCGTGATAAAAACTTAATCCAATTGATTC
Source organism: Aquimarina discodermiae (assembly GCF_040786235.1). Classification (NCBI taxonomy): domain Bacteria; kingdom Pseudomonadati; phylum Bacteroidota; class Flavobacteriia; order Flavobacteriales; family Flavobacteriaceae; genus Aquimarina; species Aquimarina discodermiae. The sequence goes on from NZ_JBFMKP010000017.1 coordinate 51,104, forward strand.
CTCTTAATGAAATTGGGTAGGGCTCTTTACCATCTCTTAATACTGCATCATTTAACACATAATTTTCTATCAGTGCCAAACCTTCATCAACACTAATATGCTCTTGATGTAAAAAATCAAAATAATTTAAATTATACGCCCACAGCTTACCATACTTTGGATAGTTCCAATCTATTTTATCCTCAAATTGATGAGTAATATTTAGAAAAGAGAATCTGTTTGTTTTAGAATAGCTATTTTGATACGAAATAGTATCCTCCCATCGCAAAGGGCTTATGTCTTTTGATAAAAGTTTATGATATTCTTTCTTAAAAAACTTATTTCTTATCAAATAGTATACCTGATAATATAACTGTTTAATTTTAAGATGCTTTACTGTTCGTAAAACAAGTGTTAATTTACCACTATCCATTTTCCTTGTTTAAGAGATTCGATTGCTGCAAAAGATGCTTGTGTAGTATTTACAATCTCATCAAAAGGAATAATAGGCTCTCCTCCTTTTTGCTGTTGTTTTATCAACTCTTTAAATTGATTATAATGGCCTTTATCTTGTTTTGAAGAGGTATTTCCTCCTTTAAAACCAAACGTTTTTAATTTTCTCCAGTTATCCATAATCAAAGTACGCTCCTGCGAATATACCTCAACTCTCTCTTTTGAATATGCTTTACTACCGTTTGCAAAGTAATTGATAACAGCATTGGTGCCATTCTCATATTTTAATAGAATACTTGCATTGTCTGTATTTTCTTCTGGATTTGTTCCCATAGCACTCATACATACAGCTTTAACTCTACTTCCCGCAAAATAAGTACATAAATCTATATAATGGCAAGCCTCACCTATAATTCTTCCTCCTCCCACTTCCATATCATGTACCCAAACATCTGCTGGAATAAATCCTGCATTCATAGTAGCAACAATATTCATAGGAGTATTATCATTACCTAAAAGTTTCTTCATTTTTTTTGCCAAAGGAGCAAAACGTCTATTAAACCCAACAGATACGTTTACGTTTTGAACGTTGTATTCTGAAACAATAGCTTCTAGTTCTTCACTTGTTAATGCTAAAGGTTTCTCTACAAAAACACTTTTCTCTGCCTTAATGCATTCTAGTACCATCGCAGCATGCATATTATGCTGTGTGGTGATAAAAACCAGATCTACGTTGTTATCCTTTAGTATTTCTTTGTAATCAGAAGTCGAATTAGCAATCCCATGACGTTTGGCCATAATGGTAGATGACAATCCACCAGAGCTTGCAATATACTTTACATCAGCATTTAGTTTTTTAAGTTTTGGCAGTATAGTAGAACTTGTAAAGTTTCCTGCTCCTACCACTCCTATAACTCCTTTTTTACCTTCAAAAGATTTTTGGGAAATAGCAACGGTTGATGTTATTTCTTGGGTATTATTATATTCAAGGATCGAGGCTATCGATCTCGAATTTTTCATATCTCCATAAATATTTTGGTAATCTTCTAAGGGTATTCTTTCTGTAATCAAAGGTTTTACATCCAGTGTTCCTTTCGAAATCGCATTTAATATCGCCTCAAAATTTCTTTTCTCTGTCCAACGAACATATCCAATCGGGTAATCATTCCCTTTTTGTTCATATTCTTCATCATATCTTCCAGGACCATAAGAACAAGATACTTGAAAAGAAATCTCTTTTTCATAAAAATCGGCTCTACTAATATCTAAACCGATCACTCCTACCAATACCACTCTACCTCTTTTTCTACACATATTGGCAGACTGCGATATAATCTCATTACTCTTATTAGATGCGGTAATAATTACTCCATCTGCACCCACACCATTGGTATAGGATTCTACAAATTTTACCTGATCTGTACCCTCTGCAGGATTAATTGCTATAATCCCTTTTTCTTTTGCTATTCTAACTTTTTCTGGATCAAAATCAAAGCCTATTACATTACATCCATTCGCTAACAACAACTCTGCAGTAACTAAGCCTATTAGTCCCAATCCCACAACTACAATAGTTTCTCCAAAAGTTGGGTTTAACAGTCTTATTCCTTGTAAACCTATTGAACCAATTACAGTAAAAGCTGCCTCTTGATCTGTTACATTATCAGGAATTTTTGCAACCAAGTTTTTTGGGATATTTACATATTCTGCATGGTTGCCATTTGATGCAACTCTATCACCAACCTTAAACTCTGTCACTCCTCTACCCACTGCTACTACTTCTCCTACATTACAATATCCTAAAGGAAGTGGTTGATTCAACTTATTAAAAACGGCATCCATTGTTGGTTTTAAACCGTCTGTTTTTACTTTATCCAAAACCATCTTTACTTTATCTGGTTGCTGACGTGCTTTTTGAATAAAATTTGCTTTACCAAATTCTACCAACATTCGTTCTGTCCCTAACGAAACCAATGTCTTGGTGGTTTTGATAAGTACATGTCCCGATTTTACTCTAGGTACTGGTACTTCTTCTAATATGGTTTCTCCGTTTTTAAGGTCTTGTATGATTTGTTTCATTTAACTATCAAATTATTTTTACTTGATTGCTTATTAATTGTTATATAAGATAGAACTGTAATAAATAATGCCGTAGGTATTATCCCTTCTTGTCTTGCCAAAAAGGATTCTGTTAAGCAATTTAAAAACAAAATAACAAGAACCAATATTGTAAACCTTTCTTTAAATTTAAAACTTTCATAGAATGGAAAAATAAACACGCTGAAAAAAACTAGAAGGCCTAACACTCCAAATCCAACCAACATATATAACACTTGACTATGGGGTCCATAATTCAAATGAGCTATACTGACAAAATCGTTCTCAATATTTTGTTCTTTTAAAATATCTTTAACATCCCCTGTTCCATAACCGAAAAAAGGAGATTTAAAAATTAGCTGTAATGATGATTTATATAACATATATCTGATTTCCGTACTACCAGGATGTAAGTATTTAGCAAAATCCTTTTCTTTTTCATCTCCAGGTGCCATTACATATTGTAACTCTTCAATCATTGGGTCCAGCCGGTTGACAATAACGTTCTTTAAAAGTAATATCATTCCTAAGAAAGTAAAAAAGCTTATTAGCATAAATTTGGCTGATTTTTTAAACTTTACAATCAAAAAGAAAATGGATCCCATAATTAAAATAGCTATACTTGCTTTAGATTGTAAACAAATAAGTCCGGCAGTAAGGATTAATACATTTATAAAACCTAACCATTTTATTTTTTTAAAAAACTTGAAGCAATATTCTTCAAAATATGTGATAATAATCCCAATAGCAATAAGTATGTAGGCAGAAAAATAAGTGCGATGTATATCCACTATCAGCAAATGCTTACTTAAATATTCATAAACAGTACCTGGTCTATCTCCTGCAGCTATTTCACCAAGAATTATATATTCATCTTTTGTAATGCTAACAAAGAAAAAATCAACAAATGAAATTATTATAACTAAAGAACAACTTAAAGCAAATACTGAGAATAGCTTAAAAATTTTTTTTGAGGGTAAACTAAATAACGGTAGTAGTATTGGAAAAATCACAAAAGACAATGCATGCTCTAGTTTCTTGAATGCATTTGGAATGTTATTTGACCACAAAATTCCACACACATATAATAAAAAAAGACTTAATAGTGGTAAGTAGTAAACTTTTCCAAAATTAAAATTCTTCCACCAATTCTTTTTCTTTAAAAAAATCATTCCACTTATAACCAAAAAAACTATTAACGGAGGAAGAAGTTTTCCCCCAATTGGTATAGAAAAAAATAATAAATAGAGAAAAAAAACTGGGCTATTTCTTATCTCAATCTTGTTTATATTCACTACCAACAAATTCATTATTAAAGGTATTAAGTACTTTTAAAACTTTACTCATTTCTATTGATTTACCTACAGTTATTCTTACGAACTTACTTGTTAAATCAATGTGACCATAATCCCGAATAAAAATTTTGTTTTTGTTAAAATAACTAAGAAGTTCTTTTTTCTTTATCGCTTCTTTGAAGGAAAAAAACACAAAGTTTCCAGTACCTTCATATACTGTATCAATCCATTCAAACTTTTGAAGCGCTCTACTAAAGTTTGTCTTAGTATCTAAAACATCATCAACATAACTTTTTGTGTATTCTATATCACTAAGTGCGGCAAGCGCGGCTTCTTGAGCAAATAATGATACATTTTTAGGGTTCCTAATTGAATTTAAAATTTCAATATTATTTTCATGTGAAATAGTATACCCTATTCTAAAACTTGCTAATGCAAATGCTTTAGAAAAAGTTCTAGAAATTAATACATTTTTATATTTTTCTACGTCTTGAGAAAGGGTAATTCCTGAAAATTCATAATACGCCTCATCAACAATAAAAAAGGTATCCGTGTTTTGTTGTATTAAATTTATTAATTCTTCTTTAGGATGTAACGTTCCTGTAGGATTATTCGGATTAACAATGTAAACCACCTTTGGTCGAATTAGCTTTAAATCCTCATTAAACTTTCTATAGTCTAATTCAAAATTAGAATCTAGATAATAGTTTTGGATTTGTGCGCCATTGCTTTCGGCTACGGCCCTAAAATTATCATAAGTTGGTCCAATAATAAGAACTCGATCAGACTCACCTATAAAGCATCTCACAATATATTCATGTAACACATCCGAACTTGCAAAATATTGTACATTTGACACATCTACATTGTTGTACTTACTAATTTTATTCAATAAATCGGTATTATTGGTATCTGGATACCAATTTAACCTTCCATTTGTAATAACATCCTGAAGTCTTTTTTCAACTAATGGAGAAGGCAAAATAGTTGCTTCATTCCAATCCAGTTTTAAAACATCTTTATCTTCTTTATGTTCCCAAGCTTTATGAGAAGTAACTTTATATGGTTTAAGATTATTAATACTTTTATTTCTAAACATGGCTCTTATTTTTTAAAAACTCTATAAAAAGATTCATCGGCAAATTTAAGCATTGCTATATCTCCCTGCGTATCACCAAAAGCGAAAACATACATATTTTCAATATCTGGATAAGCGATACAAACTCTATTAACTTTTTCTTCAAAATTACAATCCTTTTCAAGAATAAAATTTCCAGAATATATTTTATCATTCAATTCTAACACATTGGTAATCATTTTTAAGCCTAAATTATTGCAAAATTCATCTAGCAATATATTCATTGAAGCAGAAACAATAACCACTTCTATTTCTTTTTCTTTAAATTCATGTATTTTATCCATAGCATCTTTTTTAAGTATGCCAGGTAAAATTATTTTTTGAAATTCTACAGCTTTTTTTTTAAAATTATCTGACCCTAAATAATCAATAATTCTTTTTAGTCTTTTTAGTTTTAATTGATTGTAACTTTTAAGATTCAATTTAATTAAAATCAAAAAGTATATATTCTTAACATAATATTCGAACCAAAATGACCCTTTATAAACGAATTTATAAAATTCTTGAGTTGAATCTTTATGCGTAATAGTTCCATCAAAATCAAACAATGCTATTTGTTTTTCTTTCATTTATTACTGCTTATAAAAGTTGGTATTTTTCCTTCATTTTTTGTTACAAATCCTGAGTTAAAATGAACGTGCAAATTTATTGACTTTGGAACCCTTTTTTGAAAATCTTTTAAAATATTTTTCTCTAATTCTGTTAAATTTCCATTTGCCCTTATATTAATTATAATTTCTGTTAACGATTTTTGAACTATTTGCCACTGTTCAATTTCGGTATAATACTCAAACATTGTATAAAAATTAACCGTAGGAATACGATAACCTTCTACTGTATTTATTGCAGAATCATTTCTGCCTAAAACATTATCAATAACCGGAAAATTTCTAACAGAGTTCTTTGAGTGTTCACTTACCTCTGCTAAATCCCCTGTATTATAACGTATCAATGGCATTGCATAATTATGAAGATTTGTACCAATAATTCTTTTTATATTCTTTTCTTCAGATTCATATTCTAGTAATTCTAAATATCCGTAATCTTGATAATTATGTAATCCTATATCTTCTTCAGAACTACCCATCATAACACATATATCTGCTAATCCATAATGATTGTATACCCTACAATTAAACGCAGATTCTATAATTTGCTTATCTTTTGCAGATAGCCTTTCAGAAGCGACCAATATTCCCTTAATTTTTGGTGGTACATAATCATTGTTTCTAATAAAATCGGCTAAAGCCTTAATAGAAGACGGGTATCCTCTTAAGAATCTTACCTTTTCTTTTTTCATCAAGTCCAGGTAATCAGCAGAGTTTTTATCATTGATATGGAAAGGACTGAAATAAATAAAATTCCTTAATTTGTCCTTTTTAACCAACTTTCCATCCTTAGGAACATAGCTTCTTACTATTGCCATTTTATCTCGAAAATTGTATCCTGCCCATTTCCAATGTCTCCATACCACTGCTTGCTCAACTACCCAGGCATTAAAAGATACTTTAACTTTTAAAGGGTTACCCGTTGACCCAGATGTAAACAAGGTTAAATATTTAGTAAGTTTTTTATTATAGAACTGTTCTGGACTTTGTCTAACAATTTTTTTATCCAAAACCGGAACTTTTGCTAAATCTTCTAATTGGTTAAAATCTCTAGTTGGATCAAAATTAATTTGATTAAATAACTCTGTATAATAAGGTACATTTTTATACGACTCTTTTAGCAATTTTTTTAATTTAACAAACTGATATTGGTCTATTTTATCTTTTTTTATATAAGGATTTTTTTCAAACGTATATTTGAACATAAAAATCCCTTTTAGTGTTAGATATAGATCCTGAATTTTATTCATCAATTTTTATTTTATAGTTAGAAAATAAACATACTTTCTATCATTTACTTCCTTCATTAGTTCTATCTACTGTGTATTTGTTCTAAAACCTTTAAATGTCCTGAGTACACTTCATTTTCTTTTGCAAATGTTTTTATTTTCTTTTGTCCCGACAAAATTAAACTTTCTTGCAAATCTTTATTCATTATTAATTCAAATATACGATTAGCAGCTTCTTTTGGGTCTTTTGGCTTAAAATAGAGCGCTGCATCACCGCAAACTTCTTTAGCAAAAGGTAAATTGGTAGTAACAATTGGAACACCTGAAGCCATTGCCTCTAAATAAGTAACACTAAAAGTTTCGAAAAGAGTAGGCAAAAACAAAATATCTGATTCCTGATATAACCTAGGGGCTTCTTCAAAATTAACTTTTCCAAGGTTTTTAATATACCGATCCACCCCAACTCCTTTAGATTTTTGATGAAATTTCTGAGACCACCCTGCATTAAAGTCGGGTGGAATTGTTACCAAAAACTCAAAATCCTTTACCCCTTTATTCTCTAATTCTTTGGCAACTTCGGGTATAATTTCAATATTTTTATGGTTATACGGTGCTGCAAAACAAAATATTCTGGTTTTGTTAGACACTTTCTTGATATCTTCTATTTTGATATCAAAAATTGAAGAATAAACATTGGGCACAACATAAATTTTATCCTTCTTAATGTTAAACCTTTTCGAAATGTCATTTTTTGCCACCTCGGTTTGGGTAATTATGTAGTTTTTTTTGCGGATATAAAATCGCTGTATGAATAATATAAATCGCGTACTATGTTTTTTCAGAAAAGGGTAGGTAGAAAAAGCCAGCTTACTATCGCTAAATAACCATGAATTGGTAAGTCTCAATACTTCTTTAGTCTTAAAAAAGATATAAGAAGGCGCACCAACAGAATATACGATATCTGGTAAGAATTCCTTTTCTATAGATTTAATCAACTTTCTTGATGGTATGCCTTTTATTCTTTTAGCCGGTGATATATTAATAACACAGTATTTTTTTTCTTCAATACTCGAATCTAGTTGCTCAAATAATTCTTTGGAAATGATATAATAAAAATCGTGTTTTTTATTTTTTAATGTATTCTTTATTAAGTTGAGAGCAACCTGGACACCTCCTCCAACAACTAACGTAGAGGCATTTATTAATATTTTCATTTTGTATACCCTTTTCTTTTTTGAATTCTATTATTTCTATTTATTACCTACTGATTTGACCATTAAGATTCAAAACTATTAAACATCATATGCCCAATTTCTTTTATGCTTTGAGCATCTCTAATTCTAACAGATTCTTGCGAAAAGTTATTTCGAAGTTCTTCAGAGTGTATTAATTGAAGGAGTTTGGCTTTGTAATTTTCTACATTATTTTTCTCAATCAAAAACCCATTCATTCCATCTTTTATAATATCTCTTGGCCCTGCATCGCAATCAAAACTTATACAGGCCAAAGGAAATGCCATTGCTTCGCAAAGTGCATTAGGGTATCCCTCTGATATAGAAGAAAATGCAAATATTTTTGACTGTGAAAAATAAGGACTTAAATCCTTTTTAGAACCCAGTAACTTTACTCTACTTTGCAAACCATATTCTTCTATTAGTTTTTCGAGGTTATTTCTTAATGGGCCATCTCCTACTATATGTAGTTCCCAATCATTAAGATTCATTTCATAAAAAATCTTAATCAAATTTGCCTGATCCTTTTCAGGAACCAAGCGTCCAACATTCAAAATAATATTTTTCTGTTCTACCTTAGCTTTAGGAATTACTTTAATAGGATTTGGAATTACCTTAATGTTTTCATGTTTTATCTTATTGTAAACCACTTCTTTTGCTAAAGAAGTCTGAACAAAAATTCCTTCTGCAATTGGGTATAAAACCTTTTCAAACATTTTTAACATAAAAGGCAATTTCTTAAACGGATTACTTCTATTGGCAACATATATTTTCTTTTTGGTACCTAATGTACTAAGAATTACAAACAAATTATATCCTTCACCAAAACTTAAAACCACATCAGGGTTTAAATTTTTGTATTTTCTTCTTAAATAAAAAAGGAGTTTTACCTTATAAAACAACTTTGACAAAACATTCTTTTTATAACCAAAAGAAGGCATTGAGACTGAGTTCAATTTCTCACTTATTTGATAAAACGGTTCGTGATCAACCAAAAAAATCAAATCTACATGTACTCCTTCATGCGCCCAATGATTGGCCAATTCACTCATCACTCTTTCCATTCCACCCGATAAAAAAGTGGGTATTACCAATACAATTTTCATTTTGATTTTCTCTTATGTTAAAATGCTAAATTGAGCTTAATTCTTTACTATTACCAATAAAATATGAGTTCTACTTTTTTTAGAAGAATTCCTATTAAAGTCAAAAAATTTATGCTTATTAAGCTCTCTATAAAATAATCCCGATAAATAATCAGATTAACAATAAAGCTTGGAATTAAACAAATAAAAAATAATTGTATAAAGAGCTTATTGTTTTTATTCTTATATTCGTAAAACAAGAGATAAATAAACATTATTTCAACCAAATATGTTAATCTTAACTGAATATCGGGAGCAACGCTAAAAACGTTTAGCATACACATCATTAAAATAACAATATTCCTATATGCCGATTTTCTATTAAACGTTAATAGTAAATAACAATGTGCAAAAAACATCCAAGATATTCTTATTTTATAAGATACTAAAGCCATAACGGATTTTGCATTTCCTTTTTCGATAATGTCCATCCCTTTTAAATACCCTTTTATTTTATATTCGAACGATTCTGGAAGAGGTAAACCGATTGCTATATAGTATAGATACTTTTTTGTAAAGAAAAGGAATACAAACGACATTAAATAAATCGTTAATATCGATTTCCATTTTATTTTATATACTACTCCAAATAGATAGATTGGGAAGAAAAGCAATGTTCCAAAATGTGTTAACACCGCCAATACAAGAAGTAAAAACCCCTTAAGCTTTCTATCTTCAAATATTCCAAAATAAAAACCATATCCCGCGATAGCAACAGCCAATAAGTTTCTAATTCCTGAATATAAACCTAAAAATTCTATCGAAATAAAAATGCTTATTATTCCTATAAAATAATATACATTTGGTACTTTTAAGTTTTTGTTTAATTTCTCATAAACCTTATAAATCAAATAAAGTGTTATAAAAGTGCACGTAGAAAAAAACAATTGTCCCGAGATACCTAGTTTTGCAAAAAAGTAAACCCCAAAATAAACGACAAAATCTGGTTTTTTTTGATACTTAAGCAGCTCTAATAATTCACCAAATCTAATATCTTTTACATCTCTATAAAATCGATAAAATTGATATAAATCCTTAGTTTCAGAAGGAACCAATTGATATGTAATTAGCGAAGCAAAAATTAAAAGTAAAATGAAGCTAAATCTATTTCTGTTATATACTCCAATAAAAATAGAAGGTAAAGCAATTAATGGGCTAAATAAGAATAAAATACCATTTATAAAACTCTCACTTTTTACTTTTAAATTTTTTATCTGATTCATTTATACTAAATAAAACTTACGATTTTTATTTTTTGTTTTAACAATGAACACACTTAACTATTAACTTCATTTCTTATTTAAAAACATTTTCTTTTCGAGAGGGTTCATATGATTTGTATTCAGAAAATTAGCTTTACTTTTTTCTAAGTACTGTTCTAACGAACAAATATACTTTACAGGGCAACCGGCATATACACTATTTGAATTCAACTCTCCTCTCACTATACTACCAGCACCTATTATAACATTATTTCCTACTTTAGTCTTTGGTAAAATTGTAACGTTAATACCTATAAAAACATTATCCCCAATAACTATGTTTCCAAAACTATCGGCATTTTTATAATTTTCATATAAATTCCTTATTACCCATAAACTACCGTCATGTGTTACGAAATGGACATTGGATGAAGTTGCTACATTATTTCCAATTTCTATTAAATACGGTTCTGATCCAAAATACTTCGTTCTGAAGATGCAATTTTTTCCATATTTTACGCCAACCTTTTTTGCATAAGCGTTAGGAGACATCAATCTATAAATTACGCTATTTACAAGTTTATTAATGATATTCATAATCAAGAAAGGGAAATTTTTTCATAATTAATTATTTTTTTTCTAACTACGAAATGATTAATCAAAGAAACAATAAGTGAACTGGAAGAAAAAACTAAAACAACATAATAAAAGTTTATTCCAAAATTAATACCCAATAAAATAAATCCTATAGTTATTATAAAAGAGCAAATAGTATAAATAAAAGCATACTTTTGAAAAGGGTATACTTTTAATGTTATGGAAGACGGTATTGAAATAAAATACCACATAAAAACCGGAATTAAGTACCTAGTTAAAAATCCGCTTTCTTCCCAATTCTTTCCGAAAACAAAAGTTATTACAATTGGATAACAGAAAAATATAATTATAGAAATAATTATTGATCCTAATATAAGAAATGAAAAAATTTTATCATATAATTTTTTTATACTTCTTAGGTTATTTTTTTCATTTGCAAATCTTGATAATAACACAGGTCTTATAGAAGCTGAAATTAATCCTGCGGGTTGAACGATTAAACTAAAAGCAATAGAGTAAATTGCAACTTTAGATAACGAAAAATATTCATTAAACAATATTACAGGAATTCCCGCCGATAAAGCAAGTATTAGGTTAGACCAACAAAAATACATAGGGTATTCTTTATATGTATTTGCATTGTCCATTATAGTTTGTATATTCTGTCTACTTAAAATAGCTTTTTTAAGATGTTCATCTCTATAAATTAAATATATAATTGTACAAACAGAAGCAATAATAAATCCTATTAAAAGACCGTAAATATTTGTTATATAATATAAACCTATTTGAAAAATCAATAAAACAGTGTTTCTTACAACTTTTGAAAAGCTTAATTCATTAAAAAGATTATTTCTTACCTTAAAATAACCCATCGAAGTTACTAAAACCTGAAAAAAACTAGCAGTTGATATAAAAAAAGCAATCGATTTATATTCTGAAAAAAAATCCAAAGGTATTAGTAATACTACACCTATAAGAAAAGATAAAACTAAAGATATATAAATTACTATTTTTAAGATAGCTGAAGCATCTTCTTTTTTTTTGGGAAGGACAATTGCATTATCATATGCCAATGTAACAAATGTGGTAACAATACCAATTGTTGATGTAAAAAGTGCATAAACTCCAATAACATCTTTACTATATAAGCGTGTAATTATTGGCATTCCAATCAGCATTAGAATTTGAGCTAAAAGAGTTCCCGATGAAATCTTTAGTACATTTTTGAAAAAAAAACTTTTTAAAATTCTATTTTTCGGCATAATATAGCACTTAAATAGTTCTATTCAAATTAAGTATAACAGAACTATAGATACAATTGTATTGTTTTTATAATATTCTATATTAATTTAATTTGCTAGCACTCCGCAAAAATCTAGTATTACTTTTTCTGATGTTATTTTTACTTTCTTAAACTCATCATGAGCAACTAAAAATGCTACAATATCAGCTTTTTCGACAGCTTCATTATAACCCGTAAGCTTAAAAACATTGTGTTCAGAAATATTGGGTTCAACTATATAGTGACGATCATTATTAGCGTCTTGCAATACTTTTTGAGCGATATATTTTGCAGGAGATTCTCTGAGATCATCAATATTAGGCTTAAAAGCCAATCCCATTAGAGCAACACTGGGTTTTCTTCCATTTTTTAGTTCAAATTCGAGCTTAGCGGTTTTAATTTTCTCTGCGCACCAAAAGGACTTGTAGTTATTAATCTCTCTTGCTTTTCCTATAATTTGAGACTCCATAGGATAATCCGCTACTATAAAATAAGGATCTACTGCAATACAATGACCTCCTACTCCACACCCTGGTTGTAGGATGTTTACTCTTGGATGTTTGTTTGCCAAATCAATAAGCTCCCAAACATTAATATCTGCCTTATCACATATTAGCGATAATTCGTTTGCAAATGCGATCTGAACATCTCTAGATGAATTTTCTACCAATTTACACATCTCTGCGGTTCGGGCGTTTGTCTTGTGTAAATCCCCTTTGATAAATTGTGCATAAAAATGTGCAGCTCTGTCCGTAGATTTCTCATCAATACCTCCTATTACTCTATCATTATGAACTAATTCATACATCACATTACCAGGTAATACTCGTTCTGGGCAATAGGCTATACTTAATTTTCCTTTAAGATCTGGTCGTTCTATATAAATTAAATCCATCATCTTTTCTGTAGTTCCTACAGGAGAAGTAGACTCTATTATATATAAGTCATTTTCTTTTAATAAGGGAATAATTTCTTTTGTAGCAGCTTCTACAAAAGAGATATCCGGTTCATTTTTACCCTTAAAAGGAGTAGGAACTACGATTAAGTAAGTATCAGCTTCTACAGGCGTTGTGGCCGCTTTTAAATATCCTTCTTTTACCGATTTTTCTACAGCTTTGTCCAATTCGGGTTCTACAATATGGATTTTACCCATATTTATAACCTCTACAACATTAGGGTTAATATCAACTCCGTGAACATATGTATTATTTTGTGCTATTAAGGCAGCGGTTGGAAGTCCAATATACCCTAAACCGACCATTACTACACTAGGTTTTGTATTCATTTTTAGTTTCTTGAAATATGTTCTACAATTCGTTCACAAGCTTTCCCATCTCCATATGGGTTATGTAGTTTACTCATACTCTCATACGATTTTTCATCTTTTAACAGCTTTTCTGCTTCCAAAACAATTTTGTTTTTATCTGTTCCTACCAAAATCACAGTACCTGCATCTACAGCCTCTGGTCTTTCTGTTGTGTCCCTCATTACCAAAACAGGTTTTCCCAAACTTGGAGCTTCTTCTTGTACTCCACCACTATCTGTAATAATTAAATAAGATTGATTCATTAACCATACAAAAGCAGGATAGGAAAGTGGATGAATTAAATGAATGTTATCAACTTTATCCAATAATTCATACACCGGTTTTTGAACATTAGGATTTAGGTGTACAGGGTAAATAATTTGAATGTCTTTGTTATTTGACGCTATCTCTTTGAGCGCTTCGCAAATACTAATAAAACCTTTACCGTGATTTTCTCTTCTATGTCCTGTTACTAAAATTAATTTTTTATCTTTTTGTAATGTACCCTTTAATCTTTCTATTTCTACATCCTTATATTGTGATGTATCTACTTTATTGACACTAAACTTTAGTGCATCAATCACTGTATTTCCAGTAATAAGAATCGTATTAGGGTTTTTGTTTTCATTAATTAAGTTTTGTTTTGAAGTTTCTGTTGGAGAAAAGTGTATATCCGAGACAACTCCTGTTACACTTCGATTCATTTCTTCAGGAAATGGAGATTTCATATTAAAGGTTCTCAATCCAGCTTCAACATGACAGACTTTTGCTCCAGCATAAAACGCGGCAATACTAGAAGCCATTGTAGTTGTAGTATCCCCATGCACATATACATAATCTGGCTTAAAATTTTCAAGAATCGGTTTTAATCCAGAAATAATATCTGCTGTTAAGGTATATAAGTTTTGATTAGGCTTCATCAGGTTTAAATCAAAATCAGGGGTTATTTCAAAAAAAGACAGCACCTGATCCAGCATTTCTCGATGTTGCGCTGTAATACAAACTCTGGTCTCAAAAGTATCAGGATGCTTTTGAAATTCTTTTACCAAAGGTGCCATTTTTATAGCTTCTGGTCTAGTTCCAAAAACAATAAGATTTTTTTTCATTGAATAATTGCGTATAAATTCTCGAGAGATTTTTTCCAGTCTGGTATAGTTAGGTCAAAAGTTGATTTTACTTTTTCCTTTTCTAAAACACTATATCTCGGTCTTCGTGCAAAAGTAATGTAATTATCGGTTTTTTTAAGCTGTACAGAATCAAGTTTACTGAAAACACGTAAAATTTCCTTAGCAAAATCATACCAGGTAGCTTCTCCGAGGTTACTATAGTTATAAATACCATGTTTTTTGCTCTGGTTTTTTATTAAGTGCATAATAAAATCAACAAGATCATTGGCATTTGTTGGTGTTCCTATTTCAGAGGTTATGATAGACAATTGTTGCTCTGATTCTGACTTTTTTATAATTGTTTTAAAAAAATTATGACCAAACTCTGAGTATAACCATGAAGTTCTAATTATAAAATATTTTTCTAGGACTTCTTCAATATGTTTTTCACCATCTCTTTTCGATTTTCCATATATATTAATTGGATTGGTGAGATCGCATTCTGTATATGGTGTTTGCTTTTCACCATCAAATACATAATCGGTAGAAATATGAATAAGTGTACTGTTATTTTGTTTACAAACTTCTGCCAGATTTTTAACTCCTTCTGCATTAACTAAAAAAGCTTTTTCAGCTTCTTTTTCAGCTTTATCAACATTTGTATATGCGGCACAATTAATTACAAAATCAAAAAATTTTCCTTTAAAAAAATTTCGTACTAGGCTTTCCTGACCTATATTAAGTTCTTTAGAATCAACAAAACAAAAGCTTAAAGAAGGGTATTCTTCTTCAATTTTTTGAATACATTTCCCTAATTGACCATTTGATCCGGTCACTAAAACGTTTGTTAACTTATATTCTTCCTTCACTAAATTATATTACTATTTTCTTATGATTGTAATTTATTATAAACTTATTTAATTCAATCAATGCTAAAATAAAAAATAAAAGTACAATCAATACTAAGGGCATTACTATGATTTTTTTTCTTAAGAAATCATTAACAAGTGCTCCCCTAAAAGGAAATTCTGAGATAACATTTATGGTATTTTTTGTATTCGCCTTTTCATTATTAATTTCTACTTTTTCATCTTTTAATTCTCTTGCTTGTCTAAGTAATTCAATTTCTACAGCATTTTCTGTTTGATTTTCAGCTAAACTAATACTAGTTGTTCTTCCATCAGGTTTTTGTGCTTCAAGAATCTTAAGTTTTTTATAAAATTCTTGTAAACCCATAATTTCTTTTTGTTGTTGAATAATTATTGAATCTTTAACGGCGATATTTCTATCGTTTATTTCTTTTTGTAATGTAAAGTATTCATTATACTCTATAGATGTTACAATTGTTT
Organism: Aquimarina discodermiae; assembly: GCF_040786235.1. Taxonomy (NCBI): domain Bacteria; kingdom Pseudomonadati; phylum Bacteroidota; class Flavobacteriia; order Flavobacteriales; family Flavobacteriaceae; genus Aquimarina; species Aquimarina discodermiae. The sequence goes on from NZ_JBFMKP010000017.1 coordinate 67,125, forward strand.
TTTGGCATTTTCTTGCAATTTCTGGATTTGAAGCTTCAATTTCTATTTTATGAAACTTTGCATTAATGTTATTAAAGTTTTCTAGATAATCTTTATAATCTACTTGCTTTTGAGAAATTGAATCTAATTCACTAATAAATTCGCTAAACTGTTTGATGCGTTGTGTTTGATCAGAAAATGATTCAATTCTAATATTCTTAATATGTTTGGCCTCTTCATCACTAATCATGAAAGCTTCTGCTAAAGCCTTGGTCTCCTCTTGCTTAGCCAATTGATTATAGAATTCTATATTGTTATACAATTGTTGGGCACTATTAAAATTCGGTTCTATAATCATTGAAGATCTATAAATTGGCAATGATTTACTATCTAAATAAGCTCCAAATATGGCTCCAATAATAGTGGCTAAAATAAATTTCAAAAAATGTGTTCTCAAAAACTTAAGAAACAACATTATTACATTAAAAATACGTTTGAAAAAGTATTCAATAGATCGAAAAAACTTATTTAATGCTTTTCCTACCTGTTCAAATAGTTGTCCTAAATCAACCTCATCAGATGTGTTCTGTCTTGTTTCCATAACCCAATTTTAGTGTTCAAGAGCAACATGATAGATGCTCTATATTAAATCCTTTTTACTGTCATTTAAATCCCTACAACGCAAAAAACAAAGGCATAGTGCTAGTGCAATTGTTGTTAAAGGCTTTTAAACTTGTTTTAAAATATTAGTATTGGTTAGGGTAGGAATAACCAAATAATTAAATACATTTTTTGTATTTATTCTAAAATGGGTAGAATGTTTCTATTCAGAAACGGAAGCAAACTTATCAAAAAAAGTTGAGCCTGCAAATTTTATAATTTTAAATTTTTAAGAAAAGGTAATTCTTTATCCTTTGAGGATAGTTGAATTTCAGAAACATCTAATTTCCAATCAATAGAAAGATTAGGATCATCATACCTGATACCAGATTCTGATTCTTTATGATAATAATTGTCACATTTATATGCAAAGATTGCGTTTTTGCTTAATGTAATATATCCATGTGCAAATCCTCTTGGAACAAATAATTGAGTGTTGTTTTTATCATTTAACACAATAGAAAAATGCTTTCTAAACGTTTTGGAACCAGGTCTTAGATCTACTACTACATCCAATACTTCTCCCTGAACAACTCTAACTAATTTAGTCTGAGCATATTCTCCTGTTTGAAAATGAAGACCTCTAAGCACTCCTCGTCGTGATGCTGATTGATTATCCTGTACAAAATGAATTTTTAACCCCGAAACCTCTTCAAAAGCTTTTTTAGTAAAACTTTCAAAAAATGTTCCTCTTTCATCTTCAAATACCCTAGGTATAATACTAAAACAATCTTGTAATGGGGTTTGTATAATTTTCAATTTGTGTGCATTTATTTTTATGGATTTACTCCTTTTTAAGTGTGTAAAAATAGCTAAATTTAGTCCAAACGTAATAGATACTCTCCGTACCCACTTTTTAGTAATGGTTTTGCCAAATCCTGAAGTTGGTTTTTATCTATAAACCCTTTTTTATAAGCTACTTCTTCTATAGCACCTATTCTAAGTCCTTGCCTTTCTTCTATCACTTGTACAAATTGCCCAGCCTGCATTAATGAATTAAAGGTACCTGTATCCAACCAGGCTGTTCCTTTATCCAAAATGCTGACCTTTAATTTTCCTTGTTTAAGGTACGCATTGTTGACGTCGGTAATTTCTAATTCGCCGCGTTTACTTGGCTTAATAGATTTTGCAATTCCTATTACTTCATTGTCATAAAAATAAACCCCAGGTACGGCATAATTTGATTTTGGCACAGTGGGCTTTTCTTCAATTGAAATTGCTTTTCCGTCGGCATCAAATTCTACTACTCCATATCGTTCGGGATCCTGGACATGATAGGCATATATAACCCCTCCTTCAGGGTCATTGTTTCCTTCTAAAAGGCCTTCTAACCCAGATCCATAAAATATGTTATCTCCCAAAATCAAAGCTACCTTATCATTTCCTATAAATTCTTCTCCAATAATAAAAGCTTCTGCCAATCCGTTAGGTTGATCCTGTACTGCATATTCAAACCGACAACCGTATTTTATACCATTGCCTAAAAGCTTTTCAAATAAAGGTAAATCTTGTGGAGTTGAGATAATTAGGATTTCATTAATTCCTGCAGATATTAATGTTGAAAGTGGATAATAAATCATGGGTTTATCATACACTGGCATCAATTGCTTACTAATAGCCAATGTAAGTGGATGCAATCTTGTGCCCGATCCTCCTGCTAGTATGATTCCTTTCATTATTTTTTCTTTTTTCCGAAGTCGGAAGACCGAAGCCAGAGGTTTACCTTTAATAATTGAAGACTAAATATAAAAATCATTCCTTTAAACATTAGTGTTGACACTACATGTTTTAAAATCAAATGTGAAAACTTAATACTCATACTTTTTTAGATACCATTCAATAGTTTTCTTAATTCCTGATTCAAAATTTTCTTCTGCATTCCATCCCAATTCATTTTCGATCTTTGAAGCATCTATTGCATATCTAAAATCATGACCTGGTCTATCAGTAACAAAAGTAATAAGATTTTGGTAGGATTCTTTATTTCCTCTGGGAACCAAGATATCCAAAATCTTGCAGATAGTATTGGCTATGTATATGTTTTCTCTTTCGTTTTTTCCTCCAATATTATAGGTTTCTCCTAATTTCCCTGTCTGAAGTGCCAATTCTATTCCTTTGCAATGATCTAACACATATAACCAGTCACGTATATTTTTTCCATCTCCATATATAGGTATATTCTCTTGAGCCAATGCTTTTCTTATTATTGTCGGAATCAACTTTTCTTCATGTTGTCTGGGACCATAATTATTCGAGCAATTTGTAGTCACAACTGGTAATCCATACGTATGAAAATAACTTCTTACCAGCATATCTGAAGAAGCTTTTGAGGCGCTATAAGGACTGTTAGGCGCATAAGGAGTTGACTCTGTAAACAAACCATTTTTACCCAATGTGCCATATACCTCATCGGTAGAAATATGTAAAAAACGTGCTTGTTCGAACCCAGCATTTATTTGATTTGGAGCACTCATCCAGGTTTGATAAGCTGTTTGAAGCAAATTAAAAGTTCCTGAGATATTGGTGTCAATAAAAGCTTTTGGACCTGTAATAGAATTGTCCACATGAGATTCTGCTGCAAAATGAACAACTGTATCAATCTTTTGTTCTAAAAATATTTTTTTGAGTAAATCACGATCACAGATATCTCCTTTAATAAAAGTATAGTTACGACTATCAACAACATCAATATTAGCTAGATCACCGGCATACGTTAGTTTATCCAAATTAGTAATTTGATAACCAGAGTTATCTGAAATATAGTTTATAAAATTAGATCCTATAAATCCCGCTCCTCCAGTTATTAATATTTTTTTTTGCATTACTATTTGATATAGACTTCTAAAAATTGCACCCCCTCTGTATCACCGACAATCGTGATATTATTAATTTTTGCAGGAATCAAAACGGTTTCACCAAATGCAACTTCGAGAGAAAAATCATTATTGATTATTGTACCTTCTCCCTGGATACACATCAAAATTTTAAATGAGTCTAGCTGGCTATAGTCTCTTTCAAGAGATGCCGTAACTTCTAAAAACCCCGTAGTAAAGTAAGGTGATGATATAATATTATTAATCTGATTTTCTGTTCTGTCATAGCTCAATCTAAACGACTTATCTGCATTATAATCCAAAGCATCCAAAGCTTGTTCTGTATGCAATTCTCGTTGATTACCTTGCCCATCTTTTCTGTCCCAGTCATACACTCGATAGGTGATATCAGAAGTTTGTTGAATCTCTGCAATAAGTGATCCACCTCCTATAGCATGAATTGTTCCCGCTTTTATAAAATAACTATCTCCTTTTGATATATTTTCAAAATTTAGCAATTCTGTTATTTTACCTTTTTCCAGATATGATTCATACTCTTCTTTGGTGGTTTCGTTGTTAAATCCAACAATCAATCTTGCATCTGTATCGGCCTGTACAACATACCACATTTCCGTTTTGCCGAAAGAATTATGTCTCCTCTTTGCAAGTTCATCATTTGGGTGTAATTGTACTGATAAATCCTGTTTAGCATCAATGAATTTAATCAATAAAGGAAACTGATCTCCAAACTGTTGATATACCTTTTCTCCTACTATTTCGGCCTGATATTCTTTTATAAGAGTATCTAGTTTTTCTCCTTTAAGATTTCCATTAGAAATTATAGATATATCACTACCCACAGTTGATATTTCCCAACTCTCACCAATGCCATCTCCCGATGTAGGCTTATTAAGTACAGTTTCTAATTTATTCCCTCCCCAAATTTTTTCTTTTAAAATGGGTTGGAATTTTAAAGGGTATAACATTTCTTTTATTTATTAAATCTTTAAAAATAGTAAACTATTGTTCTTCGTTTACAAAATTAAGCACCGCTCTTGCCCCGTATATAATCAAAAACACCAACAAAGCAAGTCCAACAAGTACAATTGGTAATATCACAATGAATCTATATATCAGTCTTTTCTTAACCGAAACAATCTCTCCATAATCTACAATCGACATAATTTCATTATCCCATTTAATAGCTCTTTCCAATTTGGTAATTGATTCTATTAAGGTTCTTTTTTGTTGCAATAAGGATGCTACCACGGTTGGTATATCGTCTTTGGTATTTGCCAATAAAACAACTTCATTTTTTTCTTTAGTAGGATTTTTACCTAAATTATCTAAGTATTCGTTTACAAAATTTAATGTATTCTTATCCCTTTCTAAGTTAATTTTGTTTTGTGCAATTACTAAATCTATTTTACTCCTATAATAAGAGTTTGATTTTAAATACTTTACAGTTTTATCTATAATTTTAGTAGTGCCTTCACTAGTATTTCTAAAAACAAATATCAATTTGTGATGTCTGTAGAAATCCTTAAACTTACTATCTTCTAGTTCTCCTTCTTCATAAGCTTCCATTACATCCTCAAAAAACTCTTTTTTGTCATAGTGTCTTTCTACATAATCCAATACATCATTTCCTTTAATCATCGGTTCTATACGAACCTCTACTAGATTATTAATATCTTTCCATTCTATTTGCGCCTTCTTAAAGAAAAATCCCTCTTTAAAATTTTCATCCAACTCCTTGATAAAATCATATATATACTTTATACTTCCATACTTTGGCTCTATAATAACCTCATGTACATAACCATCTGTTATTCCCCTGTTCTGATCAATAAAATATCCAGAAAAAGCTCCTACAACAACTAAAATAATCAATAAAATTGCTTTTTTTATAAAAAAAGAAATAAGAGAGATTACCCCTTTTAAGAATTTTCTAAATACATTTTTAACCAAACCAAAAACTTGCATTAAATCTATTTCTTCGTTTGAATTTTCGTTGCTCATAAAAAACTATCTTTCTTTAAATATTTGTTCTATTATTTTTTCGGTAATAAGATATGTAGGTTTCACTCCTGTAGTACCTAACCCTCCAGAAGCCAGAGTGCTTCCTGTTTCTAATGGATTATCAGATGCATAATATGCGTATCTTACTTTTACATCTGGGCTTATACTTCCTCTTAGTTTAGAGGCAGATTGTATTGCTTTTTGATAATGCGCACCTTCCATTTCTAAACCAATGACATTCCAGGTAGAATCATGAAAGAACTTTAATATATCTCTGTTTTGTAATGACGTTCCAAGAACAGTGATCATAGCACCATCATAAATATCAATACCATTACCTTCTAATTCTTCTTTTATAAGTTGATTGTCAAATGGGTAATTATCTGCTGTTCCTTCAAAAACATGTGCAGACGGTATCATGATGTCGCCTTTTCCTCCTTCTAATATACCTGCTTTACCCATTATAGAAATGGATTTTACATTGATATGGGTTTTAACACCTACGGTATTCATATAAGGTTTTAAAAGCTCATCCATCGTTTCATAAGCCTGCTCTCCAAATGCATAATCCATTACAATGATCACTGGTTTATCTCGCTCATCTACGTCTGCAATCTGATCGCTATAAATATTATCTACGTATTTTGCTGTATCGAATAGTTGTACATTGATATTGGCGCCACTTTCGTCTTCGATATAGGTCATGCCATACTTTTGTGCTGTTTTTCGCACTTTTGCTCTTAGACGTTCATTTTTATCCTCGCTAAGTAACTCATAGATCTCAAAAACACTTTTATTTTTAAGTTCTGTTTTTAGGGCCGTTGGTACATATAGTGTATTCATTACACTATGCATATTAGCACTAATAATATGAATTGGGCGATCGAGTAATTTGAGTTCTTCAAGTTTACTTTTTACCGTATTGGCCCATATTTCTCCATGAATATGATGTCCTAGTCTTTCTCTTAACACCGGACTAAAAGAGACAAGTCTCTTATTGTCATGGACAGATTCATCGATTGCCAATTTACCCAACCAATAAATAATATCTAAAAACCGTTCCTTATTTTCTGGACAAGAAAAATCATTGTATACCGATGAAACTTCTTTAAAAGTTCTTCCTAGAATATTGGCGGTATGTGTTAGCGCAACTTCTCTTTCTGCTTTAGTAAGTTCTTCTTTAGAGGTAACCGCTTTTTCTAATTTTTCCCAGTCTCTGGTTACACTACCCTGTTCATTAATTAAAACACGATTCATGATTTTGTGAGACTCTATGAATAAGAAGGTAAGATGAGTAAGAATATCATATATTTCTGATCGACCTCTAGTAATCTCGATATTCATCTGTTCCTCATCAATACGGTAGCAGTTTCTACGCCTTTTTGGAGGAACAATTGCCTTGAAATGAGAATCTTTATAGCCTTCTTCACTTGTAAGATTGATATATCTACATTCTTCTATACCAAATGGTAAACGATCAATTACATATAATAAACCATTCAGCTCTACTTTTTCTTCTGCTACAGATCCATAAATTTCTGGACAAAGAATTAACAATGCTTCTCGCAATGTGTCTCCAGAAACCCCCATGGGTTTATAAAAGCCTCTATTAAACAAATGTCGCATGGTAATGTACATGCGTTCTATCGCACTAGAACTTTCTTGTGCTCTGGTTCTTCCTTGTCGTATTTGATTTGCCATAAATTTCTGTAACAAATATAAGTTATTTGTCTATCATAGTGGTGAGGGCATCGGCAATATTTCTGTCATTAGAAAGTCTGGGTAATTTATTTTGTCCACCCAATTTTCCTATAGACTTCATATAATTTTTAAACCCGTCTTTAGGCACTCTGGTTATTCTTAATGTTTTCAAGATATTACCTTCGATTAAATCGTCATAATACGAATTTTGTTTCCTAAGTGAATTATCTATTTCCTTTATTAATTGCTCGAGGTTATCTGGAGATTCTTTAAATTCTATAAACCATTCATGATATGGTAGTTCTCCATCATCTGGATTTACCTGTGGTGCTACAGTAAAATCATTAATCAATATTCCTGTAGCTTCTGATGCCTCTTTTAACGCCTGATCTACTTCTTTACCTATCACATGTTCTCCAAAGGCCGAAATAAAATGTTTTATTCTTCCTGATACTATAATTCTATAAGGATCGGTGCTTGTAAACATAACGGTATCTCCAACATTATAAGCCCAAAGCCCTGCATTGGTAGAAATTAGCATTACATAATTAATTCCTTTTTCTATTTCACCTACCGTTAATCTTTTTGGGTTTTCTTCAAAAAATTCATCTGCCTTTACAAATTCATAGAAAATACCTGCATCTAATTGCAGTAACATTCCTTTTTCATTTTGTTGGTCTTGAAATGCAAAAAAACCTTCAGAAGCCGGGTATAATTCTATTCCTGCTACTTTTCTGCCTATTAATTTCTCGAATGTTTTTTTATAGGGTTCAAAATTCACACCGCCATAGATAAACAACTCGAACCCTTTAAAAAGCTCTCCTATATTTTTATTGGTTTTTTGTTGTAACTTTTCGAAATACATCTGCACCCAAGGAGGTATCCCACTAATTACTGTCATATTTTGATTGACAGTTTCTTCTACAATAGCATCTACTTTTTGTTCCCAATCCTCTATACAGTTAGTTTCCCAACTTGGCATTCTATTTTTTTGAAGGTACTTAGGAACATAATGCGCTACAATACCCGATAACCGACCTAATAGAATTCCGTTTTTTTGATCCATCTCAGGGCTTCCTTGTAGAAATATCATTTTACCATCTACAAAATCTGTTTTTCCTGTCTCTTCGATATAACACAAGATTGCATTTCGTGCTGCTCTTATATGAAATGGCATAGATTCCTTGGTAAGTGGTATGTACTTTGCCCCGCTTGTGGTTCCAGAAGTTTTTGCAAAGTATAGCGGTCTTCCTGGCCAAAGTATATCATTTTCGCCTGCTACCGCTCTAGTAACATATTCTTTTAACGCTTCGTAATCTCGAATAGGTACTCGCTCAGAAAAATCAGAAAATGTTTTAATAGCTCTAAAATCATGATCTTCACCAAATACTGTATTTTGAGCCGTTTTAATCAAACTCTTAAAAACCCGTTCCTGAGTTTTTACTGGATTTGAAGCCCATTTATTAATTTTTTTACGAATGCGTTTGGCAAATACTTTTGCACCTAATGTTTTTAGAGACATCTATTTAATTTCTGGTTTAATCAAGATCGTATTCGAAGTTTTTTTGGTATCCAAACTAGAGAAAATTTGTGTCAATTTCCTATTAACACATTGCAATATATTATTCAAAATCAATAAAATTTGTTGGGTCTGTAGGATATCCATCTCTCCACAATTCAAAATGTAAATGAGGCCCCGTAGACAACTCGCCCGTAGAACCTGCCGTTGCAATTACCTGCCCTGCTCTTACCTGTTCTCCTTGTTGTTTGGTTAAAGAAGCATTATGTTTATATACCGTAAGCAAATTATTTCTGTGCTTTAGAATAATCACATGACCTGTCTCTGCTGTCCATTCAGAAAAAATTACAGTGCCAGAAGAGGCTGCTTTTACAGGGGTGTCTTTAGGAACCGCAATATCGATCCCATAATGCTTTTCATTAATATTATATTCAGAAGTTATATTTCCTTTTACCGGCGGAAATAAGGAAAAATCAGAATTTAGTTTTTCACTTTCAAATAAGTTATATTTATCTTCTTTAGATACTTCTTCCCGAAGCTGAATATCTTCTTCAGAAGGTTTAAGATCTATTTCTTCTGGGTTTAATTTTTGAGATTGTACTGCAGAATCTACATCAAACTCAACCGTTTTTACATCTCCTTTAAGGACTTTGCTAATAGAAGCATAGTATTGTTGATTTATGTGAATTACCGATTCTAAAGAATCTGTAGTAGTCACTAATCTCGTTGCCTTAAGGTTTAATGAAGTAGAAGAATATCCCGGTATATATTCTCTAAGAGGTGTAAACGCAATTAAAAAAATGGTTCCAGAAATTAATACTATCGAAGTTATGGTGACCATTACAAATACATTAAGTCGATTTAATTTGAACGAAATTCGTTCTTCAAAAGTATCTTCGTTAAGAATTACCAAACGATACTTATTAAGTAATTTTCTGGTTATTTTCTTTTGTTCTTTTTTCTTTTTTGCCATAGTCTACAGCTACACTATTTTGCCTTTGTAAGCCTTTTAATAAGAACCCTTGATGCTTAAAGCGGGTTAAAAAGCAAATATACGTATTCTAACGATATGTAAACAGAACGTTTTTAACAGTCAAATGTTTGATCAAACGTTATTTTAACTCCTAAAATCATGGTGTTTCGTCATTTCTTGCTAACTTTGTACTCTAATTATAAAGATCATGATGTTATCCAGTATATTTTTAGGAATAATGGGCCCTTGGCAAATTGCTCTAATTGTAGTGATTGTATTACTTTTATTTGGAGGAAAAAAAATTCCAGAATTAATGAGAGGCCTTGGTAGCGGTATCAAAGAATTTAAAGACGCTTCTAAAGAAGATGAAGACCCAAAAATTGACGAAAAAAAATAATTTTTGATTCAAAACATATAAAAAACCCAGTTCTTACGAACTGGGTTTTTTTATACTTCTTCAAATCATCTTTATAATAGATACTATCCCAAACAATTAATCTATAAGGGATAACTGAATTCGTTTTCTTGCAATATCTACCTCGATCACAGTCACCATCAAATGTTGGTGCAATTGTACTACTGCATTTACATCGCTAATATATTCGTTGGCTAGTTTTGAGATATGCACCAAACCACTTTCTTTGATTCCTATATCTACAAAACAGCCAAAATTGGTAATGTTGTTTACAATACCTGGTAATTTCATTCCGGTTTTGATATCATCGATGGTCTTTACATTAGGATCAAACTCAAAAACCGTTACTTTTTTTCTAGGATCTACTCCTGGCTTTTCTAACTCTTTTACAATATCTGTTAAAGTAGGTAGTCCCACCTCATCGGTAATATATTGTTGCAACTTGATTTTTGAGATCGCTTCTTTGTTCCCTATCAGCTCACTAACAGGTACACCTGCTTCCTTTGCCATTTTAGAAACCAAACGATACCTTTCTGGGTGTACCGCAGAATTATCCAAAGGGTTTTTAGGGCTTGTAATCCTTAAAAAGGCTGCAGCTTGTTCAAAAGCTTTCCCTCCTAATCGTGGTACTTTTTTTAATTCTTCTCGGGATTCTAACCCTCCTTTTTCTGATCGATATGCTACAATATTTTCTGCCAGTTTCTCTCCAATCCCAGAAACATAACTCAATAAAGGAACACTTGCAGTATTTACATTAATCCCAACACTGTTTACACAGCTCATCACTACAGTATCCAATTCATTTTTTAGTTTACCTTGGTCTACATCGTGTTGGTATTGCCCTACTCCAATTGCTTTTGGATCAATTTTTACCAACTCTGCCAAAGGATCTGCCAATCTTCTACCTATCGATACGGCCCCTCGAACTGTAACATCATAACTGGGAAACTCTGCCCTTGCTATTTTGGAGGCAGAATAGACAGAAGCTCCGCTTTCGTTCACCATAAATACTTGAACAGCATTATCAAATGGAATCTTTTTTATAAAAGCCTCTGTTTCTCTGGCTGCAGTACCGTTACCAATTGCAATTGCTTCTATTTTATAGGCATTTGCCAGCGATCTAATTTTTTTGATCGCTTCTGTGGTTTGTCGTTGTGGTGGATGAGGATATATATTTTCATTATGCAATAAATCTCCTTGCTGATCTAGACAAACTACTTTACAACCCGATTTAAATCCAGGATCCAATGCCAATATCCTTTTTTGCCCCAGTGGAGAAGCTAATAGCAGTTGCTTCAAATTTTGAGCAAATACTGTAATCGCTTTATCATCTGCTTTTTCTTTGGCAAGATTAAGCACCTCTGTAGATAAAGCAGGGGTTAATAATCGCTTATAAGCATCAGAAATAGCCAAAAACATATGATCTGTGCAAGCTTCGATATTGGTTTTGATCATTACATCATCGATAATATCAAGGGCATCATTTTCTGGTACAGAAATTTTTACCCGCACCACTTTTTCATTTTCGGCTCTTAAAATAGCCAGCAACCTGTGCGAAGGGCATTTATGCAATGGTTCATCCCAATCAAAGTACTGTAGATATTTTTGTGACTCTTCTTCGTCTTTTTTAGTTTTAATTACTGTAGAAGTAATCGCTGCTTTGCGTTGATACAACCTTCTCAGTCTATTTCTAATTTTTTCGTCTTCGTTGATCCATTCTGCAATGATATCTCTTGCCCCTTGCAATGCCAGTTCTTCTCTGGTAATCGTATCGTTTAGATATTTTGAAGCTACAAAAAGAATTTCTTCTTCTCTTTGTTCCATAATAGTTTTTGCCAACGGCTCTAAGCCTTGCTCTTTGGCGGCACTTGCTCTAGTCTTTCTCTTTTTCTTATAAGGTAGGTATAAATCTTCTACAAGAGTAAGAGTCTCTGCTCCTCGAATTTTATTTGTCAATTCTGGGGTAAGGGCTCCTTGCTCTTCGATACTAGCTAATACACTCTCTTTTCTTTTTTGCAAAACTTCAAAAGCAGTTTTATACTTTACAATCTCACCAATAGCCACCTCATCAAGATCACCAGTAGCTTCTTTACGGTACCTCGAGATAAACGGTATCGTAGCTCCGTCTTCTAGAAGAGCCACCGTTTTTGTGATTTGTTTTTCTGAAACAGGTATTTGCTTTGCTATAAAAGAAACAACATTCATATTCGTATAATTTTAGAATCGCTAAATATACTACCAAAATTAAAAGTTTATTTTATAAATCTTTTTAATTGTCAACAAACCAAAAAACTCCCATCTAATTTGGATCAGATAGGAGTTGATATTCTTGTTTTATGTGATTGCTGCTTTTTTATTTTGCCATCATCACCTTTTTTATTTCTGTAGCCCCTCCATTTCGTTCAATTTTTAAAAGATAAAATCCTTGGGTCATATCGACTACGTCAAAAAACAGCTGGTGTGTTCCTTTGCCAAAAAATGTATGGGTTAACTTTTTAGACAATCTACCATCAATAGTGTACATGGTAATCTTAACCATCCCATTTGATTTTTGTGGTAATAATATCTCCATAGTATTGGTGATCGAATTAAGACCCACCTTGGTACTTTCTAATCCCTCGAACGCATCAATTTTTGCGGTAGCGCAAGGTGCTAAAAACTCCCACGGGCCCCAGGGCCCACCAGTACCCGGTTCATTGTTTTGTGTCCACCATTTGTTTTCGTATATGTTTTCTTTATGTGAAACCTTTACACCACCTGATGAAGGGTAAACAGTAGCTGGGTTCCAAGCGGGAATACCATTACAATCTCCTACTACAACTGGTTTTTCTATAGAAATGCTAATTTCTGCACTGGCACTGGCATTCTTATCATCGGTAGCGGTTACTTTGATGATATAATTTCCATAATCAGAAGGCAACCAATTTATATTACTTCCTACTGCCAATGAAGTACCATTCACCTCGAATTGAATACTTGCAATGCTACCATCTGGATCAGAAGCATTGGCAGACAATGTTATTGCTGATAATACTTCTTGCTCGAACTGTTGTCCATCTGTGGGTTGTGCAATGACAACAACCGGAGGTTGATTATCTGTTATTTGTTTGATACTGATACTAATTTGATCTGTTGCAGTAGCGCCTTTATCATCGGTAACGGTTACTTTAATCGTCTGGTTTCCGAAGGATGTCGGTGTCCAATCAAGATTATTTCCTTGAGTCAAAGCAATTCCATTTACCTCAAACTGAATACTTGCAATGGTACCATCTGCATCTGTTGCATTTGCAGATAGCATAATGGCCACAAGAGTTTCCTGATTAAATACCTGCCCATTAGTTGGTGAGTCAATCGTTACCGTTGGAGCGATATTACCCGAACCATTATTACAGGGATACAGTTTTTTCCAGGCACTACTCACGCCAGGTTCTTGATTTTGTGTCCAGTGGTTGTTTTCATAAATATGATTATTATGAGCAACCAGGCTTCCTTCTACCCAAAAACTTGCACTTGGATATACTTTATTAGGATCCCAGGGGTCAAAATCACTACAAACAGGAGCACCCGTAGTAAACGTAACTATAGGCGAATAATTAGAGTAAATATCTCCATATACTGCTCGCACCTTTACTTGGTATAATGTGGCATCGGTAAGGTTTTTTAATTTTTCTTTACTATTCCCTCTTGGTAAAAATATGGTCCATTTCTGTTCTTCAGATTTTTTATAGGCAATTTCATACCCTGACACACCTTCTACAATGTCCCAGTTTACAGAAGCAATTCTTCTTCTTTTTTCTGTAATATGAATATTTACAGGTATTTTTGGATTGTTAAGGTCACTCCAAAATACTTTTCGCTCAGAGTATAGCGATGTCTCTGACGCATCCTTTGATTGCACCTGAAAAATATATGCTGTTCCTTTGGTTATGCCTTGTATATTGTAAATGTTTGTACTAATATCTGAAACCATTATCCAATTGGGATTACCTACTTTCTTATATCGTATTTGATAACTATCTGCAGTTGAGATTTTATTCCATTTTATTTGAATACTGGTTTCGGTTCTGGCATCAAGTACAACGTTTACCGGTATATTTTCATACCTGGCAGACAATGAAGCCCACGCATTTACTCTTCCTGCACCCAATTTATCTATATATCCAGGGTTAAGGTTATCTATTGGATCCGCACCACCTTGAAGCAATGTTTTAACCTGATCTGGAGTTAGTTTACCATAATGATGAGATACCAATAGTGCTGCTACACCCGATACATGAGGTGTAGCCATTGATGTGCCACTAAGGTAGCCGTAGGTAGATTTATCTAATGTACTTAATACATCTTCTTTGGGTATACCTCTTTTTCCAGATCCCCCTGGTGCAAATAGCTCTCCCCAGGTTCCGAAATTAGAAAAACTGGATTTTTTATCGCTATGATCTGTAGCTCCTACATGTAAAATAGAAGCTTCTCGATCTGGAAAAGAATCACTATACTCAAAACCATCATTACCCATGGCAAAGACTACTAGGCCACCTGTCATAGCTTTGTTAACTCCTCCTGCATTGGCAATAAAATAATTAATACCCGCTTTTGTTGCTGTAATATCAGATTGATCTGAATTTAGATTAAATGTCCAGCTGTTGTTTGAAATAACTGCTCCATGATCTGCAGCATATACAAATGATTCTTCAAAACCACCAATACCAAACCCTAAGATTCCGCAAGTCATAATGCGTACTCCATCTCCATTGCCAGTACCCCCAGCAACTCCTGCTACACCAATACCATTATTGGTTTCTGCTGCAATTGTACCTGCAACATGAGTACCATGTTCCATACCATTTATGTTTCCTGTATCATTAACATAATCATACCCATTAATGTCATCTATATACCCATTGTTATCATCATCAATACCGTTACCAGGTATTTCATTCTCATTTACCCACATATTCTTTTTTAAATCGGGATGATCTACCTGTACTGGTTGGTCCATAACGGCCACAATCACTCTAGGATCTCCTTTTTCGATTTCCCATGCTTTTTCTAGTTTGATATCACTGCCTAATGTTCCACCAGTGTTTCCCGTATTATTATAATGCCATTGTTTTGAATACTCTGGATCGTTTGGAGCACCATTAAAACTAGAGGAATTTGTATTTTTTTTCGGTAATGTATTTTCAGAAATTGTCACAGTCTTTGATTGATGGGTATATCCATCAGCATACTCGATTTTATGACGGGCATGAGCTACCTCTACAGGATAAGATTTTTGATAGAGCCTGATAGCTTCATCTACAGGAATTGAGTTATCATAGGTAATCTCATACCATAGGTGTAACCCAAATTTACGGTGTTTTTCTTCAAACTTACCTGCGGGCCGAAACACTCTTTTCATCGAGGTAGCTCTAAGTTTTTTGTTGCACTTGTCTATTGCGGTTATACCCGTTTTTACATACCCCTCGCTTTTAGAGAAATGCATTTTTCCTTTTTCTAATGTATTTTTATGGACTCTATCTAAAGTTGAAGTCTGATCGACTGAGAATTTTATAATTACGACTCCTTTTTGTTGTCCCTTTGTGTTCATTTTTTCTTGTGCTACTACTATTCCTAAAGAAAAAAACAGTAATAAGATGGTTAGTGAAATTTTACGTTGGTTTTTCATACGTTGTTAGGTTTTAAAAATTTTGTGAGTTTGATAGGTATTAAGAGGTATCAGGTATGGGGGGAGTTACCCGATTATACATCATAAACAAGTTTTTAATTTACTTATTTTTTTTGTATTGCACTGATTTTTAGAATAAAATATCACATGCCGGACAATACAATTACAGATAAGGGGTAATAAAAAACCCCAAAGATTTTAAACCTTTGGGGCTATATGCTTGTTTGATCTTTACTTAGAAATAAGTAAAACTAATTTTTATCAAACTTTATACTTTTTATAATCGCTTCTAGTTCGAACATATTATCCCTCTTATTTGCCGAAGGGGCAAATACAAAACCTTCTAAGACCAATAAACGGTTATTGTCCACATCTTCTATAGCATAGTTTACAAAAGGCCCGGCCATAAAGCGATCTTTGATCTCCCAGGTACCTTTGGTCTCGAACGTAAACTTATTGTCCAGTTTGGTTTCATAGAGATAAGGTGCGTACGCTTCTTCTGTAATAAATTTGCCTACTGCAGAGGTTGGTATTTTTACCTTACCTATAGAGTCTCTCATTTTTACAATACTAGAAATGGTATTCGAATCTTTGGAGATAGTGCCTAGAGGTAACTCATAAATCATCAGGTTCATACTACCGTTTTGAATGTCTTTACGAATCCAAAAAAAGGCATCTTCTTCTTTAGCTATGCGATAGGCTGTAGGAATAGTTACTTTTATTCCTAATTTTTCCTGAAGTTGTGGTATTTTTTCTAAAGACTTTTTTATTCGTGTCTGTTTCTCTTTAGTTTCTATGGATTTAAAGTATGAAACGATTGTTTCATTATGTTTTTTAAGTAGTGCTACAATTTCTTCATCATTAGCCCCGGTAATAACTGCTCCGACCTGGGGAGTTGCAAACTTATTTGTAAGTTTACTATAACCACTTTTTGCTGTTTTGTCTTTTTTGATCCAAAGAAAAGTACGGTTTTTTCTGGCCATACCATAAAAAGCAGCTTCTGGCATTTGCCTCATAGAGAACAGCGGTTCTTCTTGTGGTAATCCTGGTACTTCTCCTCCAAAATATTCTCTAACAACATCTCCCACATTACTTTTCCAGAGATTGTTTTCTACCACTACAGAAAGTTCATTTATTTTCCCCACAGAATGCGCCATTGCACCTTGTGGTTTTTTGTTTTTTTCTTTTTTAGCTTCTGTACAGCTAATCATGCAAAGCAGACAGCTTATGACAAGTATTAATTTTTTCATCTGTTCTTTTTTAATGTCTTTTTAATTGTCAGATGTAATTTGCTTATACACTATTAATTATCAATAACTTAAAGTGTTGTAGCCCATTACATACAATGATATTATTTTGCGTTATGATTTTGAAAGTTTTAATTTCATACCAGGTTTTATACCGGTACCGCTAATATCATTCCAATTTTTAAGATTCTCGACAGATATCCCGTTAAATTTTTTAGAAATACTCCATAAGGTATCACCAGACTTTACGGTATACACTTCTGAAGAGGTGGCTATTTTTGAAGTCTTGTTAACGACTTTTGCAGTTGTTTTGCGTGCAGGATTGGTAATTGCTCTTCGAGAATGAATCGTTAATCTTTGCCCAACCCTTAGGTTATTACTTCGCAATCTATTCCATTTTTTGATTTGACTCACTCTTACACCATATCTTCTGGCTATTTTACCTAAATAATCTCCTTTACGTACTCTATATCTAATTCTATCGTTTGCCTCGTAGAACTTTGGTAATGGTTTTTCTCGTTTATCCAATTCTGCTTTGGCTAATTCATAGATCTTATCTTCATTAGCTACAAAAGGACCTATTTTATCCAGCGGCAATCTTAGTACGTAATCTTCATCTTTAACAAATGGTATTATATCTAATTTATAAGAAGGGTTTAAGAACTGTAGTTCTTTGATATCCATATTCATATATTTCGACACTTGATCTAATGCGATCATTTGTTTTACTCGTACGGTATCGGTTTCAAAATATACAAATTCTGGTTTTCTTGGTGCAAACCCATGCTTATCTGCATATTCAAAAATATACATAGTTGCCAAAAATGCTGGAACATATCCTGCCGTTTCTCTAGGTAAGTTATGTCTTATATTCCAATAATTCGTTTTTCCGCCACTGCGTCTAATAGCTTTGTTCACATTTCCTGGTCCTGAGTTATAGGAAGCTAATGCTAGATCCCAATCTCCAAACATCTTATGTAATTTTCCTAAGTAGGTACATGCTGCCTTGGTAGCCATAATAGGATCCATACGCTCATCTACATATGAACTTACTTCTAATCCAAACATTTTTCCTGTTCCAAACATAAACTGCCATAATCCCGTCGCACCTACTCTCGATTTTGCTCTTGGTTTTAATGCAGATTCTACAATAGCCAAGTATTTCATCTCTAAAGGAATGTTATGATTGTCTAATTCTTGTTCGAACATCGGGAAATAAAACTCGCTTAGCGCCATTAAACGATTTAATTGTTCATGACGGTTTTTTAGATATCTTTTTATGACACTCTCTAGCGATGGGTTGTATTCTACATTAAAAGGTGTACGTGCATTTAATGCAGCCAATCTAGCTTTTAAGGTATCTGTTGGTAAGTCCACATATTCTACCGGTTCATAGGTAAGATTGGTAACCGATTTATAAATGGTATCATAAAGATCAGAGTTATACAACTCTTTTTTCCAGAATGTATCTAATTGAGCTACCTTGGGATCGTCTTTTGCCACATAGACCAAGGTATCTTTTAGACTTGTATTGGTAATTGTGGCAGTTTGCAGTTCATTGCCTGTAGTTACGATTTTGGTCGTATCTGCTACCTGAACCAATTCTTTTTGAATACCTGGTGCATCGCTTTCTAGAGTTTTCTTAGTATTTGATTGTTTTTGAGTATCAGTTTCTTGTGCGCTTAGAGTAACTGAAACCAATAAAATTAAAAGAAAAAATGTGCGATAGGTATTCATCTTATAAATATGTTTACTTTTTAATAACTAAATTAATCCTTTGATATTGTTTTTAACATGTTATCAACAATACAGCAGCGAAAATCGTGTTTTTTTTTCTAATATCCAAATAATCAATGCGTTAAAAACGCAAAAAAACCAGTTAAAATGACTGGTTTCTAGCTTTTTTCCTACAAAAAAGAAAATTCCTACAAATTATTGTGCAATTTTTTGGTCTTCAATCGCAGCTATTCCAGGTAATGTTTTACCTTCTAAACTTTCTAGCATTGCCCCACCTCCTGTAGATACATAACTCACTTTATTGCCAAAGCCAAATTGTTTTACTGCTGCTACAGAGTCTCCTCCTCCTACAAGTGAAAAAGCACCTTCTTTTGTTGCTTCTTCAATAGCATGTCCCAGACCGATCGTTCCTTTGGCAAAGTTTTCTAATTCGAAAACCCCTAAAGGTCCGTTCCATAAAATGGTTTTTGATTGTAGCACAACTTCAGAAAAATTCTTTATGGTTCCGGGTCCAACATCTAGGCCTTGCCATCCGTCGGGTATTGCATTTACAGGTACCACCTGTGTATTGGCGTTATTATCAAAAGCATCTGCCGCCAATACATCTACTGGTAAATGTACTTGTACACCTTTCTCTTCAGCTTTTCTAAGGATTTCTAACGCTAGTTCTTGCTTATCATCCTCGCAGATAGAGTTTCCTATGTTTCCGCCTCGTGCTTTGATAAAGGTAAATGTCATTCCGCCACCAATAATTAGGTGATCTATAGCATCTAATATGTTTTCTATAATCGTTATTTTTGAAGAGACTTTTGATCCACCCAAAATAGCGGTTATTGGTTTTTCTCCACTCTTTAGTACCTTATCGATACTCTCGATTTCCTTTGCCAACAGATTTCCGAAGCATTTATTTTCTGCAAAAAACTGTGCAACTATAGTTGTTGAGGCATGTGCTCTATGCGCTGTACCAAAAGCATCATTAATGTAGACATCTCCTAATTTTGATAATTGTTCTGCAAAAATCGCATCACCACTAGTTTCTTCTGGGTGAAATCTTAGGTTTTCTAGTAACAATACTTCTCCCGGATTTAAAGCCGCAACTGCATCTTCTGCTTCCTGCCCTACACAATTTGCTACATGTTTTACCTGTACGCCCAGTACATCAGAAACTTTATCGATTATGTGTCGTAAAGAAAATTCGTCCTGAACTCCTTTAGGTCTTCCCAGGTGAGACATTAATACGGCGCTACCGCCATCTTCTAAAACTTTTATTATCGTAGGCTTTGCAGCTTGTATTCTAGTATCGTCGGTTACTTCAAAATTTTCGTTTAAGGGAACATTAAAATCTACGCGAATTAATGCTTTTTTATGTTCAAAATTAAAATCGTTAAGTGTCTTCATGTTGCAATATTGATTTTCGTTACGAAAATAATTCTATTTCCTCAAAAACATTGTATTCTAAGGGAAAAATTAGTCCAATTATTTCTATAATTTTTAGTTTTATCAAATTCATAGAAAAAAGGATCTCTGGTTATTTATACTACAATTCGATTTAATCTTTATTTCTTTAATTCTGCTATCACCGAAGCCGCATTTTTGTTGTTAGGATTTAATGCCAACGATTGCTCATATGCCTGTATACCTTCTTTATAATATTTCTTACCTAATTTTATGAAACATTCGCCCAGGCTATCATACACATTGGCACTTTCTGGATATAGTTCAACATTTAATTTAAAAACACTAAGCGCTTCTTGTATTTTCTCTTTTTCTAATAGTTGATATCCAAACTGATTGATTTCATCTTCCCAAAAACCATCTACCCTATATGCTGTATTAGGGTCTTGACATAATGAAAGGATTTCTATAACACTCTTTCCTTCGTTGTACAATTCTATCATTTTTTTTGGAGCATCTTTCCCATATACTATATTTCTTATTGCCTTAGCTGGGCTTTTTTCTACGTCATAATGATTTTGTAATACAATAATTGTTTTATCGGAAGTTATGTGTCTTTCGATTTCTGTTATATATCCAGGCCATCCCCCACTATGTCGTACAAACTTACCTGCCAATATGTTTTCTTTGATACTCCACCCATATCCATAACTTTTCAATATTTTATCATTATTGTATGAGGGGGTAAACATTTCATTGATACTTTTTTGAGATACCAACGTATTAGTATATAAAGCTCTGTCCCATTTTAATAAATCTAGTACTGTAGCATGAATCGCACCATCTCCTACTACATTTACCCAACCAAACATTTTTCTAGCCCGTTCTATCTTATTGGGTAACACATATTTTTTATGATTTCTATCATAAAGATACCCGTATGCATAATTATCTATTTTTTCTAGTTCTGATAGAGAAGGGTTTACAAATGTTCTGGTCATTTGTAATGGTTTGAAGATCATTTTATCTAGAAACTCACGATAGGTGCTACCAGAAATCTGCTCGATAATACTTGCCAAAAATGCGTATCCCGTATTACTATATTTATATTTTGTACCAGACTCAAAATACAAAGGAAACTGATGTTTACCATATAATTTAATGATATCCTTATTAGTTATTTTCTTTGTTCTATCTACAATTGGTTGTAGTTTTCGTAGGTAGTCCGGTAGTCCGCTTGTATGATGTAGCAAATTTTTGATGGTAATCTCTGGATAACATGACAACTCTGGGAGGTAATGGGCAATCTTATCTTCTAATGCAAGTTTATCTTGCTCCTTTAAGATCATAATCCCCATTGCTGTAAATTGCTTCGAAACTGATGCCAGATCAAAAACGGAATGTTCATCTAATTCTTCCTTGGTAG
Organism: Aquimarina discodermiae; assembly: GCF_040786235.1. Classification (NCBI taxonomy): domain Bacteria; kingdom Pseudomonadati; phylum Bacteroidota; class Flavobacteriia; order Flavobacteriales; family Flavobacteriaceae; genus Aquimarina; species Aquimarina discodermiae. The sequence continues at coordinate 88,677 of NZ_JBFMKP010000017.1, forward strand.
TCTCATTAGCAAAACCTATACTTTTTAGGTAGCTTATTTTTCCTTGCTCGGCTACCAAAATGTTGCCATTAAATTTTCCTTCTGAGGCCAAACCCCTAATCAAGCTGTCTATTCTTTGAGCACTATCCTGTGCAAAGTTTACTTGTGTTAGTAGTAAAAAAAATACTGTTGTTAATAGTTTCATAAATATTGATTTTTGATTGATATTAATTTACTTTCTAAGGAGTTTTTTGGCATAGCTATGGCCGTGCTATACAGAAATAAGTTTCTGACAACCTTAAAAAAACCGTGATTTTAATTGATATTTTTTGCCTAACTATCTTGTGTATATTCTAAGATATCTCCCGGTTGGCATTCTAAAATTTTACAAATATGTTCTAATGTTTCGAACCTGATCCCTTTGGCTTTTCCCGTTTTAAGCACAGAAAGATTGGCTTGGGTGATTCCTATTTTTTCGGCTAGCTCTTTACTTCTCATTTTACGTTTGGCCAGCATAATATCTATGTTTACTATAATTGCCATAATTAAATGATTAAGTCCTGGTTTTCTTGAAGTGTAAGTCCTTTTTTAAATATTGCTGCCAAAAAGAAGATGAATATGCCCAATAGCATGTGCAAAAATACAATCATTGTATCTCCTTTGTCTACAGAAAATAAAAAATGAAACAGTACTAATAATACTATAGGAGCACATAAATTAATGATATAAAACCTCCTTAATCTTTGATATGCTTTTTGTGTAAACAATTTTTCTTTGGTAAAAACATCAAATACTCTGCTTAGCAACCAAAAAAATGCGCCATAACAAATCATAACCAAAAAGAATCGTACCAAGATGTATAAAGCGTTATAAAAACCTAATAAAAATGGTTGTTTGGTAAATGGGAAAAAAATCTGGAACCTTTCTCCATTATCTATAATACTTAATGCACTATTCTTAAAACCTAAAACAAAGGCCGCATATACTACAATCAAGATGTAAAATCCTGTAAGTATCTGGGTAATCCAGTAACCTAGTTTAGAAATTATATATACTTTTTTCATTGTACCTTAATTAATTATTTGTACAAATCTACAAATGAATTTTGTAAAAAAGTATGCTATACCGGCTTCTAAAAACCTAAAATTCAGCTACAAATACCAAAAAAAATCCAAGATAAAAACATATATCTTGGATTAGTTATATCTATTTTACTCTAAAAAAACAGCTTATTTTCGACGCATTCGTATGGATTTGTCAAATTTGAATTTTGTAGCTTCAATAATTTTTATTCTTCAAAAAATTCATCTGTAGTTTTTTCATAAATCAATTTAAATGTCAAGATTTGATCTCCATCTTGAATTGATTCAAAAAGAGTTAGTTTATTTTCTTCAAAAGAAATAGTTTGAGGTTCATTCTCACCTTTTGCCTCTTCAATAAAACTTGGGTCATTAAGATCTTCTGGTATGGCTACTACCTCCTCGGTAATTGTTGTCAATACATCAGATTCGACAGTATATTTTCCGGAAATACCAAAACCATCATAAATGCATAAACTACTATCCATTTCATCGTCTATTACAGCTATATCTGTAAAAGTATTATCTTCTCTAAATTCTACAATTGATTTTTGCTCACACTCGTTTGCCGTAAAAGATTCGTCATTTTCAAAATATTCTACTAGCTTCCACCTTCCTACTATTTTGTCTTCAACTTTAGTAATTTTATTTTCAATTTTACCTGTATACGATCCATCAAAAGTTCCTTTATCGAATATCAATTTGAATTCTATTGTGTATTCATCTTCAGATTTTTCTATAGTAACTGTACCTGAGTCAATGTTTTCGTAATAATTGGATGATGTATCTGCCTCTCCGTTGGCCATTTGTAAACCCGCTCCCGCTTCACTATCAAAAAAATGAAGTGTACTATCATAATCTGGGTCGGTATCATTTTTAAAACTAAAAGTACCTTCTGGTAAAACCTCTGTTGCATTAAATAATATACCTACGAAATCTAGCTCTCCTGTATAATTCCCTCCATAAAAATCAACATTTGCCAATGTTAATTGAATATGATTATCAAAATCCTTTACCACTGCATAGGTAATATCATAAGTCGTATCCTCAAATGTAAAGCTATTGCCGATTTCGTCTGTTTGATCCATTTGATCTGTTTGATCATCGTCCTTTTTACAGGATGTAACTAATGTAACAGCCAATAATAAAGCCCATAGTATTCTAATGTTTTCCATAATCTTATTTCTGATTAAAATTTTTCCAAGACAAATTAACGATTTAATTAACAAAAGAAGAGTATATACTACTTGCTATTCGATATAATACTTGTTTTTAGGGTAGTAGATCACTTCCTGATTGATGAGATTCGATAAAAATTCTGAAAATTAAATTTCTTAATGTAGATTAAATTGGTGATTCATACTTTTTGGCTAATTCTTCTTTTTATATTTGTCCATGCTTTTTTCAGAAATATTAGGATTAACACATCTCAAAAGCTATTTGACCACCAGCGCAGGTCGCAATAGGATACCACACGCACAGCTTTTTGCAGGGCCTAATGGAAGTGGTACGCTACCCATGGCTATTGCCTATGCACAATACATATTATGTCATAATCAAAATGGTGAAAACACAGCAGGTGAGGCTTCTTGTAACATTAAGTTTGATCATCTGGCACATCCCGATTTACATTTTGTATATCCCGTCGCGGTCAATGACAAAGTAAAAAAACACCCAACTTCTGATCAATTTGCAGAAGAATGGAGGAATTTTGTAAAGGAAAATCCCTACGGAAGTATTTTTGATTGGTATCTGTCTGTTGGAATTGAAAAAAAACAAGGGCAAATAGGAGTAGATGAGGCTCTGGAAATTGTTAAAAAACTTTCTCTAAAAAGCTATGAAGGAGGGCATAAAGTAATGCTCATTTGGATGGCTGATAAAATGAACATTGCTGCTTCGAACAAGTTACTTAAACTTATTGAAGAGCCACCAGAAAAAACCATTTTCATTCTTATAACCGAAGATGAGGAACAAATTATACAAACCATTCGTTCTCGTTGTCAGGTATTGCATTTTCCTCCCTTGGGAGAGCAAGTGATCAAAGAAGCATTACAAAAAAATGAAGAAATACCTGTAAACGAAGCTACCAAAATAGCGCATCGGGCAAATGGGGATTATAACAAAGCTTTACGACTATTACACCAAGATGGTGGCGATGATCAATTTGAAGAATGGTTTATACAGTGGGTACGCACCGCTTTTAAGGCTAAAGGGAACAAAGCAGCTGTACGCGACCTCATCTCATGGAGCGAGTCTATAGCAGGAACCGGAAGAGAGACGCAAAAGAAATTTCTGAATTACTGTTTAGATTTTTTTAGGCAAGCTTTGCTCCTTAACTATGGGGCCAAAGATTTAGTGTTTTTTGAACCTACGAATCCTGGTTTTAAATTAGAGAATTTTGCTCCTTTTATACACGGAGGTAATATTCTTGACATTTCTAAAGAACTACAGGACGCTGCATATCATATCGAACGTAACGGTAATGCAAAAATCATTCTTACAGATTTATCGATAAAATTAACTCGTTTACTACATAAAAAAAGTAGTTAACCAGAACCATTAAACAAATCACACTAACTATAAAATTACATTATGGAACACTTTATGAGCAACCTAGTTGCCATCACTATTTTACTATTTCTTTTAATTACTTTTTTACAATCGGGACTGGATAAAACATTGGACTGGAAAGGAAATCTTGCCTGGCTAAAAGGGCATTTTTCTAAAACGTTTATGGGGGGCATGGTTCCTTTACTGTTAGCAATCGTTCTTGTACTAGAAATAATCACCTCTGTATATTGTATACTTGCAATTTATAGTATTCTGGCAGATAATCAACTCGAGAATGCCGTTATTGCTATATTTTTGGGTTGTATCACCTTATTACTCCTCTTATTTGGACAAAGAGTTGCAAAAGACTACGCAGGAGCCCTGACCATTACTTGTTATTTTATTGTAGCTATTTTTGGGTTGTATGTGGTTGCTCGATAATTCTACTTTGTCTTCTTAGAGTTTTTGTAAAACATCCATCCCAACCTTCCTTCAAAGGAAGGGGTTTTAAGTCTTCCTTTCTAAGGGAGATTTAGAGGGATGTAAATTACATTTGAATTAAAATGTATCCAATTTAAATTTATTGATTAAAGATGACATAGTAAGAATAAGATAAAAATATGTCTTACGATAAAAACTAGGTGTATTTCCTATCCCTATGCGAGAGGATCGAGGTGAGGGTAATCGTGATCACTATGAAAAACCCTCATCCTAACCTTCTCCCAAAGGGAGAAGGAACCAATTCAACTAATAAATTGATTGGATTATAGTTCTGGATCAAGCTTCAGAGTTTTAGTGACACTCTAAAAGTGCCTATTGATCTAAGCCTATTCCTAGTTGAATTGCTTTTTTGATCAATCCAGCGTTGCTTTTTACTTGCAATTTTAAAAAAATATTTTTTTTGTGAGTTTCTACTGTATGCCTGCTAACAAAAAGTGTTTTGGCTATTTCGTCTACGGTATACTCTTGCGCTATTAGTGCAGTTATTTGCTTTTCTCTTTTGGTAAGAACGTTAGTAGAAAAGTTCAATTCATTTGCAATACTCATTTCCCGATAGAAATAAGTCTTGCCTTGGTACATAATAGTTTTTATCGCCTCTATTACCGTATCAATATCTGTATCCTTGAGTAAATACCCATCATAGAAATTGGGCTCATAGTGTAACGGACTAAACGTACTTATCGCCAATACCTTAAGGCCTTTATAGTCTTGCTTAACAGCCTTGATAAATTCGATACCATTCATATCTGGCATTGACATATCTGTAATAACAAGATCAACGGTGTTTATTTTCAAGAATTGTAACGCTTCTTTTACGGTATCAAAAATTCTCAGAACCTCTATAAAGGGATACTTTTCTAAAGAACTTTTTAGTCCTTCTAAGAACATTACATGATCATCTACCAATATTATTTTAATTTTTTCCATAAACCCTTGTTACTAAATGCCTTCTTCAGCCTAGGCAAAAGCATTTAAAAAAACTAACTTTTTTTTGATTATAAAAGTCCAATTTACATAGGAGTTGAAAATGGATTCCAGCCTACGCTGGAATGACAAAACTCTAAGAAAAGGGGTTAAACAATCTATTTTTGATACTCATAAATGTTAAATACTTTTGCCCAAAGTTTTCAACCTAGTCATTTGGTATTTTTATAATTACGGTAGTTCCATTATCAATATGGGTATCTATTAGTAATTCACCGTCCAGCGCATCAACTCTTTCTTTTATATTTTGTAAACCTATACCTTTCTTAGATATAATATCAATATCAAAACCGATACCATCATCTTCTACAATCAATGTCAACTCCTCTGCTATGGTTAAAGAAATCGTAACTGTACTGGCTTTGGCATGTTTATAAATATTGCTGATTAATTCTTGCAATACTCGATATAAAAAATGTTTCTTTTGATCTGTAATACTTTCCAGATTATCTAGAGGGTATATGGATATCTCTATGTTAAAATGATTCTTATACTGTTCTTGCAATATCTGCAGTAAGTCTGTCAAAGTTTGCTGGGTACTATAATTGGTACTCAAACTATGAGATAATAAACGTACTTCTTGAGTTACTTGAGTCAGGTTACTTAATAATTTTGTCTTTTCTGGGCTATCTAACAAGGTATTTCCATAATGTTTTATACCTGCCAATTGCCCTGCAATACCATCATGTAACTCTAATGCAATTCTATTTTTTTCTTTTTCTTCTCCCTCAATATAACCTTCTATTCGTTTTATCTTTTGTTCTTGTTGTAACTGCTCCTTTTCTTGTTGGTGTAATTTGGATTGCTGCGTTTGGATCGTTTTTTGAGCTTTGATACGGTATCTATAAATCACCAGAAACAACATGGAAGGAATTAATAGTAACAACCCTACTACAAGAATGATTATTTTTTGCTGCGTAGCTAGTTTCTTTTCCTGTTCGAGCAACGAGATTTTATCGTTTTTATGTGCTACCTCATACTCGGTTTGTAATTTTTCGAAAGTTTTATTCTTGTCTATAGTAAATAAGCTATCCTTTAATAAAATCAATTTTTCTTGTTGCAAATAGCCTTTCTCAAACTGTTTATTATAGTAATATGCATCTGCCAGTAACCAATAGGTATGGGCTTTTTGATCTCCATTGGCATACGCTCCATATTCTTGTAGTGCCTTTTGAAATTTTTCTATGGATTTGGGATAATTTTTTATATCAAAATAGTAAGTACCTAAGTTAACGCTTACAGAATACAAACGGGAATAGGCTAATGTTTGCTGTGCTAATTTTTCCGCCAAACTCAAATAATGGAATGCTTTATTATATTTTTCAGATTGTATCAATAAATCCCCATAATTCAAATACAAATTAGTTTTTACAAAATCATTATCTGTTTTCTCGATAATTTCGATTCCTTTTTTATAAAAATAAGCACTGCTATCCCGGTTATGAACAGGAAGATACCCTGCATATAAGTCTCCCAAAATACGATAGGTATCTGTTAAAGTATGATCAGCATCGGTATGCGCATATTTTTTGAGTGTACTTCTTAGTAAAGCAATGGATTTACGATAGTCCTGTGTTCTTGTATACAATACAGCTCTTGCATTTATCCCTCTATGTAATACCTCATCAAATTTATATTCTTTCGCAATTGTTTCAGCTTTCTTTAAATTTTGTAAGCTTAACGTATAGTTCCCCTGCCTTCTATTCACTTTACTTAAAGAGATATAAGAAAGACTTAGAAGTTTTACATCATTATGTTTTTTAGCCAAATTTATACACTCCTGAAACTTTTCTTTAGACTCCTGGATCTTACGTTCTCTATATAAAGCCTTTGCCAGATAATAGCTAGATTGTAATATTAAATCATCATCACCTGTTTTTTCTGAAAATAAAACTGCTTGTCTGGCATACACAGTTGCTTTCGGCAAGTTTTTAAACTCATATTTTTTATACTGCTCATGTAACAGCATGATATCTGTAGTTTCTTGTGCACCCACAGATAGCGTAAAAAATAGATAACATAATCCTATTTTCTTGATAAAAAAGCGCAATGTATTCATTGTTTTAATCCTTACGCTTCAAAAATACCATAAATATGGTATTTCTTTGTAGCCAATTTACATTCAAATTTGTACACATGAAAACAAAGGGATATTTAATAGTACTAGTGGGTATGTTATATGCTCAAATTATTCTGGCACAGGAGGCCTCGGGATGCAATACAATAAGTAGGATAATTGGGGATTCTGAAATCATCGTAAGACAAGACTACTCGAGTTGTAATGAAGATGTGACCATTACCTATACTGCTTCTAATGTTAGAATATACGGGTTTACGACCTTTCATAAGGATAAGAGTCTTCGAATTACGCCCAAAGAAAATCAAACCATCAGAATAAGACCCATTGATCTTGTATTCGAAGAACCCATTATACCAGCTAAACCAGGAGACAGAACCAGAATAGGGAGTAGAAATGGTGAATCAAAAGGTAATCTCAACCCAAATCATCTAGAACCAACCATAAAAATATACCCTAACCCAACAACGGTCGCCATTACCATCGAGAGTGACTACCCCATCTTACATTATAAAATCGTAAACACTTTTGGGGTTAACATTTGGGAAGGAGTACCCAACAATAACAATATCGATGTAAACACACTACCGCAAGGAATGTATGAGCTTATATTACAAACCAATACAACAACCATAACAAAAACTTTTATAAAAAATTAAATCAAGTAAATCATGAAAAAAACAATTTTTACACTAGCACTTTTGACAAAAGGTTTTATTGGAAGTGCAAAAGACAATAAATTTAACACAAATGGTAATTTAAAAATTACAATGAAAAAAACTGTTCTCTCTCTATTAATGATACTTGCATTTGGTTTCGGAGTCAAAGGTCAAGAAAATCCGATAAATGGGGCTTTAAATCATACTAACGGTTATTTTACAATGAGAGCTTATAATGCTAGTTATGACGATGGGTCTTTTTCTAAAATTTTCTACGACGGTAATAAAAAAACAATAAATTTCTGGAACTCAGATAGTAATACCATATACTCCAATATAAGAGTTGGGAATGCGCACGGTTCTTTTGATCATACCAATGGCTATTTTACCATGAGAGCCTATAATGCTAGTTATGATGATGGATCTTTTTCTAAAATTTTCTACGATGGTAAGAAAAAAACAATAAATTTCTGGAATTCAGATAGTAACACTCCATATACCAATATAAGAGTTGCAAATATTACTGCTAAGGGAAGAGTTCATTGCGAAGAGGTTCTTGTAGACCTAAAAATACCTGCAGATTATGTGTTTGAGAAGTATTATGAAGGTACTTCAAAACTAAAATCATCATATACCATGCCCACACTAGAAGAAGTAGAAGCATTTACCAAGAAAAACCACCATTTACCTGCCATGCCATCTGCAGCACAAATCCGAGAAGAAGGGTTACAACTTAAAGAAATGACCAACCTGTTACTTCAAAAAGTAGAAGAACTTACCTTGTATACCATCGAGCAAGAAAAACGCATCAAATCGTTAGAAGCACAATTAGGTAAACAATAAACCTATATCCTTATCATAGGGTGTTCATAACATCATTGTCTATCTGAGTTTGTCAAAGACATTTTAAAAATTAAAAACTTCGACAAGCTCAGTTTGACAGGAGCACCATACCCAAGCATCTATTTATCAAAAATATAACTCGAGAAACTAGTTCGAGGTAGATAGCCTATGACCAATATAAACCGAAAAAACACATAAGGATGAAACATATAACATTTTTTATTGCTGTACTAATAATAGCTTATACAGCACATTCTCAAGTAAACCTTCCGCAAGTTGATACACAAAACAAACGATTAATATTTACATCTACTGATCACCTGGAGCGTTTTATTGATTTTTATACCACCAATGATTCTGAAGATGCATTAGACCAAATTGTTGCCTCGTTAGAAAATAAGGGATTTGAAAGTTTACTAAACGTAGAAAATAGAATTGCCTATTTACAAAGTAAAGGTATTGCGATTTCTGGTGAAGATCTAGAAGATGACGAACTTATCGGTGATGATCGATTGGCCTGTTTACTCAATAACGAAAGACAGATTGTAATAGGAGGAAAATTACTTCAATATGAAGAAGATGGATTGTATTATACCCGTAATCTACAAAGTAATATCCACCAAAAAATCAGTGCCAAAAAAAATTTGAGTAAATCATCAAGTTCATTACCCAAAGAAATGATTAATGGAAATACCGTGTACAATCTGGGAGATGACCTTAGGTATTTTAGCTACGATTATAAAAACTCTATAGATGTTAACGATGACTACAATGTTCCTGATGGCAGTCAAAGATCATCAGCAAACGATCCTTATGCTCCACCCTATAATTTAAAATACTGCAACTTTGATGATGCCGGTTTTTTTGAATCCTTGCTCCCAGGTAGCTCAGAAGTGTGTATAAATTATATTAACGATGACAAACGAATAAGAACGAAATTTTCTAATCAGAATTACTTAATATTTTCAACTGTTTATGCCAAAGTTAAATCTCAAAAGAAGAAAAAATTCTTAGGCATTACCACATGGAAACGTGATAACTTTTGTAAATATTTGGAAATGGGTAGAACGGTGGTAATCAAATATCCTGTAGAGTATCCATTTCCTCCCGTTTTTAACAATAGTTTTTTGATTAAGGATAATGGATATAACAGGGTCATTGATATTAATGGAAATACTACCTATAGTGGTATACAAGGGCTTCATAATGTTTTTGACAAGTTTCCTTTTGACGATGCATCGTTTAACTATGAAATATACTTTTATGTGGGTACTTATGATCCTACACCAAAGGATATTAATAAGCTTGTAGCAAAAGGAGTTGAGGGATTAGTAAAAAGCCTGGGAAAAAGTTTTAATGATCTTTTTGGTAAAGATAAGAATACCTCTGTAGGGATAACTATTGATACCCCAGATGGTTTCTATATGACCGAATATGGAGTAAAAGAAAGAAAATACGGAACCTCAAGATTATCAAAATCATATGATTCTAATGCAGAAATAACACTATCGGCTAGTGCAGAAAACTTTTTTGAAAGTTTATTAAAAAACATAAGTCCAGATGATTTTCTCAATGGAAAATCGTATGAAGTCACAGTGCTAGACGTATATGGATTCGGTAGTTATAATGGATATATCTATGGTAGCCGAATTGTGAAAGGCCACTTAAACGAAAACAATACCGTTGAGATTGATTCTGATGGCGATGGAGTACCTGATCATGAAGATTTTTGCAGATACCAAAAAGGATTAAAAAGATATAGTGGTTGCCCATATGCTCTAATTGATAACCAATCGCTATATGCCAATAGAATTAATGATCATAACGGGGTTACCTCAAAGTCATCTAGCAGTTCGAGTACTCATACATTGGGAGCATGCTATAATTTACAACTCAAATCAGCAGACTATCCTTCTATCGTTAATACAATAAAGGGAGGAATCTATCAAAATTATGATATCTTAGCTGGCAAGGAGATTAGCATAGACGGTCGATCTAATATTACTATTAAACCACAAGGAAATACCAAAAGTATTACTTTAAAAATCGAATCTAATCCCTGTAACATACTACAACCAAGAAGTAGGTCCTCAGCGCCAGAAAATGTTCAAGGAAAAAGCTTTGATGCACAAGATAATCCTGAAAGCAACAGTATTGAAGAAAGCTCTTTTTCTTTTTATCCCAACCCAATATCGAATGTTTTGTACCTAGAAGATAAAACAGGTATTGCAAACTGGAGTATTAAAAACAATATGGGACAAGAAATGTTATCAGAGAATAGTCTTCAAAAAACAACTATAGAAATAGATACAAGTACATTGAACGTAGGAATGTATTTCTTGCATCTTACTACTAGTGATGGGCGAGAGTTAAGAAAAACAATTTTAAAAGAGTAAGACCAAAGAAAATATGTTAACTGTCCCGTAGTAAACTCACGAGGCATCAAGCAGAAAACAGTTTTAATATTTCCAGACGAATTTCAGAAAATTAAAACTACACAATGGGGATTAAAGATTAGTCGTGGGTAGGATAACACTATTTCTTTAAGATTAAGAGAGGTTGTCTAAAAAACAACCTCTTTTTTTGGATGATAGATAATTTACAAAACCGGCCAAATAGCCAGTATATTTTTCTAAATACTACTACAAAAAACCGGAAAGCTATTGAACTCTCCGGTTTTCAATCTATTTAACTCTGCTATAAGTCAAATACCCTTTTTTTATTTTATAATTTTTTTGTGTTTAATCATCTTGTAATGGGCAATCTGCAGGATTTTCTTCACAAACTTTATTGACCCACTCTTCGAACCCTGATGGGTTAAAAAGCTTGTTATAATAAGCTATTATTTTGTTGAAATCGATATCCTTAAACATTTCTTTAGCGTTGAGTCCAGAATTATCATACAATGCTGTATTCAAAAACTCTACTTCAGAACCTTGCTCAAATTCTATCACCAATTTTACAGGACTATCGATTGATTGTAGTCCGTTTTTGGTAAAAGGGAAAGGAAATTTCCAATATACCTGAGGCTTATCACAAGCTCCTATAGGTCCGGTAAACTGGATTCCTCCTAGATAGGCTTCGTTTCCGAAAAGAGATAGTATAGATTCATCTTCTGGTACATAATTAAATACATTATCAAGATTATCTACTCCCAAGGCATTGTTTTGTTGATCCAACCATATAAACCTTGATCCTTTTCTTATTTTGAAACCGCAAAAGTTATTCGGAAAAATAACTGTCTCTCCTACTTGCGGCATTACCGGTAAATACAATCTCGGAATTGTAATTTGTGGTTTTCCGTCTATACTATTAGTAAAATCTACCATCATTCTATGGTTACCATATCCAGATTGTAAATTAATATAGCTAGGTACTTTTGGTAAATCTTCTAACTGAATGGTTCCATCATTATTACCACCTCCTCCATTCTGCGGTGCTTTGTCCATCATAAAATCAAACTGATCTTTGGCCATAGCATTTTTTACACGTAGTCTAAAAGATGTTTTCTGAGAAGTGTTCCAAGCATAAGTATATACTTTTGTCTTATTTGCAGGAACTTCAAAACCAGAAAGGATACCACTTCTGTTGTTTTTCATAGATTTCCATACTCCATTTGACTTATATTCGAAATATAGTTCTGGCCCTTTATAGCTATCGCACGGAGGGTTTGCACAAAATCCACCAATAGGCAAATAATGATTGTTACTGCGACTTTGCACAGCCTTGCTACATATTTTACCTCTCCATTTTTTAATATTGCTATATTGAGCTATATAACGATATCTCGTGCCATTCTCGCAATAAGATGCCGGAACATTACTACAATCATTCTTAAACGCATTATAGTTGCCTGGTGTTTTGTCTAATCTTATAAAATCAGGCGCTCCTAAAAAGCCACCTGCAATCGAGCTTGTAAAATTATTATTATTACATGCAACGGTAGGTTGCGCTACAAAAATTGGGCTAATTGTTCTTTGTGTTGTTGTTCTTGCCCACCCTTGTGGTTCTGAAAAGCGACTTTCTGTACTTTTCTGCTTTGTGGGTGTGTCTAAAAAATTGGGAATAGCTGCACCTGGCTCTGATAGCGCCCAAAAGATTTCTCTTTCAGAAAGATCGCCTCCAAACTCTTGAGTAAGTGCATTAAGTGTCCCGCACGACTCACAATCACTCTCTTCCATGATAAAGGTTCCTGTAAGGTGCTCGTCATTTATTTCCTGAAAATATATCGAATTTCCGTTATCTAATGTAATCTTGGCAACGTCTTCTGATACCTCCTGAGTATCTAACGGCTCTGTTGCATCCAAATCTGTTTTTTGACATGATATCAATACCGATACCATTGTAAAAATCAAGACCTTAATTTTTGTGTTTTTCATAATTTTTTGAGTTTTACTAAATACTTACTTTATGACATTTTACAATGTCTAGTTTTGAACCGATTCACACCCCCGTTCCAAACTTTGGTATTTTGTTACCCAAAAAAATTAAAACCTTCAAAAAAAACATTCTCTAATCAAAAGTACACCCCAAAGGTTTTTGAAACCTTTGGGGTGTACTATCATTTCTGATTTGAAATTACTCAATAAAGAACTTTATGTTATTGTATACTTTCTTTTCTTCTTTTTTCTATTTCTGCTATTTGATGATTAGCTCTTTCGTTTTGTGGATTAAGCTCTAAAGATTTTTTATAATTCTCTATGGATTCATCCCATTCCTCCAGATTCATACATGCTTCTGCATAACTGTCATAAACATTAAAACTTTCTGGGTACAGGTTTATATTGACCTTAAAAATATCTTTTGCCAATTTTAGTTTTTCAATGTTCATTAAATCGTACCCAAGTTGATTAAGCGTATTTTCTATAATAGCATAGTCTTCGGGATCAGTTTTTGCTAATTCCTGATAAGCTATAAGCCCTTTTTCATACCCTTGCTCTTTTAAAATTTCGAAAGGAACTTTTTCTGTAGGTTGCATTTTTTCAAAAGAAAATGCTATACTATCATCATCTGGTTTAAGAATATCTATTATAACTTTGTTATTAGCATCTGTTTTAAACTGTAAAGGCCTGTTATCATCTTTACTTATGTATGTATCCTCAGAAATTTTAAAGAGCTCTACAGCTTCTTTTCCTGGTAATTTTTTAAACAACCTATTGTCTGATGAAGTTATATAAGCTACCAGTCCTTTTCCTTTTCGGTAACGCCCTGTTACTTTTGATCGATCCCCCGCGCTAATTTCTAGTTTTTTATGCACGGGTACATACTTATCCCAATGGTAGGTCAACGCAACTGCTCTGATCAATTCATCGATAAATGCAGGGTGGTTAGAGTTGATTAAAACAACAACACCATAACCCTTATCCTTATGTGCCATTAAAGCACTCGAAAATCCTTCATCCCATCCACCATGTTCAAAATAGATATCATCACCCATTTTTTTAAAAAAGAGTCCTAACCCAACGAAATCTTCTACAAAAGGAGTAAGCATGGTTGTGGTCATCTCTTTTGATAAAACTTTAGTACTTTCTCCTTTTAAGGTTTGCTGTATATTAACTGCAAACTTAGCAAGATCTTCTGCTGTTGTCCATAATCCAGCTGCGGCCATTTCTGGGTAGGTATGTCTTTTTCCTTTGGTCATAGTTCCGTCCGGCAGATATCCGGTAGCAGCAAATTTTAATTGTTCTTCCTGAAGAGGCTGATCATAGGTACTATTATTCATTTCTAAAGGTTGAAGCACTAACTCTTTCATTAAGGAAGGAAATGTTTTCTTTTCTACATCCATCATGAGCTGTTGCATAACAGTATATCCTCCTCCAGAATATCGAAAGCTCTCTTCGGGGGCTTTATCCACAACAATAGCTTCAGAATTTGCCGGAGTTTCTCCGTTTAAAACCTGTACCAAAGAAGGAACGGGAAGATCTGGGCTATACCCCCAAAACCCATGAATCGTTAATCCACCGCTATGGTTCATCAAATGTTTTATAGTAACTTTCTTGTCTTTGGTAAATTCGTTATCGGGCAAAGTCCATGACTGTAAATAGGTATTCACATTTTCGTTTAGATCTATTTTTTGTTGCTCTACCATCTTAAGCCCGCCATAGGCAGCAACTGGCTTACTAATAGACCCTGCCTGAAACAGAGTTTGTAGGGTTACCGGTAACTGAGTTTCTTTATCTACAACGCCATAACTTTTTACCCAATCTACTTTGTAATCATTTATTACTGCAATACTAACTCCCGGAACTCCGTAATGTTTCATACGTTCTTCTATCGTCCAGGTAGAATCACTTTCAAAATAAACCCTTGGTATCAGGCTAGCTTCAACCTTTTTTACAGGGTCTTCTTTTACGATTTCGGGCTTTGATTTTGTACTTGTATTACAAGATTGTAAAAATCCTGCAACCAATAGTAAACTAACTAGTTTTTTCATACTGTTTTTTGATTTGAATGAATTGTATTGACTGATTTAAGCCCATTTATAAATGGGCCTCTGATGTAAATTTATTTTAAAATAAGCAAACCCCAAAAGTTTTATAAAACCTTTGGGGTTTGCTACATTCTTTATGATGTTATCTATTAGTTTTTAATTAGTTTAACAACTCTCTCTTCATTAGTGCCAGTGACCACTCGTGCAAAATAAACACCTGATTCAAGTTCTATGATTGTAAACTTATTTTTTGTGGTTTCAAGCACCAATTTACCAACTGCATTGAATATTTTCACACTTTTCACCTCATCATTGATCGTAATTACCTCTCTTCCTGGATTAGGAAATAATACTCCCTCATCATTAGAAGCTGGTAGATTATTAATAACCTTATAATAATAGATGTTGGCACTACTGTTTTGGCTCTTACTAGCAAAAGTTACGATAACACGATACCTTCCGTCATCAACTACAGTGAAGTTTTTATCGGTAGAAACATCAAACCAATCAGAACTACAATTAGAACCAGTGGTTGGGCAATTGTATTGTAATTCTATATCGCAATCGACTTCATTTAGTTTTTGCCAAACAACAGACTCGATATTAGCAAAAGGAATATTTAATTCTTCTCCTTCTCTACCTCGAATTTCAATTACAGGATAACTTTGATTGGTATTTGTACAAAGTAAAATTTCATCTGCGTATTCTATAAGTGGGTTTTCGATTGCTCCCTCGATATCAACCGATATTTCTTCTAAAGTACAATTAGCTATATCATACACCTTTAATTCATGGTTTCCTATACTTACATTATTAAACTCATGAGTAGAGTGAGCATTTTCTATCGTTATGTCATTGTCTAGTACTATCGTATAGGATCCGTTATCCTCTAGTATTTTTACTATTATCGTTCCATCATCTTCAGAGTTTATAGGATTAATAGTTGTAATATCAACGTTTAACGTAGAAGAAGTATTTGAAGACACCTCAAACTCTTCTGTCAATGACATACAACTTCCATCGGTACTTTCTTTTACCACAACGTATGTACCCTGTTGTGGATTAAGCACATTCATAAAATTAGTAGTAGTGACAATAGGATCAACAATACCAGGTCCCGACCAGGTATACATATCAAACCCTGTACCTGCTACAAGCGTTAAACTATCACCACATAAAGTAACATCACTACTACAAACGGGTATGTTTGTTAAAATATTGGTAGTACTTTCACCGATATCATTTCCGCAGGCACCTATACCTGTACTACTATAACTTACCCTTGTTTTTCCTGTAGTGCCTCCCACATAATTCGCTATTGCATTGCTTTTCAATATATTGGAACAAGTATCTGTCAACTCTTCACAATTACTTGCTACCATAACATTATAGCGAATAGATATTGAAGTATCGTTTACCTCTACAATATTAGCCGGAATATTGAAATTGATTATGTTTTCTGAAACCATAGTATAGATAATCCCTGCTGGTAATGTTGCATCATCTACGGCAACAAGATTGGTATTTGCCGGCAATACTGCAGACACATTGATCATACCATCCACTAGATCCTCATTCCCAATATTTTCTATTTCTATTTTATACCATAATGTGGCTCCTGCTGAAACATTGGCGCCATTAATATCGGTAATCCCATCTGCGTCTAATACCTTTTGTACAATTCTTAATTCTGGTTTTACAATTTCTGTCACAAAAGCATTTAGAAATACTCTATATGAATCTGCATCTGTCGAAAACCTAAAGGTAGCACTGGTCTGATCATTATCAATTAGACTGTTATTAGGATTCGAAATATCAAACAAATCAATATCTAATCCCAGTGTATTTTCTGAAGCTGGGTAACGATTGGTTATATATTGATGATTAAGTGTAATAGAGCTATTAAAAAAGTTAATTGTCGGATTTATATCATTATTTTCTGCGGGAGTTAAATTATCTTCTCCTAGTGCAATGAAAGCAGGAGGGTTGGCTGTATTTTGCAGAAGCAATTGATCTCCGTTAGGCCCTAAATCTGTAGCTCCTATTCCTCGATCTCCTTCTAATGCTGCCACGCCATATTTTACATTTACAGGAGATGGAGCAGAAACCGTTGTAAATCCAGAAAAGGTAAAATCAATATCAGGTCCACTATTATTTGCCTGAACGAATCCATCACTGGTACTAATAAACTTTACACTTTCTAGAGGGTCTTCATAAATCACCACCAACGTCCAACCTCCACCAGCGCCAGATACACTGGATGTTCTTCCTATTGTAGCGTTCATATTTGCTACAGTATAAGTACCATCAATATTATTTTGATCGATTAGGCCTGTTACATCTGCATAACATACATATGGTACATCGTCTGATGCAACATTAGACGGATTAGTCGGCGTGTTGCGATACCCATCATAAATAATATTCTGAGCAGTTACTTCACTATATTGACCACCAGGCACTCTTAACTTAATTTTTCTAAAATCTGCATCTCCTATTTTTCTAGCATCCACAAGTGGTAAATCTGATACTTGCTCATCTCCATCATGGCATACTCGTTCGAGATAATAAGTGGCTCCCCAATATAAACCTGCATAAACAATAGTAGAACAATAAGGGCTTGGTACGCTAATATTGGCACTGCTAGAGCTAAAGGTACTTGGGTCACCATCTATATCTATATACGCTGATATGCTATTTCCATTATTTAGCATTCCATCATATGAGGCATTAGGGTTATAGCTACTATTATCCTCATCGCTATCCACTAATCCTACAATAGCATTTCCAGTCATGATTAAATTACCATGAATATTGTTCTTTGTTTCTCGGGACGAAAATGGTACTATTTCCTGTGCTATCAAATTTGCCATGCCAACAAAAGTTAAGCACAACATTAAAAGTTGTAATTGTTTTTTCACGGTTTTAAGATTTAAGGTTTTAAAAATTAATTTATTAAGTATGATATTGGTTATCTAAAATTCTACTAATTAGTAGATCGTAGGAGTGCAAACATACTTCAATAAGTACCTAAATTACAACTGTTTATATATGATATTCGCGACTTTATAGTCTTAATTCGCGAATTTCGTGTATTCGCATCATTTTAAAAATGGATATCTCACAAAAAACACTCTAATACCGATTGTTATTGAACATTAAATGGATGCTATAGATTATATATTCGTGCTTATACTTATCTAAAGATCTTGTGAAATATTAGAATTTATGATAAGTACTATGTACCAGATCTATAGATACAGTGCAAATTTTGTTTTAATCTATAACCTACTTTATGAAATGTATAACTTAAGGTAATTTTAATACCAATAAAAAAACCATTCTTTTATCAAGAGTGGCTTCATATTCTCTAAATTATTTAGAACAAGGAATTCTTTTTTGTTACAGCTTTTTTAAAAATAAAAACACCGTAAAAATGATCTACATTTACGGTGTTTTATATAATTAAACGTTTGCTTTATTTTTTTACCAGTTTAACAACCTTCTCTTCATCATTAGCCGTTACCACTCGTGCAAAATATACACCAGCTTCGAGTTCTATGATATTAAACTTGTTTTTATTGGTTTCAAGAACCAACTTACCAATCGTATTAAATAGCTTTATATTTTTTACCTCATCATTGATCGTTACGATCTCTCTTCCTGGATTAGGAAATACAACCAACTCATCATTGATCGCTTCTAAGTTATTAATAACTCTGTAGTAATAGACTTTTGTATTGTTTTCATTCTTATTGGCAAAAGTTACAATCACACGATACCTTCCATCATCAACTACTGTAAAATTTTTATCGGTAGAAACATCAAACCAATCAGAACTACAATTAGAGCTTGTAGTAGGGCAATTGTATAGTAACTCTATGTCACAATCAATCTCATCTAGTTTTTGCCAAACAACAGATGCAATATTCGAGAAAGGGATATTTAATTCTTCTCCATTTCTGTCCTGAATTTCAATTACCGGATAACTTTGATTGGTAAGTGTACAAAGTAGAATTTCATCTGCGTATTGTATAATTGGATTTTTATCTACCACTTGTATCTCTACTGTTAATGTCTCTGAAGCACAACCAGCCATATCATATACTTTTACCTCGTGATTTCCTATAACTACATCATTAAATACATATGACCCGGCAATGTTATCTACTGTTATCTCATCATCCAGAGTAAGCATATAAGGTCCTTCTCCCTGATCGATTTTTACGATAATTTCACCCGTATCACCTGGATTGGTTGGGTTAATACCTGTTATAGAAACGGCTAGAGGAGTAGTATGTTCTTGTATGGTAATTTCTCCTATAGATTTCTCACAATTCCCAGACTCGATACTTCCTTTATATTCTCCTGGTTGTACGATAAATGTACCTGTTAGATTTTGATTTACATCTGGATTTGGTGTTCCATTAATTCCTTGTAATGTATAAATTAACCCAGTCAGTGGATTTTGATTATTTGCAATAAAATCAACATAGTATAGCGTATCTTTTATAATCTCTCCTGTTACGGGATCAATAGTAGCACACTCTGTTCGGGAAATTAAGGAAGCATCCAAATCGATTCCGTAAGGAATGTTTACTCCCATTTCTATTCTACAACCATTGGCATCCCTTACATAGATTACAGAAGTACCACTAGGAAGGTTATTATAGGTAAGCTTATCGACAACAAAATCGGCATCGTTATTTGTAATGTTCGTTTCATAAGGTGGTGTGCCTCCATCAATAGCAATCGTTACAGCACCCAGGTTATCACTATGGCAGCTTTCTGGAGTTATTTCTGTTACCGATACTTGTAAAGCTTGTGGTTCTAACATGGTATAATCAAACGTCACATCACAACCATTAGCATCTTGTATTAACACCGTATAAACTCCTGGTTCTAAATCCTCAAAAAGATGTTGATTCTCAACTCCGTCTGCAGCATCATTAAAAAACATTCCTGGCATAGAACTAATAGCATACGAATATGGTGGTGTACCAATACTTTCAAGATCATTTGGATCTACTGTAATTAGAATAGTACCATCATTATCTCCATGACAGGTTATATTTGTTGCTGTAAATACAGGATTAAGTAATGATGGTTCTGTTATTGTAATACTGCCTTGTATAGGACAGAAAGGAGCCTCTAAGGCATCAATAATCACAGTATAAGACCCCGCTGAAAAACCATCTATAGAAACTGGGTTTGTAGATGTATTTCCTATTCCTCCTACAAAATCCGGATTATCACTATTAGAAAAATGATATGCATATTCTCCTGCATAACCTGTAATGGTTAGTTCTACCACTCCTGTTCTATCTCCATGACACCCTACAACATTAGAAACCGTTCTCAGAGCCATATCCATAGTATCAAAAGGCGCAACTTCATGCGTGATGTCTCTGGTACAGCCTGTAGCAGTATCTGTTATTCTAAATGTATAGGATCCTTCACTCGACAATTCGAAATTTGCAGAAGAGTACGGTATGCTAGCAACTATTCCTGTTTGAGGTGCTACAGCTCCATTTATCTCTTCTACATCAAAAGGCCCTATCCCTGCATGAATATAAAGATCTATACTCTCTGGGTTGTGGCATGAAATATTTTGTGTAGTTTCTATAAAAGGTTCGTACATCCAAAATACTGGCACTTCTATTTCAAAAGGTGCAGATGCACAACCATTGGCATCAGTAACAGAGACAACATATGTTCCAGGCACTAAGGCATAAAAACTATACTGAACTCCTTCTTTTTCTTTATCAATATCTATGACATTATTTTCTTCATTAGAACCTGCACCATCATAGCTCACATTATAAGGGCCTACCCCTCCTATAATAGAAAGCGTGATTTCTGATAATGCTTCTTCATCAATTGTATTACAACCATGTATTTTTTGAGAATACTCTACAGCAATATTATTTGATCCATTAATACTTACTGGATCAAGAAAACTAGGACAACCATTACCTGCAATCACGACGAGGTTATATACACCTGGGACTAATCCTGTAAATACGGGATTATCCTGAGCGGTCCTTGTCACAGGTCCCTCTACAATTTCGTAGCTATATGGTGGGTTACCATCGGTAGCTCCATCAATATGTACGACGATGGTTCCGTCATTTCCAGAACAACTTACATCGGTAGTCGTTGTAGTTGCTACTGTTTCTATATATTCATTTACCGTTACTGTGTTAGAAAATGCAGAACAATTTGTGGTGATATCAGTAGCACGTATCGAATAGGTTCCTGGATTAACAATAGTAACAGGGGATGTAATAATAGAACTTACCACAGTGTTTGTACCAGAAAAAACTAAATCATAAATAAAGTTTTCTCCTCCTTCTGCAGTAAAAATAATTGAAGCTTCTGTGCAATCTAAACCTTTTGCCAACTGAGCATCGACCATTATCTCAGAGCTTATTGTAAAATTAACGATATTTGAAATACAGGTACTCTCAGAATTCATAACAGTTACCGTATGTAGTCCGGGTGTTAATTCTGAAATTTCAAAAGTATTGGCAGATGCTGTTCCATTCAAAAAATCTACTACAACTGGTGGATTATCATCAAGATTATAAATAAATGTGTTATTTATAAGATCCGCTGCATTTGGTGTAATTGTAATCCATTGTGACGCTTTATTTACCACATCATAACACGCATTACCTCCTGTTGTCAAAGCAATTGTTGGTCCTTGGGTATCGTTAATAATAACTTGTTCGAAATGTTCACATGCTTCAATCGAATTACCATCACGGGTTACAACCGTATATACCCCAGAAGCAAGGTCTGTAAATATATTACTCGTTTGATAAGGAATAATAACCAAAGTTCCTAGTCCATCTCTTAATTCATATTCATAATTCCCATTACCTCCGAACGTATCTATAATTATAACTCCTGAATTACTTCCACAATCTGTAGCATCGATAGTAGTAACAGTTGAAATTAACAGAGAATCTGGTTCAGTAACTTCTACGACATTAGAAATAGCAGTACAATTACCACTTGCCAAACTAGTGTCAGTTACCTCAACAGTATATGTTCCTGCAATTAAATCCCCTATAAATATTGAACCTGTTGTAGCGGTACCTGTTCTAATTACAGTGTTAGAAATATTAGATATCACATAATCAAAAGAAGTACTATTCTCTACAGTAAAAGAAAAAGATCCATTAACGTCCCCAAAGCAAATAACAGGATCTATTTGTGTAACCGCAACCGCTATTTCTGGAAGAACCGTAGGCGTAAACTCCTTACTATAGATACATCCACTAGAAGGGTGTGTTGCAGTAAAAGTATAATTAATACCATTTGATAACTGAAATCCAGATACTGCATCTCCAGAAATTGGTGTTGGAGTTACCCCAAATGTATAATCTATACCTACTGGAATTACTGTAGGTGTTACTAATACAGTTTGCTCATCGCAATTAGAATCACTTAGGGTAAAATTAATATCTTCTATAGTACCCGATGGATCGATTGTTATCAGAAATGATGAAATACAATCTCCGGTTTCTTGATTACGAATATATATGTTGTAATCACCTGCGGTAGGAATTTCTATGTTAAAAGGTACTGTTGTGATATTTGCATACCCCTGGGTATCTTCAAAACTCCATTCATAGACACCAGAACCTCCCATGATAGCAGAAATACTAATAATGGCATTTTCTGATCCTGGTGTGCAGCTTAATGCTCGTTCTACATTTATATCGGCAGTTATTGAGCTGGGAGAAGTCATTGAAAAATCTGACCCTTCTACCCCGCAAATTGGATCGCCCTCTGACACCGAAGTATCATTATGTAAAACACGAACTCTATAAGAAGTTAAATCTGCAACATTAACAAAAGTAGCTATTGTTTCTGTAGTAACGATTTCATCTACTACAGTATACAACGGGTTTATTGGATCTAGATCGGTAGTGTTTAATAATTGATAGGTATATACTCTACCTGCAACTATTGGTGAAACCTGCACTTCTACTTGTCCTCTATTGCCAAAACAGCTAGGTTGTATACTACTTACATTATCCAATACCGTAGGTTCATAATAAGAGAGGCCTGTTATATCTGTGCTAATTATACAAGCAGATACATCTACAGGTAAACTGTTATCTCTTATAAAAAACGTATAGGTTCTGGTAGGATCTGGTTCAATAACTTCAAAAATATTATTTGTCTGATAATTACCCGAACCATCATCATATAGATAATTACCTGCACCACTTAACACATTAATTTGCACTAATGGTCCAGAATCACATGTTGCAGGAGCAATTAATACTGCTTCTGCTCTAAAATCGGCTTCTGGCTTTATGGTTACTTGTTCAAGATGAATGCACCCTGGAGCTGAGTTAGGAGTATTTGACATTACTTCTACCTCATAGGTATCAGGTACTAAATTATCGAACGTAAAATTAGGATCGTTACTATTAGGTACTGTAATATTTACTGGAGGAACTAACGTGGTGCTAGAAATAGTGTAGCTATAAATAGGTGATCCATCGGTTACTTCTATATGAATACTACCGGTTCCAGTTCCTGTATCATCATTGATGCAGGTAGGGTCTGTGGTAGTCACATTTATAAAAGTATTTCTCTCTAATACATTGATTGTAGCCGTATACTCGCAAGTAGGTAATGTTGTATCAATACTATATACCGTTACATCTCCTCCTGATCCAGCAGGTATAGGAAAAGTAGTTGTAGGGCTGTAAGGTCCGCCTTGTGTTAAACTAAATTCATATCCAACTGGTGCATTAATAACCGTTACACTACCGTCATTACCACACTCAATATCTGTTGCAGATAATGTAGGTTGATAATCATTTTTAAAGACACTAAAATAAAAGGGTATTGTACAACCTCCTGTAAACTCGGCCACAATTCTATAATCACCTCCATTAAAAACACTAAAATCAGAACCATTTCCTAAAGGTTCTTCTACCCAATTTGTGTTGGCACAATCCTCTGATAAGAAAGAACAAGAATCTGTGTTATCCAATATACAAGCATCACTTGGTACTAATCGTTGCCATGAAATACTTGTTAAACTTGCTGGATCGAAATTGGTTTCTAAATAAAAGTCCTGATTACCGCACAATAAAATTTGTGGTATTTCTAAGCCGTTGCAATTGGTAGAAATCACATTGTTACCATTTACATAATTAAGAATAGGGTTGTTGATATTACTAATCCCATCTACCACAAATTCTTCTGTTAAAGACATACAACCATCTACCGCAGTATTTTCTTTTACTACAGTATATGTACCGCTTTGTGGATTGGGTACATCAAAAACATTGGTGGTAGTTATAATAGGAGTAGCAATACCAGGGCCCAACCAAGTATATTGATCATATCCTGTTTGTGCGTTCAGTTGCAAATCATTACTACAAAAAGAAATAGCACTACTACAAGCAGGAATATTTACTAAAAAATTAGTGATCTCTGCCCCAAACGTATTATTTCTTGCAATATTAGAAACAGCACCAGTATAAGCAATTGTGCCTATGCCTTTAATTTCGCTTGAACAAGCATCTCTTAATCCCTCACAGCTACTTACTGTTGCTACCCTATAGCGTATAGCAATAGGTGCATCTGTAGTCTCAACAATCGTTGCAGGAATATTAAAGACCAATGCATTTGGTAGTGTTATACTATAGGTAACTCCTGATGGTAAGGTAGTATCTACCACACTTATAATATTCAGGTTATCTGATATTTGTTCTGTAATTGTAATCGATCCATCTACGAGGTTTTCTGTACCTACATTTTCAATCTTTAAATCATAAAAGAGCTCATCTCCCAATTCTATATTCTCATTGGCAACATCCGTAACGCCGTCTTCTGCATATACTTGCTTTGTTACTTTTAATTCTGCCTTTACTGGTGTTGCTACTTCTATCGCAAAGGCATTTAAAAATACTCTATAGGTATCTGCATCTGTAGAAAGTCTAAATGAAGCATTATCTTGGTTATTTGCTACCAAAGTATTACCCGTATTGGGTAAGTCAAATAGATCAATATCTAATCCTAACGTATTTTCTGAAGCTGGATTACGAGTGGTAACATATTGGTTATTAAACGTAATCGAACTATTAAAAAAATTAACCGTTGGATTGATATCAAAATTATCTGGCGTATTAAAATTATTTTCACCTAACGGGATAAAAGCCGGTGGAGTTGCTGTGTTTTGTATTAAAACTTGATCCCCTTTAGGCCTAGTAGTTGTGGCTCCTAGTCCTCGATCTCCTTCTAAGGCCGCTATACCATATCTGGCATTTACGGGTAATGGAGCGGGCGGTGTCATAAAGCCTGAATACGTAAAATTAACATCGGGATCACTATTTTGGATCTGTACAAACCCATCACTGGTACTAATAAACTTGGCACTTTCTAGGGGGTTTTCATAAATCACCACCAGTGTCCATCCTCCTGCAGCTCCCGATGCTCCAGAAGTTCTGCCTATGGTAGCATTCATATTAGCTACTGTATAGGTGCCATTAATATTATTTTGATCTATTAAATTTGTTACCTCTGCATAACATACATACGGTACATCATCTGATGCCACATTTGAAGGGTTCGTAGGCGTATCTCGATACCCATCATAAATAATATTTTGTGCAGTAACCTGATTATATGAACCTCCTGGTACTTTAAATTTTATCTTTCTAAAATCTGCATCTCCAACTTTTCTTGCGTCTAATAGTGGTAAATCAGAAAGTTGTTCATCGCCATCTGAGCCACTTTTAGTCATTAATGTAACACTTACCATGGCTGTTTCCATCTGAGCAATAATAGCATCTCCATTTGTTTTATTTATGGATACTGCTGGAATTGTAATGCTTACATCTTCACCACTCATAGTTAAAGTATCATCAGAAGTATTTACAACTATTACAGCGATTGCTCCAGCATTCTGAGCGTTGATTACTTTGTCAGTAAATGAACAAGATCCTCTACGAATTACCGCTATATTTCCATCAAGTTCTGTAGTATTTGTAACAGCTGTACAACCATCTTCTGTAGTGTCTAATCCATCATTTACTAAAACCAAATTTGTCGTTATACCAGGTCCATCTGGTATTGCAATACTACCTTGTGTAAAAATATTGTTATTAACTTCATAATCCCCCGCAAGAGATGTGTTATTTATCTTTAGAGAAGGGGTCTCTTTACTAATCCGTTCTATGTAATAGGTGGCTCCCCAATACAAACCTGCATATACAATTTTTGAATGATCTGGGCTTGGTACATTAACATCGGCACTACTAGAACTAAACGTATTATCGTCATTATCAATATCGATATATGCTGTAACACTAGCGCCATTACTTAAATTACCATTATAAGCCGCATTGGGATTGTAGTCAATATTATCTTCATCAGAATCAACTAACCCTACAATCGAGTTACCTGTCATGATTAAATTACCATGAATATTGTTCTTTGTTTGGCGTGATGAAAGCGGTACTATTTCTTGTGCTACTAGTTTTGCCATACCAACAAAAACAATGCATGATATCAAAAGTTTTAATCGTAATCGTTTTTTCACAGTTCTATGATTTAGGTTTATAGGTTTTAAAATTCAGATAATTATTTTGTACGAAATATTTATTACATATTTGAAACAAACGTTTATACCGCACTTTTTTTACTTTTTAAGCTTAAGAGCACAAACATACTTCAATAAATTGTTATAAAACAATCTCTTATAGAAGATATTTATGGTTTTACAGTCTTATCTTCTTGAATCACATGTTTTCTTATCATTTTAAAAGTCAGTATTTAAACAAACGCATCATTCTTTATTAATTGAGTGTTACAAAACATCGATTTGTCCTATTTTTTCTAATTTTTATATATGCTTCAAGAAGCATACTACTATATAATGTTACCTACGCAACATTTGTTACCTACTTTCTTTAATTATTTTGAAAAACCCACCAAATATCCAGATTTATAAGAAAAATGAGGTACTGAATCTTAAGATTGTTGAAGATACAGGACAAATTTTATACAATTTATACCATTTACGCTTTATAATAAACACTTATACTATGCGAGTTGTACTTTCTCCCACCTCTAGGTGAAGAAAGATCATCACCATAAAAATCTCACATTCTACTTTCTCCATCATTTCAACAATGCGGGACAATAAAAAAAGGTGTCTGATACAATCAAACACCTTTATTTTATAATTTCAAGATTATTTCTTCTAATAAGTACAACCACATTTACTTTGTCTACATCCAAAGTCAAACCCTAAGGTAATCATATGCGATCCGGCAGCTGTAGTAGGTTGTAATACCTCATTGACATTGATTTGGTATCCATAAGCCACATAAAAATTTGCTTTTTTAATCCCTAACATAGGAGATACCGACAGCGGTTTAAAATCCTGATCTACCAGAGATCTTACACTTATTCCCGCCCAGTAATAGTCTGTTTTATGCATTTTACGCACTTTTAGATTAAGATCGGCAGTAGAACGACCATCGGCAGCAAAACTTTGATATAACACAGAAGGCTCTACCTCTATATCACTAAATCGATGATAAAACGTATATCCTGTATATAAATAATAGTTCTGTATTTGTGATGGTTCTGTAGGGTTAAAATCATCTATCTGCTTCTGTAATAAATTCACCGCATTGGCACTTAAAAAGAAACGACCTAATCGATATAGCATCGCGATATCGAAGTTTGAATCATTTACACTAATATCTGCAAGTCCTGGATTAAAAGGATTATCAGGATCTCCATTACTAAACTCTGAAGTATCAATACCAAACTGAGTGAATTTATAACTAATACCAAAAGATAAGTATTGGTTATTATATTCACTTAGCGTTAGGTGATGCGCAAATGATAATTGTACCCCTTTTTGGGTAGTAAATCCATTTTGGTCATTAAATAAAACGGCTCCAACTCCAGAGCGGTCCGATATACGCCCATCAATAGATAAAGATTGGGTGCCTGGCGAATCTTCTATATTTACCCATTGCTCAAAACCAGAACCTCTGATCTGCCAACAATCCCCTATACCTGCATAGGCAGAGGAAATTAGATATGGGTTATCTGCAATATATTGATTTTGTACAGGTGCTAAAAACTCCTGCGCCAACGCACAATAACTTACAAATAGACTTATGACTACAATATATTTCTTCATCTAAAATTAAAAATTAGGGCTCATTAATTTTCTTTTCCTACGCATTTTGACAATACTAGTATGCGTTAAATAACCCACTTACACTAGATATTATCTATATAGTGTAAAGTGGCCTGTAAACTCTCTATTGTCAACATCATTTAATATGATGGTATACCAATAGTCTCCAGAAGGAAGTTGTTTACCTTTATAGGTACCATCCCATCCTTGCTGATTTCCTTTAAATTCTGCCAACAATCGACCATATCTATCAAATACCATAACTTCCATATTTTCGAAATAGAATGGATCATCGATGGTAGGATCATCAATTTGCTGTGGATACCAGAATTGTTGCTCGGTTGTGCTATTAGGATTATCTGGTGTAAAATAGTTCGGTATTCTAATATTAATATAGGTTAAGCTCTGAACTATCATTACTTCACATCCCGCAGCATCTACTACTCTAATTACATAATCACCGGTTTCTCTTATCGTGAATATATTTCCGCTTAGCTCTGTAAAGAAGCTGTCGTCTAATCGATCGATTGTTAATCCTTCTGGCAACAATGTAAATGAATATACATAATTAGGTTCATTATCAAATTGTCTACCACCAGAAACGATGATTTCATACTCATTAGGATCTTCAGGATTATTAGTCATCTGCGCTACTGGTATCGCCAACGGAGTATACTCTAATACAGTTATAGTTCCCACTGTTCTACCCGGGCTAGAACAAGTTCCTGATTCCATAAAGCCTTCGTACTCTCCTGGTGCTACTTCAAATATACCTGTAGTATTTGTATTATTTGCAGGGTTTGGTGTTCCGTTAATACCATTTAATGTATAAATGATACTCAACCCTTCAGATTCTGTAATAATATCAAAATCTACAAAATATCGCTCTTCTTGTGTCATTACGGGGTTAAAAGGATCTGTATAATCAAATATCGGACACTCTACTCTATCGGTTAAGATAGCACCTAAGTTTGGTCCCGCAGGAACCGGAATTTCTATATCAATTCTACAACCATTCGCATCCCTAATATAGATGATGGTCGTTCCTCCTGGCAGGCCAGTATAGGTTAACAAGTTAGCTACAAAATCAGCATCATTATTGGTAATATTGGTTTCGTACGGTGGCGTACCTCCCGATATGATAATAGTAACCGCACCATCACTATCTCCAAAACATGTTTCTGGAGTTACCGCACCATCGATACTCGCCATTAACGAATTTGGCTCATCAACCGTATAATCAAATGTTACATCACAACCATTCGCATCTTGCGCCAATACGGTATACATACCTGGTCCAAGATCCTCAAATATATGGCTATTTGGTGTCTCATCAGAAGCATCATTGAAGAATACTCCTGGCATCGAACTAATTGCAAACGAATATGGTGGTGTACCAATAACGTTAGGATCTGTGGCATCGATTGTAATTGTAATCATACCATCATCCTCTCCCGCACAAGTAATATCTGTACCTACAAATTGAGGATCGAATACCGGTGGTTCCTGTATGGTATGAGTTCGAACCGCTGCACAGCTAATATCTGTCACTGATCTTGCTAAATAAGTATAAGTTCCTGGTGCTAAACCTGCAAATTCTGTAGTAGCCTGAGGCCCTGCCACAATACCTGGTGGTACCGCTCCTACTGGTAACGCTACAGTACCACTAAGCAAGTAGAACTCATACGCACCAATACCTCCTAATAAATTCATAATATTAATAATACCTGTAGTATCACCATTACAATTTACCTCATCTGTAGTTGCAACTGGATCAATATCAAACGATACTGGTTCTATTGGTAATACCGCTACCGGGCTAGAATCTTGCGATCTACAACCATTAGGACTATCTTCTACATAAAATACATATTGTCCTTCTGGGATAGTTGTAAATAATCCTGTTGCCTGACTAGTCTCTACCGGATTATTAGGATCTGTAACATTTACCATCACAAATCGGGTAATTCCTCCTGCTGCGCTGGTTGTTCCTGTAACCGTTACATCTACCGTATCATTACCACAACTAACTGGTCTTGTTATTACTGCACTTACTGTAACTTCTGGTACATCGCCTACTACCAATCCTGTAACCTGATCGGTACAACCTAATTGATCATATACCATAATGGTATAAGTACCTGGTCCAAGGTTTTCGAACGTATTCACTGTTTGTAGCACACTTTCGGTACCTGGCACAGGTGCTGTTTGAGTAATCGAGTATCTAAGTGGTGCATCGGTTCCTGTAGCAGTAACAGTAATGGTACCATCTGTTGCCTCAAAACAAGTAATATCGGTTGCCACAGCATTTGCATTTACATCATCTGCCGGTGGTGTCACTACGATATGGTTTGTAGCCACACAAACCACCGAAAGGTCACCATTTACATCATCTTCTACAGTAACCGTAAAACCAAAGTCTCCTGCATTACCAGACAATGCAGATACATCGACAGCTTGAGCAAATGCAAGATTTGTAAATAATCCTGTAGTATTAAAAGTTCCTGTTTGATCCAGGGTATATGTAATGTTTGTACTTCTAGCACCACTTATACTTGTCAAGAAAGAGATATTACTTGCCGGATCACAAAACTCCTGATCATTGATCGGTAATAACTCTACTTCAAATGGTATAGAAGGACCATCTACCGTAAAGGTATTCGATGATTTTGAACAGAAAGGCGCGTCTATTTCTACAATATCTATTCTATAGTTACCTACTGGTAATGTTTCTGGTAAAAGAATAGGAAGATCGTTAGGAATAGGAACATTAACCACACTCGTATGTACAATAGCTTCTGGAGTTACACCTACATCAAATATCACATAACTTATGTCTCCAATATAATTGGTTACAGAAATTGCTATAGTTCCATCTGCATTACCAAAACAAGTTTCTGGTGTTGGCGAGGTTGCAGTCACTACCGCATTATCAAATGGATCAATCGTATGGTTTACATCGATAAAACACATGGTCGTTGTATCAGTAATTCTAAAGGTATAGAATCCTACATCTGGTAATATAAAATTAGCTGCTCCTACTACACCCGGTTGCGGTGCCACAGGATTAGGACTGGTAATTACTGTATAGTCATACGTTCCTGTACCTCCTGTAACCGATACCGTAACATCTTCTCCTGCGGGACAACTAATAGCTGTATTAACCGCTACTGCTGGGTTAGTCATGATATCAAACGCAGGTACAGGTACCACTAATGGATCCATGGCTGCTGTATTTGGTGAACAACTTTCACTATCTGTCACTGTGATCGAATAAGCACCTGATACCGGAGCAGTAAATACATACTGTACTCCATTCGCTGGGTTACCATCGGCATCTGTAATATTGGTATCTGTTCCTGTTGATGACGGACCTACATAAGTAATATTATAAGGTGGCGTACCTCCATCTATAGTCACAGTAATTACCGGGAAAATTTCATCACTATCGGCTGGATTACATCCATATGCCGTTTGTGTTGCCGAAACCGTTATATCGGCAGGTTCTCCCACGGTTTCTTGTATTGTTATCGAGCAACCTTTATCTGAAGTTATCTCTATATCATAGGTTCCTTGCGATAATCCTGTAAATAAAGGATCAGTTTGAACTAGTCCAGCTACTGGTGCTGTAATCTGATACGAATATGGTGTATCTACATTACCTGGTGCAATCATAGTTACCAAAATCGTTCCATCACCACCACCGTTACAAGAAACATCTTCTACCGTAGTAGTAGCAGTTGGATCCAAGAATGTTGGTACAGTAATATTAAATGTTGCTGTACAACCTCCTGGTGCTGGTGGATTAGGCCCAATAGCGCTATCATTTACCGATACTATATAATCTCCTGGAGGAACATTACCAAAAGTAACATCATTTGCCGTAGGAACTCCTGGTGCTATTGTTACTCCAACCAAGGTAACTCCTGTGCCAACATCTATTAGATCAAATGTCCAATTAGCAGGTATAGCAGATCCTCCACTTACCGTTCCTATAATGGTACCATCTGCAGCACGACACGTTGGATCGGTAAAGGTTGCTGTAACTAATAACTCTGGATATACTGTAATTGTTTCTGGCGTAGACGGACATCCATTTTCATCAAATACTCTAACACTATAGATACCTGGTGTAGTAACTACAAACTGATGCGATGTCGTTGTTTGGTTTCCTGGTACTGGTGCATCTACCACTCCAGAAGGGTGTGTTAATTCGAACGTTAACCCTCCTGTACCTGGTACTACATTGGTAGTACCTGTAACTGTAAACTCATATAAGCTATCAAAAGTACATGAATCATCAACAAAAGTATCAATCATATCTATCGTTGGTGCCGGGGTAACATCAGGTATTGCAATTTGTACCGGAGTCACACAACCATTGGCGTCTTGTACAAAAATTACCCAATCCAAACTCAACCCCGGATTTAAATCGAAAGTTGCAGATTCTGGATACATTGCAGGATCTGCAGGTATTTGTACTGGTAATAAAGTAAGCGTACCAGGCACAAAAGCAAAGTTATAAGGGCCAACACCACCTCCTGCTGTCATAGTTACCGTTGATAACAAGGCATTACAATGTGGAGTCGTTGCACTATCCAATACAAGTGTTAATAGATCTGGTTCTGAAATCGTTACATCATTAGTAGTACCACTACAATTTGGTAACGCAGTTTCTCGAACCTCAATTCTAAATGTACCTGCTGGTAATGTGCTTATTGTTATAGGATTTACAAATGGTGCTGTAACCGGTACTGCAGTTCTTATCGGAAGATTGGTTGCAGTATCAATTACATCATATTCGAAGTCTCCTGTATATCCATTTACTGTTAATTCTATCTCTCCTGTAGGTTCTGCATTACAACTCAAATTAGTAACAGCTACTGCAGAAACATCAAGAAAATCAAAGTCTGGTACCTGATATGTGGTGGTAATCTCACAATTTAATCCCATTTGGTTTGCATCACCTAAATCGGTAACTACGATAGTATATAACTCTAAATTTGGTAAAAATAATGAGCCAGAAGTATTACTACCTGCTGTCGTATCAGAATCTATCAATGTATTTGTAGTATCAAACACATCGAAACGGAAGTTTCCTGATCCTCCTGTCACAGTAACGGTAATTTCTTCATCACCCGCATTAACAGGTGGTGGAGTTAAACAAGATTTTGGATTTATTTGTGTTACTACCGGATTAGACATTGGAGTATAGGCTGCAATATTTACATTTAATATGGCTGATTGACAATCATTACTATCAAAAATCTGAACCGTATATGCTCCAGGTTCTGAAACCTCAAAAGAGGTAGTCGGTGGGGTAATTGCTATATCGGCAAAGACAGTTCCATCAGAAACTCTGGTAATATCTGCTGTATATGCGCCTGAAACATTACCTCCTATTACACCGGTTATTTCGATTGTTGCATTAGTAGAAGCACCATCACAATCAAAATGATCTCCCTGTGCAACCACGCCATCTACAACCGCAGGCTCTGTAATAGTGAAGCTTTCATCATCAAAACACACTACATCCTGTGCTGAAGCACCCGAACCATTAGTTAAGGTAGCCCAAACTCTTACATTATAGGTGTCCGCATCAAGATTATTAAATACATTGCTGGTTTGTCTAGGCCCTCCTCCTGGAACAGCCGGTGCAACAGCAATTTCATACTCATAGGTTACTGCTGGGTCTAGAGCACCCGTTAACGATACTGTGATACTACCCGTAGGTGGTGCATCGCTATTACATGTCATATTGGTAACCCCTACTGTACCATCGATTGTAGGTAATGGCGGTGCCTGTATACTTACTGGTGTTGTAAATGAACAACCTGCAGGTCCACGACCAGGATCGGTTACTTGTACAATATAATTGCCAGGAGCAACACCAGTGTACACACCGGTTCCATCTCCAGAAATATTTCCAGTAGCTGCACCAGAACCATCCTGTAATTCGAAAGCTAATATCCCTGCTGCGGTTCCTGTAACCGTAGCAGTAATTACACCATCAGCTGCCGTACACGTTGGTGGTGTTGTAAATACCGCAGAAATACTTAACGGGTCATATACTGTAATTGTTCTTGTATCTGTACAACCATTTGCATCTCTAACAAAATAATTGTAAACACCTGGGCCAAAAACAGTAAACGTAAACGTACCATCGCTTGGGATGTCGGCAACAAAAGTAGGTACGTCTGCAGTTCCTGTATCACCATCATCGATACCGTATTCTAAATCACCTGTACCTGTTGCTGTTACCGTAAAGGTATAATTGTTATCATAATTACAAGGATCATCTACAAATGCTACAGGAACACCTGTAAATGTAGGATCTGCAGTCACGGTTGCCATTAAAAGTTCTGGCCCCAATACACAATTATTAGCATCTGTAATATAAAGATCCCAATTTATAGCAATTGTTTGATCCAGTGTCACCACATTACTTGCATTGTATGTACCTGGATTTGGATCTCCTTGTGGTACTACCAAGAATCCATAAGGTCCTGTTCCTCCAGAAACAGATACAATCCCTTGCGAACTTGCATTACAGTTACCATCGGTAATGGTGGTTCCGTTATACATCAATGGTGTTGCAGATTCTGTAATCGTAAACTCCATCGAAGCATTACAAGGATCTGCCACCAATGCATCGGTTTCTTCTACTCGAATAACATAGGTACCAGGTCCAAAATCAGATACAGTACCTATGGCAGTACCCGCCGCGGGTACTGTTTGTACATTTCCTGCACTAAAAGTTACAGTTCCCGTAATAGGATTTACCAAATCATTAGATCTAAAAATACTATATGTAAGTTCTGTTCCTTGATAATTTGTAATCTCGTACTCTATAGAACCGTCTGCATCACCAAAGCATCTTACAGGGTTTTCTGTTAAATCAATATCAATTGTAGAAGGATTTAGCGGAGGCGTTAAGGTTTGAATATCTGTACAACCATTATTATCTCTTACTTCGAAGATAAAAGGAGTATCAAATGGTAAATTATTAAAAATATGAATATTAGGTCCCGGGTTTAAAGCAATAAATGGCTCTGTTCCTGCCGGTGTATATTCTCGAATCTGATATGGTGGTGCTCCTCCTGTAACGTTAATCGTAGCGGTTACTCCTGCAGAACATGTTGCTGTAGAAGTCGCCGAAATTGTAAAAATAGGAGTCGTAGAAATACTTCTTGTAAAATCAAATGCACATCCATTACTATCTACAACTCTTAGGGTATAATCTCCAAAACTTAAATCTGAGAACGTAATATTAGAACCTGTAGCAAAAGGAACTACTATCGGGTTTGTTGACGTAGTTGTAGCCACAGAAAAGTCTGCAGTATTAAACAAAGTTGCAGTATATGGTGGAACTCCTCCAGTTATCCCGTTAAAACGTATCTCTCCAAGTGTAATTGTACCAGATGCATCACATTGTATGTCATCAAAATTAATATTATCAATAATAACAGGTGGAGCAGATAATACCGCTGTATCGGTTACAGTACATCCTTTACTATCTCTTACTGTATAATTATAAGTTCCGTCTCCTAAACCTCCATAAGTAGTTTGGTTACTAAACCCAGCACCATCAAAGTCTACTTCATATGGCCCTGTACCCACAGAGGTATCAATATTAATAACGACGGCTCCATCTGTATCTCCATTACACGTTGGGTTTGTAATTGTAGGTGGGTTTACTACCGGGTTTGGTGCCGGAGTAACGGTTATGATCGCAGAATCTGCAGAACATGTTGCTGCATCTATTACTCTAAACTGATAAGTTCCAGCTGTATTAGTTGTAAATGGTACTGGTCCAGTATAATTAACAAAACCTCCTCCATTTATATTTATTTGAAGTGTAGTTGCTCCATTACCTGTACCTGGTGTTACAACTACATCTATTTGAGCATCAGGAGATACCGAACAATCTAAATCTTTTAATAATGATGCTGTAATTGCAACTTGGGGTGCAATTACCTGCGTAATTTGTTCTGTACATCCTGCACTATCGGTTACCGTAACCACATAGGTGCCCGCTTGAGTTACAGTAATAGTTGGTATGGTTGTTATACCTGCTCCCAATGGGGTATTTCCTATTACTGATATACCATCTCTGGTTACCTCATAAGAGAAATCTGCAGTTCCACCTGTAACATCAATATCTAAAGTTGCACTATTATCATCTAAACATAATTCGCTTCCAGTAAGGCTTAGTGTAACCGCAGGTAATGCAGTAATATCAAAAGGTAATCCTCTTTCTGGGCATCCCTGACTATCTCTAACAATAATATAATATCCTGTACCGTTTGGTACGCCTGTATATGTTCCTGTAATAGGAATAGCAGGTCCCTGTGACACATCTGTACTATCAAATAATTCATATTCATATACCGGGCCATTACCTCCTGCAACAGTATTTATAGATACTGTATTATCATTACACGTTTGATCAACTGTATGATTAAAGGTGATAGGGGTTGTAGGCTCTGTAATCGTTACTGAAGCGGTAGCAGTACAACTATTAGGCGCAAATGCCGTGTCGGTAACATTTATTGTATAGTCACCTGCTATTAATGGAGTTCCTGGACTTTGTATGGTTACCGGGCTTGTTACCCCAGTACCTGTATCAATCACTGTACCTCCCGCATCTTCTATTATTTCATAATCAAAAGTAGCTGCATTAGTTACTGTAAAGCTAAATGCACCATCATTACCCCCAATACATGTTACGGGTTGCGTTTGTGCGGCATTGGTAATCTGTATTTCGTCCAATAAATCTGCTCTATAGTCTCTACTAAACGTACAACTATTATCACCTCTGGTTGCTGTAAATGTATAATTAACATTTCTGTTTAATACAAAACCTAAGATAGCATCTCCAGAAACAGGTGCTGGAGCCACTGCATAGGTATAAGCAGGTATAGGAGCATCTCCTACCGCAGAAGGTATTACTGTTATTTGTTGGTTTGTACAATCATCATTACTTTCTGCAAAAGTAATGTCTGTTATCTCTAATCTTGGTGCTATTACAATAGGGAACTGTTGTACACAATCATCGGTAGTTTGATTTCTAACATACAATACATAATTTCCGGCTGTCGCAAAGTCAGGTACTATTGTAAAAGGTGTTGCCGGAGCAGCTGTAAACGTTACATTATCCAAACTATATTCATATACTCCAGATCCACCTGTGATAGTAGTTACTTCTACCTGAGCTTCTGGAGTAGGGGTACAATTTAATACTCTTGTTATATTAGTAGTTACTGCAATATCTGTAGGAGGTGTTAAATTAATAGGTCCCAAATTAAAATCACATCCAAACTGATCCTGTACCAAAACATTATGAGCAACCAAAGCATCTACTCCATTAAACGTATGTGATGTATTTGCCGTAGGTCCAAAGGTAACTTCATTGGCAGTGCCTTGATCCAAGATATAGGTATAATTTGGTTCTCCTAAGTTTGCAGGATCAATAGTTACGGTTATACCTCCTGTATCTGAAGAACATGCAGGTTCTATTGGTGTAGCAGTCGCAACCAATGCATCATAAGGGTTTACAATAATATCTGGAGAAGTAACAGTACAACCAAGTCCATCTGTAACTTGTATTTGATACGTCCCGTCTGTAAGAATGTTTGTAAGTGGCGAGACTACTCCTGCTTGCGGTGCAGGGCCTAATAAATTAAATGTATAAGTGCCATCACCTCCAGTTGCGCTAAAAGTTATCGTCGCACCATCGACACAATCAATTTCTTTGGTTAAACTGGCGGTCACTATCAATTCTTCGTTGATCGTAAAGTTCACCGTATTCGAAGAACATAAACTTGCCGTATTAGTCACCGTAACATTATGTGCTCCTGGTGTCAATCCATTAATCTGGAATGTATTAGCTGGCATACCTACAGGGGTAGTAAAATCTACCGTTTGCGCTGCACCACCGTCCAAACTATATGTAAATGGTCCTACCGGAGCAGGAACTCCTAATGTAATGGTAATTCTTTGTGTTGCTGTGGTTGGATCTGTTGGATCATAACATGGATCACCACTAGCATCCAAAGCAATAGTAGGTGCTGTTGTTCCTGGTACAACTACCTGTTCATCATATTCACAAGATATTGCCAAATTACTGGCACTATCTCTAATAAATACGGTATAGGTACCAGGCGCTTGACCACTAAATGTATTACTGGTTTGATATGGTACAAGAATTGCAACCCCTGCTGCATCTCTCAATTCATATTCATAACCTCCTCTACCACCTGTAGCAGTAACTGTTATTACTCCTGTATTAACACCACAATCAGCAGCATCGATAACAGCAGTTAAGTCTAATGCTGCAGCTGGTTGTGAAATAGTCACCGTCTCTGTATCGGTACAGTTACTACCTGCAGGCAAAGCCGTATCGGTAACATTTATGGTATAAGTGCCTGCAACTAAAGGAGTCGTAGGGCTCTGAATGATTACAGGGCTGGTTACACCTGTATCATTTGCTATAACTATACCTCCTCCATCTACTATTTCATAATCGAAAGACGCACTATTGGTAACTGTAAATGTAAAGGCGCCATCATTACCACCAAAACAATTAATAGGCTTGGTTTCTATAGCACTTGTAATCTCTATTTCTGGTAAAACAGGTAAGCTAAAATCTTCATTATAAGTACATCCATTGGTAGGATTTGTTGCTGTAAAAGTATAGGTAGTTCCTCTATTAAGTACATAACCCGCCACAGCATCTCCTGATACTGGCGCTGGAGCAACCGCATATGTATAAACTGGTCCAACAGGTTGCGCTGCTGGAGTTACTGTAATTGTCTGATTAGCACAGTTAGCATCTGCTGTGCTAAAAATGATATCATCTATGGTTACTAATGTCGCGACATTCGTACTAAACGGAATTGCACAATCATTCGTTCCCTGATTACGAATATATACCGTAAAACCACCCGAAGTACTTACCGAAATATCTACAGAAGTACCTACAACAGGAGTATATCCTGTAGTAGCATTAAAACTCCATTCATAAGTACCAGAACCTCCTGCTATATTCTCGACGCGAATAGTTGCATCTGTAGGAGCAGAACAGGTTAATTCTTTAGGAACACTAATATTTGCAGTTATCGCACCTGGGGTATTAATTGCAAAATCAACCCCATCCACAGGACATATTGGTGCGCCCGGTGGTATTGCTGTATCATTATGAAATACTCTGATTCTATAATGTGTTAAATCTGCAATATTTGTAAAAGTAACAGTAGTTGCTGTAGTTACTATCTGTTCTACCACGGTATACACTGGTGCCACCGGATCCTGATCGGTAGTATCTAATAATTGATAGGTATAGGTTCTACCTGCTACTACAGGAGAAACAGTTACCTCTACCAAACCACCATCACCTGGACACGGAGGTTGTGTTACCGTTACATTATCTAAAACAATAGGTTCATAAGCTTCTAGACCCGTAATATCTGCGCTAATGATACAAGCTGGTGTACCACTTCCTGCCAGACTATTATCACTAACAAAAAATGTATAGGTAGTAGCCGGATCAGGGTTTGTAATTTCAAATTCGTTATTTGCTTGAAAAGTACCCGAACCATCATCGTATAAATAGTTACCTGATCCTGCTGTGACATTAACCCTTACGATAGGTCCCGAAACACATGTTGCTGGAGATACCAATGATACATTTGCCTCGAATGGAGGTGCTGGATTAATGGTTATCGATGGATTAGCCACACAATTAGTAGTACCCGAGTTAGGCACATTGGCCAATACTTGTACATTATAGGTATCTGGTAATAAATTATCTTGTGTAAAATTAGCCGTATTACTATTAGGAACATTTATGTTCACTGGAGGTACCAAAGTGGTACTCGAAATAATATAACTATATACTGGTGATCCATCGGTAACCACTATCGAAATACTTCCTGTACCGTTACCATTATCATCATTAACACAGGTAGGGTCTGTATTAGTTACTGCTATAGATGTAATTCTTTCTATTACATTGATGGTTGCTGTATACTCACATCCTGTAAAATTAGTATCAATACCATATACTGTTACATCTCCTCCCGATCCAGATGGAATAGGAAATACCGTAGTTGCGCTATAAGGGCCTCCTTGTGTTAAACTAAACTCAAAACCTGCAGGTGCATTGGTAACCGTTACACTACCATCATTACCACACTCTATATCGGTTGCCGACAAGGTTGGTTGATAATCATTTTTAAAGACACTGAAATAAAACGGGATCGTACACCCTCCTGTAAACTCGGCAAATATTCTATAATCTCCCGCAGTATCTACAGTAAAGCTAGAGCCATTACCTCCTGGTTCTTCTATCCAGTTTGTAGCAGTACAATTACCCGATAATAATGAACAAGGGTCATTAGAATCTGATATACAAGAACCACTTGGCGATAAAAGTTGCCATGAAATACTTACTAAACTTGCAGGATCAAAATTGGTATTTAAATCAAAAGTCTGATCACCACATAACAAGATTTGTGGTAGCTCTAAACCACTACAATTCGTTGAAACTACTGTAGTACCATTGACATAAGCAAGTACAGGGTTTACAATATCTCTAAATCCTTCTACTACAAATTCTTCTGTAAGTGTCATACAAGTCCCAGAACTATCTTCCTTAATCACTGTATACGTACCTGATTGTGGTGTAATACCCACTTGATCAAAAATCAGAACATTATCATTTTCAACAAGGGTCCCTGTAATTCCAGGTC
This sequence comes from Aquimarina discodermiae, assembly GCF_040786235.1. Lineage (NCBI taxonomy): Bacteria > Pseudomonadati > Bacteroidota > Flavobacteriia > Flavobacteriales > Flavobacteriaceae > Aquimarina > Aquimarina discodermiae. Next base: position 129,729 of record NZ_JBFMKP010000017.1, read on the forward strand.
CCGACCAAGTATAAACATCATACCCTAAACCTGCTGTTAATATCAAATCATTAGTACAAAAAGTAACATTACTACTACACGCTGGTACATTTACCAAAAAGTTGGTAGCCTCACCATCGGTATTACCACAAGGTCCAATTACCGCACTACTATTATTGGTTCCTTCTTCCCGTGAAATCGCTCCTGTAAACCTGGCAATAGCAGAGTTTTGAATGGTACTGGAACAAGCATCCCGTAACTCTTCACAAGAATTGACCAACGCTACCCTAAATCGTATATTTATGGGTGGGTCATTTTCCTCAACAAGTTCTGGAGGAATCTGAAAAATTATCTGACTTGGTGGATTAACTGTATAGGTCACCCCAGGTGGTAAAGTAGCATCTTGTACACTTACCAGATTTACATTATCTGGTAGGTTATCAGTTATCACAGTACCTAAACCAAAAGGGTCAGTTGCAGCATCTAGTAGATCTTCATTACCCACATTTTGTATCTCAAGGTTATAAAACATTTCGTCACCCAACTCTACATTTTGATCTGTAATATCTGTAACCCCATCGGTATCAAATACTCTTTTGATAATATTTAACTCTGGCTCTATAATTTCTACAACAAAAGTATTTAAAAACACACGATAGGTGTCTGCATCTGTAGCAAGTCTAAATGTAGCATCTGTTTGATCATTTCCTACCAATACATTCCCTGTATTAGGTAAATCAAAAAAGTCAATATCCAATCCTAAAGTATTTTCAGAATTAGGATTACGAGTATCGATATAATCATGATTAAAAGTAATCGAACTATTAAAAAAGTTAATTGTAGGATTGGGATCAAAATTATCTGCTGGAACGGAAATATCTTGTCCAAATGGGACAAAAGCCGACGGAACAGCTGTATTTTCTATTAATAACTGATCCCCATTAGGTCTAAAAGTAGTAGCACCTAATCCTCGGTCTCCTTCTAATGCTGCTACACCATAACGTGCTTCTACGGGCAGTGGTGCGGGTAAAGTAGTAAATCCTGTATAGGTAAAATCAACATCTGCCGAACTGTTTTGAATCTCTACAAAACCGTCATTGGTACTTATATATTTACTTGTTTCTAAAGGATCTTCATAAATCATGACCAATACCCAACCTCCGGAAGCCCCAGAAGATCCTGATGTTCTTCCTATAGTAGCATTCATATTTGCCACAAAATAATTACCAGAAAGCATATCCTGGTCTATTAAACTGGTGACATCGGCATAACAAACATAAGGTACATCATCGGTAGCACTGTCTGATGGATTGGTCGGTGTATTTCTATATCCATCATAAATGATGTTATCTGGTGTTACATCTACATAAGCTCCTCCTGGTACTCTAAACTTAATCTGTCTAAAATCAGCTGCTCCTACTTTTCTGGCATCTGCCAATGGTAATCCCGTTAATAATTCATCACCTGTTGGGTTTGCAGTGGTTACAGCAGATAAAGTTGCATTTACAGTACTACTGGCCATTTGTGTAATAATGGCATCACCATCCGTTTGGTTAATCGATACTGCTGGAATAGAAACTCCAGCATCTCCACCTCCAAGGGTGATTTCTCCAGCTACATTATTTACTATAATAACCGCAATGGCTCCTGCATTTTGTGCATTAATTACTTTTGAAGTAAAAGTACAGGAACCTCTTCGTATAACTGCAATATTACCATTTACCTGAGCACCATTTACCAATGCAGTACATCCATCTTCATCAACCGGGTTATTATCATCTACTAATACCAGGTTTGCCGTAATCCCTGGCGTTGGAGGTAACGGAACGCTACCTGGACTAAATGTATTATTAAGAATTGTATAATCACCAGCAAGTGCCGTATTATTTACCGTAAAAGAAGGACTTACTGTAGGTATTCTTTCTATATAATAAGTAGCAGACCAGTATAATCCGGCGTATACTACACTCATACATCCTAAAGTTTCTCTTCCCGAATCATATATGCCATTTTCATCAAGATCAAAATTAAAATTAGCACTACTCGAACTAAAAGTTGTTGGATCTCCATCAATATCTATATAATCAGAAATACTATTACCATTACTAAAGTTACCATTATAAGGTGCATTAGGATCATAGGTTACGTTATCATCATCACTATCTACCAATCCTACAATGGCATTACCATTCATGACTAAATTACCCTTGATCCTATTTCTAGTCTCTCTAGGTCCCAAAGGTACAATCTCCTGGGCATAGATTGTGCTTATGTTACTGGTAACAAATAAGAGTACCAATACCATTTTCATCAACATCTTGGTTTTCATAAGCTTCGTATTTTGGGTCGAGTTTGGGGTAATTGTCATCATAACTTACGGCATATGGGTTATTGTACTTTTAATATATAAAGATCACCATTATATGAATTATTTACATTTGAGAATAAGCTTTGTTTTGCCTCATCAATAGTATCAAATCGTTTTAGATATACATAAATATAGTTATCTTTTGGGTTCCTGAAATATTGAGGCTCCAATCCTTGTGATCGTAACTTCTCCATTCCTCTATCGAAATAATTTTCTCTCTTAAATATATTCGTAATCAAATAATATCCATTTTCGATATTATGTCCTCCAATATAAGATAGGTTTTCTGATAATACGGTATCATCTTTAACGGTATCTTTTATCAATCGGGTTTCTTGTAATAATCTCTTAAATGACTCTACTTTACTTTTAGCAATATGTAATATCCACATATCTCCAAAGTATCTGTTATCGATATTGTTTAAATACTTTTCTGCAGCTTCATCTTTATTTGTATAGCTCTCTATGGCTACATATTGGAACTGGTTTTCTGGATTCACGATAATCTGAGAATCGTCAAACCCGATATCTCTAAGTTTTTCTGAGAATCTATCTGCATAAACTCCTCCTTTAAACACGTTTCCGATCAGGTAATATCCTTCTGGGTATCCTGGTATATACTTAGTAGCAAACTGAGCTTCTGGTCTAGACGTCTCTGCAAATTTTATAAATCTATTTTTCGCAGTAAGTCTTTTTGAGCTTGCAGGATCTGACTCTTTTTTAGCCTCTTCTGCATCTTCATCCATATTTACTAAAGATTCTAATAGTTTACTAAACTCTCTTTTATCTACATTAAGACTAGTTGTTAGTAACGAATCTCTACGTGCAAATAATTTATCTGTAATACGACTACTATTATCCAATTCTTTCTGGATTTCTTCTATTCCTTCATCTTTTTGTTGCGCTGTAGCTTCTGCTTCTTGTCTCAATCTTTCTTGTTCAGCTAAGCGGGCAGCTTCTGCTTCCTCGGCCAATCGTTGCTCTTCTGCTAATCTTGCAGCTTCTGCAGCTTCCTGAGCTAAGCGTTGCTCTTCTGCTAATCTTGCAGCTTCTGCTTCCTCGGCCAATCGTTGCTCTTCTGCTAATCTTGCAGCCTCTGCAGCTTCCTCGGCCAATCGTTGCTCTTCTGCTAACCTTGCAGCCTCTGCAGCTTCCTGAGCTAAGCGTTGCTCTTCTGCTAATCTTGCAGCTTCTGCTTCCTCGGCCAATCGTTGCTCTTCTGCTAATCGTGCAGCCTCTGCAGCTTCCTGAGCTAAGCGTTGCTCTTCTGCTAATCTTGCAGCTTCTGCTTCCTCGGCCAATCGTTGCTCTTCTGCTAATCGTGCAGCCTCTGCAGCTTCCTGAGCTAATCGTTGCTCTTCTGCTAACCTAGCAGCTTCTGCTTCCTCGGCCAATCGTTGCTCTTCTGCTAATCTAGCGGCTTCTGCGGCTTCCTGAGCTAAGCGTTGCTCTTCTGCTAACCTAGCAGCCTCTGCAGCTTCCTGAGCTAAGCGTTGCTCTTCTGCTAACCTAGCAGCCTCTGCAGCTTCCTGAGCTAAGCGTTGCTCTTCTGCTAACCTAGCAGCTTCTGCAGCTTCCTGAGCCAAGCGTTGTTCTTCTGCTAACCTAGCAGCTTCTGCGGCTTCCTGAGCTAAGCGTTGCTCTTCTGCTAATCTTGCAGCTTCTGCGGCTTCCTGAGCTAAGCGTTGCTCTTCTGCTAATCTTGCAGCTTCTGCAACTTCTTCTTCCTGATTCTTAATTAATGTATTTTCTTGTTCTAATTGTTTCTGAGAAGCCAAACGTTCTTCTTCTGTTTGTATTAGTGAATTTTCTTGTTCTAATCTCTTTTCAGATGCTAAACGTTCCTCTTCAGCCTTTTGAAGGGCTTCTTCACGCTCTAATTGCCTTTGTGCAGCCAAACGCTCTTCTTCTGCTTTTTGGAAGGCATTTTCGGCTTCCAATTCTTTCTGAGCAGCAAGGCGTTCTTCTTCTTCCTGCTGTTTAGCAGCTTCTGCTTCTCTTGCCGCTTCTTCCTGGGCAATTCTTTGTTCTTCTTGTAACTGTTTTTGAGCAGCTAAACGTTCTGCCTCAGTTTTTTGCTCTGCTTCTTCTCTTTCTAATTGTCTTTGTGCAGCCAAACGCTCTTCTTCTGCTTTTTGCTCTGCCATCTCAACTTCTAATCTTCGCTCTGCGGCAAGACGTTCTCTTTCTTCTGATTGCTTATTAAGTAATTTTACTTCTTCTTCTCGTTGCAATTCTAATTCTCGAGCAGCTTGTGCTTCTTTCTCTTTAGCTTCTGCAATAGACCTTTCAAGCTCACTAATGGCTTTCTGGTCCTGGCTTCTTGCCTGACCTTTTTCGTTTTGTAACTCTCTTATTAATTTATTCTGCTCTAAAATTTCTTTCTTAAGTCTTCTAATTTCAGAATCTCTTTCTTCATATGATTTTTGAGTACTTGATTTTGCTTTTCTTCTTTTTCTTGGGCGTTCAGCTTCAAAATTATATGCCAAACTCACCTCATGTGATGCTCCAAAATTACTAGTATCACCAAACCCCGTTTCATACGTATATCCTATAGAAACGTTGGAAGTTATATTACCTCCAACTCCTAAAGACACTCCATAAAAACTATTATAGCCTGCATGCGCCCACCCTAATTCTGGTAATTCTACTATTCCATTGGCTCCATATCTTAAATTTGTACTAGAATTATCACTAGATTCTGCCTCTGGGTTTTCAGTAACAATTGTTACAGATTCATCATCGAATTTAGGCAATAAATTGGCATATGCCATGGCTCGAATTGTATTATCAGATCTTCGTTGTAAAGGTCTTGTATACATAATATGACCTGTAATCGCCATTTTATCGGTCAACAATTCGCTATCTGATAAGTTATATGCTACAATATTAGCTACCGATACCCCTGCATCAAATTCTTCATAATTGAAATTAACTCCTGGTGTAAGCTGAAAAACAGAGTTATTCTCATAATTAAGGATAAAAGGATCACTTACCTGAATACCATTATTTAAAATCGTACTAGTAGCCGAGTCCAGGTTTGATTTTATTCCGCTTTGCGAAAAACCTAAATTCATACCAAAAGTAAGTCTCATGTCTCTATTTAACTCTACCATATAAGCAAAGTTGGCAATTCCTCCAAAGTATCTGTAAACACCTTCGTTTTGCTGATGCAATCCAATAGAAACCCCTATGATTTCATCAAAGTTGGCCGTATAGTTAATTAAAAAAGTTTGAGGGTTATCGTTAAATCCAGCCCATTGTATTTTGTTATAGGCATTGATAGACTTTTTGTTTTCTCTTACTAAAGAAAAGGTAGGATTAAAATAAAAACGGTTATATTTTACAAGATTATGCGTTGGTATATCTGTAGGCAGTACACCATAAACAGTTGTTGTACCTTCATCTTGCCCTCTTAGTAAACCAAAGGATAAACATATAAATATTAAAAGTAATTTTCTGATCATATATTATCTCATTACCGTTATTGAACCTTTTCTAACTACGGAATTATTTTTTGTGATTATAAAGTAATAAATAGGGTCTTTACCCTGTGATTT
>NZ_JBFMKP010000018.1:0-132489 GCF_040786235.1 Aquimarina discodermiae
GGCAGTAATGTCATAGCCGAGTAGTACTAATAACCCATAGGCTTATGCGCACACCCCGATGGGTAACTGTCGGGGTCGTAAATTGCTTTAGTAAGCTATTTAGTTTCTCTTTATGTTGTATTGTTTTTAAATCAATATGTTAACTTATTAGTTGCCTGTTGTGATTATTGATATAATCAAAACCTGTAACACACGATTTAAGGTGGTTATAGCAACGGGGCTCACCTCTTACCATTCCGAACAGAGCAGTTAAGCCCGTTAGCGCCGATGGTACTACACTCGTGGGAGAGTAGGTCGCCGCCTTCCTTGAAGCCCTCATCTAATAGATGAGGGCTTTTTTTATGCTCAAGATTTAAACGTAACAATTTTAAATTAGACTTCCTATGGTTTAAATTACCTTCTAATCTATATGCGTAAATTTCTTTAACGCTTGTTTATGTTTTCTTAAGATTACGTAACTTACTATACAGAGAAACTATGAATAAGAAAATGAACGAGTTTGAATACGTCGCATTTTGTGTAATTAATTTGCTATAACTCCTTTAAAAGTGTTCTACAGGCTTTTTAAGAAGCCTTAGCGATGATATTTTCTCTGATATGTTTCTACTTTAGTAAAGAACTCCTCGTTTTTATAGAGCTTTATCATAAAGTCATTAAAACCAGAATTAGGCTTTAGGATCGTAGCAATGGCTTCTGAGGTGTCTGTAGCACTCAAAGCAATAATAGGAACATGTATATCAAGTTCTCTGGTTTAGATACAACAGAGAAACAAGTTATTATTGTTTGGTCAATTATGTATAGATTAGGGAGGAAAGAGTAATTCTTAAAATGATTGTGTTATATATCCGTAATATACTTTTCTACTAATTCTATATATTTCAATTTTGCTTCTTTGCGACTTAAATTTTTGACTTGAAAAAGTGCATTAAGCTTAAAGGCATTTCTAAGTTGGCTATTGCCAGATGGAGTGTAGAAACCTTCTATATGAGTCGCTTGCTTATAATAGGCATAAAAATGAAGCATAAGATCAGGTGGCAATTGTATTTTTGTATTGCATGCACGCTCATAGGCGTTATCAAAGGCAATATTTAATTCTTCTTCGGTCATGTTCAGTAGGTTTACTCTTTTTATAAATCAATTGTTTAGAGTTTTCTAAAGGATTGATAGAGTAATTCTTTGATTAACATAAAACATATTATAGCAATAGGATTTTATTGAGATTGTTTAAAGCAACGCAATAATACTTTCTCCTCCTTTAACTTTTTGATCTAAGGCAACATCTATTTTGGTTCCTAATGGTAGGTATACATCTACTCTTGAACCAAACTTTATAAAACCGCTATCAGAACCCTGAATCACTTCTTGCCCTTCTTCTGCATAATTTACAATTCTTTTTGCAAGTGCTCCAGCTATTTGGCGATATAATATCTCTGTATTGTCATTTTTAACAACAACAGTTGTTCTTTCGTTCTCTTCGGATGCTTTTGGATGCCATGCTACCAGATATTTACCAGGGTGATATTTACTAAAAGCAACTTTTCCGTTAATAGGATGGCGTGTTACATGTACATTGATAGGAGACATAAAAACAGAAACCTGTAATCTTTTATCTTTAAAGTACTCTTTTTCATAAACTTCTTCTATTACGACCACTTTACCATCAACAGGAGCTACAATAGTTTTATCGTTTAATTCGGTATGTCTTTTGGGGTTTCTAAAAAACTGTAATATTAGAATAAGAAGTACCAGAGTGAGCGATAGAATGGCAATTTGCCACTCATTATTTTGAATTGCCACATACGAGGCTACATTGATGCCTAGAAATAGTACAAATGCTATAGATATTATTTTATAACCTTCTTTATGAAACATGCTTTAATATTTGTAAAAATGCGTATAAAAATGGACTGGCGAATATCACACTGTCAAGTCTGTCATATATCCCTCCATGACCTGGCATAATAGTGCCGCTATCCTTTACTCCTGCTTGTCTTTTGAACTTAGATTGTATAAGATCGCCAAGTGTACCAAAAATACTCATAATAATACTTATAATCAACCAAATGTTAATAGATAATGTATTAGAAAAGATAGCAATTAGGTATCCTGCAAGTAATGAGAATATAAACCCTCCTACAAAACCTTCGATCGTTTTTTTGGGTGATATTCGCTCTAATAATTTGTGTTTTCCAAAGTTTTTGCCCACCAAATAAGCAAAACTGTCATTTACCCAAGTGATCAAAAATGCTCCTGCAATTATGTAAGGTTGATAAACACCAGAATAATTCGGAATTAAAATCAAAAATATAATAGAAGTGATCAAATAAAAAATACTGGTAAAGTATTTCCGTTTTTCGAACATGGGAATAATACGGATAGTAATTAAATCTTTAATAAGAAATAGTTCTGTAACTATGGTAAGTAGTAAAATAGGTAGAATTACATAAAAATATAATGCCTTTTGATAAAAACATAGTAAGGCCAGCAGAATAATAAAAATTATGTAAAGCCTTTTGTTTTTAAGGTGAATCAATTTTTGAAACTCATAAATTGATAATAACCCAAAAATTAAGAATACTCCTATATATGTATATCTGGAAACAAATATAGATAACAACAATATTAAAACGTATAAAAATCCCGATAGAGATCTTGTGAGTAATTCCTTCATATTATAAATCTTCGAGCAGCAGCAAATATAGATTTTTTGAACTACTTCCGTAGCTTAAGAAATCCTTTTCTTTTTGTGGTTCAAAGTTTTTAATAGTAGTGATGTTAGAAGGAATTGCATTTTTGTTTTTACTTTTAATGCCTTTTAGGCCTTCTCCAATACTTTTGACTAACTGACTTGTTGCAGCGATAATAATGAAGTTGTCTGGTAATTCTGTAAGTTTTTTTTCTTTAAGCTGATTAGAGGATACCAGTATGGAACCACTATCGGCAATTAGGTATTCACAAGTTCCGAAAAAAAATGAAGCAGATGAACTTCTGACATAATTTAAATTAAAACCTGAAAATTTGGTTTCAAGAGTATCGTCAAAGCAATATACATCCTTTTCATACCAATCATTTTCCATAAGGATTTTATCAAAAGAATCTAAAACTTCATTTTCTGTATCACAGTATAAAAATTTGCCTCCGTTTCTTTTAAAATTGATCATAAAACTTTCGTCAATAGGTAGATCAATTTCGGGCATATATTTACTGCGATCGTCGTCTGCGCGTTCCTTACTCTTTTGGTCTGATTTAGATTTTGAGGAAAAGATTCTTCTAAATAGACTCATTTTTTAGATTATGATTGGGGATTACAATTTTTCATTAACTTCAAAGATAAAAAAAATCTTAACCTAATGTTGGGTTAGGTTAAGATTTTTCAATTTGTTAGAAAAAAATATAGGATTTAAGAAGGATCAATAATGATTTCTTCTTCTTTTTTGCCAAAAGGCCTTTGTCCAAATATTTTTTCCAGATTATCTTTAAAAATAACTTCTTTTTCTAAAAGTACTTCTGCTAATTCTGTAAGTTTATCTTTATGCTGTTCTAGCAGATCAACTGCTCTTTGATATTGTGTTTCTATAATATTAGAAATTTCTTTGTCAATTAGTTCACTAGTTTGTTCACTATATGGCTTTGAGAAATTGTATTCACTTTGGCCAGAAGAATCATAATAAGTTAGGTTTCCAACCTTGTCATTTAATCCATAGATGGTAACCATTGCTCTTGCTTGTTTTGTTACCTTTTCAAGATCACTTAATGCTCCAGTAGATATTTCATCAAAAATAACTTTTTCTGCCGCTCGACCACCCAAAGCAGCACACATCTCGTCGAGCATCTGGTTAGGACGTACAATTAATCGCTCTTCTGGTAAGTACCAAGCAGCACCCAGAGATTGTCCTCTAGGTACAATAGTAACTTTAACCAATGGAGCAGCATGCTCTAACATCCAACTTACTGTGGCATGACCAGCCTCATGAAAAGCAATCGCTCTTTTTTCTTCTGGTGTAATAATTTTATTCTTTTTCTCTAATCCTCCTACGATTCGATCCACAGCATCTAGAAAATCTTGTTTTCCTACTGCTTTATTCCCTTTTCTTGCAGCAATTAATGCAGCTTCATTACATACGTTGGCAATATCTGCTCCAGAAAACCCAGGAGTTTGTTTTGCCATAAACTCGGTATCTAATTCGTTTTCTACCTTTTTTAACGGTTTTAAATGGACGTCGAAAATTTCTTTACGCTCTCGAATATCTGGTAAATCCACATATATTTGACGATCGAAACGACCGGCACGCAGTAATGCTTTATCAAGAACATCGGCACGGTTTGTAGCGGCAATTACAATTACGTTTGTATTGGTGCCAAAACCATCCATTTCTGTTAATAATTGGTTTAAAGTATTTTCTCTTTCGTCATTAGAGCCAGAAAAATTACTTTTTCCTCTTGCTCTACCTACTGCATCAATCTCATCTATAAAGATAATGGCAGGTGATTTTTCTTTAGCTTGTTTAAATAAATCTCTTACTCTAGAGGCACCAACTCCTACAAACATTTCAACAAAATCAGATCCAGATAGTGAAAAGAAAGGAACTTTTGCTTCACCAGCAACGGCCTTGGCTAACAAGGTTTTTCCTGTACCAGGAGGTCCTACTAATAATGCTCCTTTAGGTATTTTACCTCCTAGAGAAGTATATTTTTCTGGGTTTTTAAGAAAATCAACAATTTCCTGAACTTCTTCTTTTGCTCCCTCTAAACCAGCTACATTTTCAAAAGAAACTTTTACTTCGGTGTTTTGATCAAAAAGTTTGGCTTTTGATTTTCCTATATTAAAGATTTGACCTCCGGCACCTCCACCGGCACCACCACTCATTCTTCTCATAATAAAGATCCAAATCCCTATTATCAAGGCAAAAGGAAGTAGGGTAACTAGTATTTCACCCCATACATTACTTTCTGTATCATAACTAACTTTTGCAGTAATGCCGTTCTCTCCTTTGATTGTATTTATTTGATTTTCAAAGTTTTGTAAATCTCCAAATTCAAATTGATAGTCAGGATCGCTGGGGCTAGTGGGTAATATTGATTTGTTTTTGTTTTTTCTATGCTTGTCAGATGCTTTCGCTTCTGGGGTTAGAAAAACTTTGGCTTTTCTGCGGTTAATGATCACTACTTTTTCTACTTCACCATTTTTCAGAAAAGTTTGAAATTCTGAAGGAGAAGTAGTGGGAGCAGACCCAAACCCATTTCCACCTATCATATTTAAAGCAAAAAAACCAATAATTATAATGGCATAAATCCAATATGCACTAAACTTTGGTTTTTTATTCGGTTCTGTTTTTTTATTTTCTTTGGCCATTTACGGTATTCTTTATTAATAATTTGTTTCGATAACTGTTGTTTTAGCATCTCCCCATAGTCCTTCTATATCATAGAATTCTCGTATGTGTTTTTGAAAGACATGCACTACAACGTGGACATAATCAATTAATACCCATTCTGCATTTTCGCTACCTTCTACATGCCAAGGTTTGTCTTTAAGTTCTTTACTTACTGTTTTTTGGATAGAGCTGACGATTGCGTTTACTTGTGTATTAGAAGTTCCATTACAAATTACAAAATAATTACATACTGTATTATCAATGTCGCGAAGATTTAAAATGTTAATATCATTTCCTTTTACTTCTTCGATACCTTTTAATATTTGGGTGATTAATTGATCGTTACCGATTTCTTTTTTAGTCATGCATTTTTTTAATTTGTGTAAAGTTATTACTTTTTATGATTTTATGTCTTAATTCGCCGGACAATTGTAAAACTTTTACACCTTATATATATGCGTATAATCAAAGTTGATGCCATTGACTCAACAAATAGGTTTTTAAAAGATCTGAATAGAGTACAAAAACTTGTGAAACCAGTTTCTGTAATTGCACATGAGCAGTTAAGTGGAAAAGGGCAAATGGGTACGATTTGGCAGAGTGACCCAGGCAAAAACCTTACGTGCAGTGTGTTTATGAGGGTTGATGATATTCTTCTTTCTGATCAATTTTATATTTCTATGGTGACCTCTTTAGCTGTTTTTGATGTGTTAAAAGATTTTATGGTTAGTAAAGTATCTGTAAAGTGGCCAAACGACATTCTGTCAGATCGACAAAAAATATGCGGTATTTTAATCGAAAATATTGTTAAAAATGGCAGTTTGGTGGGAGTTATAATAGGAATTGGATTGAACGTTAACCAAACTGAATTTGATCAACTTCCTATGGCGGGGTCATTAAAAAAGATAGTAGGCAAAAATTTTGATGTAAATGAGGTATTTAATCTGTTGCTAAAGAAAATAGAAAAGCGATTTTCTGAATTAAGAGTTGCTAACTATCAACTAATAAAGAACGAATATGAGTCTATTTTATTTAGAAAAGATAAACCTTCTACTTTTGAGAATATAGAAGGTGAATCTTTTGTTGGTATTATTAAAGGAGTTAATCCAGAAGGAAAACTTCAGCTATTATTAGAGGATGAAGTTGTGCAAACCTTTGGATTAAAAGAAATTAAGTTGCTTTATTAGTTATAGTTTACCGATGTTTTCTGAAAGCGTATTTATGAAATTTTGAATAGGACTTTTGATCATCATAGACATCATTGCATTAAACTGTCCTTCAAAAGTTAGTTTGGTAGTACTTTTTCCATCTTCTGTATCAACAATATCTGCAGTAAGTGTGAAAGGAAGTTTATCGCTCGCAGCTCCTAGTACAACTTGACAAGGACTGGTACTGTCTTTTTGATCTAATACAAGCTCTGGCATTCCTTTTAACTGAAATAAGAAACGCGAATCACTTATTTTTTCAAATTTTTGTTTGCTGTCTGGCATAAGTTGTTCAAAATTCTCAACCTTAGTTAAGAAATCAAAAACTTCCTGAGACGTTTTGTTTACGGTAACAGTAGGGCTTTCTAAGTTCATGGTAATTGTTTTATTGATTCCACTCTGCAGGATTTACTCTCCAGCTTTGTAGTGTTTGTTGTTGATCTTTTGAGATGTAATTGGTGTCAGAAGCTTGCTCCAACAAATTGTCATAATTGCTTAAAGTATGTAAAGGTAATGCTGCCTTTTCAAAGTTTTCTGTTGCCACGGCAAAGCCATAATTAAATATTGCCACCATCCCAAGTACATTGGCATGATCTTCTTGTAAAGCTTTTACAGCATTAAGACTACTTTTTCCTGTACTAATTAAGTCCTCGACAACCAATACATTTTTATGAGTAGGAACGATTCCTTCTATTTGATTCTTTCGCCCATGTTTTTTTGCTTCTGGCCTAACATATATAAAGGGTAGATCAAGTTCTTCTGCAACCAACATCCCTATACCAATTGCACCTGTAGCTACTCCTGCGATTACATCAGGCTTACCGTATTTTTCAACAATAAATTTTGCAAGATTACTGCTTAAATATTTTCTGGTTTCTGGATAAGAAAGGGTAATTCGGTTATCACAATAGATAGGAGATTTCCATCCAGAAGCCCATGTAAAAGGTTCTTGTGGTTGTAATTTAATTGCATTAATTTGCAACAATAACTCAGCGGTTTTTTTTGCCGTATTTTTATCAAAAATCATAGTTGCAAATGTATAAAGTTTTTGTGAATAATACACCTATTATTCTATCGACAAAAAAGACGATAGAAGGGTATGAAACCATTTTTATAAAAGATGTTGATTTTCCAAATGTTATAAGAGATATTTTGAGCAAAGAGGAGGCTGGAGAGGAAGCAAAATATCATTTGTATCATAAGAGTGAAGATCGATTAATGAAGTTGTTATATTCAAAGTTACCAGTGGTTATCGCAGGAGGTGGGAAGGTTTATAACCCTAAAAATGAGATTCTGTTTATACGACGAAATGGAAAATGGGATCTTCCGAAAGGAAAAGCAGAAAAAAAAGAGGATATGGAGACTGCTGCGATAAGAGAGGTTGAAGAAGAAACAGGAGTAACAGGTTTAAAAATCACTAAGTTTTTATATAGAAGTTATCATGTCTTTAAAAGAAATCGAGAATTTCGTTTGAAAGTTACCTATTGGTTTGAAATGAAAACGGAATATGATGGAGAGCTAATACCTCAAACAGATGAAGGAATTACCAAAGTAAAGTGGAAAGACAAGAAAAAAGTGAAAAAGGCATTGCAAGATTCTTATGCCAACATAAAACAATTGTTTTCTCATGATTATTTATCATAAGATACCAATCAAATAACCAACTATTTGATTTTTATACTCTTTAAAACCAACTTTTCTATGAAGATTAATTACTTTTTGACCTTACCGATTATTGTTGTGCTTATGGTATCATGTAGTAATACAAAGAAAAAGAGTGCTACAAAACAAAAAGAGATACCCACCATTCCTAATTATACAGGGCCTAATTATGAACATCATAAGTTATTTGAACACTACAAATTTAGTTCAGAAAAAGAATGGGATAGCCTAAATAAAATCAGTGCTCATAGCATACCAGCTTTGAAGCATAAGGTGAGTCAGGACTATAAAACTTTTGGTTGGCATTTGTATTCTAAGGGATCTGCATATAAAAGCTATAATTTTTCGCTTCTTTGGGGGGTAGCTTATTTTTCATATTTGGTGAATGCAGAAACAGGAAGTTATGATAATATTCATCAATGGAAAACCACGGCACTAGTAGATAGTGCCAAAGCAAAGAACTGTAAAGTGTTTCTTACGGTTTCGAATTTTGGAGCAAAGAGAAATGGAATTTTTTTGAAAAACCCCAAAGCACAAAAGGTATTGGCAGATAGTTTAAGTTCATTGTTACAGTATAGAAAAGCAGATGGTATAAATCTGGATTTTGAGGGAGTTTCTTCAAAAAATAGAGCCGAGTTTAGTGATTTTATCATTTTACTATCAAAAAGATTACGTAAAGAGAATCCTGATTATATGATTTCTCTGGCTTTGTATGCGGTAGATTATCATAAAGTATTTGATATAAGAGCGATTGATCCTTTTATAGATTTTTATACGTTGATGGGGTATGATTATTATGGTAGTTTTAGCAAAAATGCAGGGCCAGTTTCTCCGCTGTATAGTAGTGAGAAATGGGGGGTGTATAGTGTAGAACATTCTGTTGATTATTATTTGAAAGAGGGTGTTACAGAAGATAAATTAATTGTTGGTTTACCATACTATGGAGATAAATGGCAAACCGAAAATGCGTCAATACCTGGTAATGTGAAAAAGTTTTTAGCACATGATTCGTATAGCAAAATACAGGAACAAATTGGTACGACTCATAACTTGAGGTTTGATAGTATAAGCACTACCCGATATATTAGTAACCAAAATAATGGAATATTTAAACAAGTATGGTTTGATGATAGCCTCTCATTATCTCACAAATATGATTGGGTAAAGAAAAAAAAATTGGCTGGTATAGGAATTTGGGCATTAGGATATGATCATGGACATTCTGAGTTATGGGAGTTACTGGCGGATAAGTTTGGTGAAGTAAAGTAATACCATTTACACTTTAAATCTACCGGAATAAAATGTTCTTTTTTCACCTCAGTTTCATAATAAAAATAAACCGTAGCCCTGCTATGCTTGATTTTTCTTCTTCGCTGAAACAAAAAAATCTTAATTTTCTTTTCCAATAAATTCAAAATATAAATGGTATAAAACTTATTTTAAAATTCGATAAACTGGATATCTCATATGCGATTCTTCATAATGTTCTGATCGTTTGTATAACCAATCTAATTGGGCATACCAATTATTAGAAAAAGCAGTATCTTTTTTCTTCTCCTCAAATTCTGTTTTTAGCTGATCATTTTTAGCTAACAGTTCAGAGGCCTTGTCTTCCCATACATAAGGAGAAAACCCTTCTTTTTGCTGTAGTATAGTGTCGAAGAAATTCCAGTTAAAAAAAGAATCGGTTGCTTCAGGCTCTAAGGTCTCTATAATATAACGAAACCCATATTGATGGACGGGGACGATAAAATCTCCTTTTTTAAATCTAATAGAACTGATACTTTTTCTTACCGAAGTTTCATAGTGAAGATAATGACCTTCAAAAGGAGTTTTACGACTTTTGTAATCTTTGATATGATAAGTTTCAACAGTGATAGTAGAGTCTTTTTTTAAAGGAAATAATTCGATTTGATTTAACTTTAGTAGATCAACGATATTCCACCACCCTGCAGGTATAATATATGCTTCGGGGATCTTTATTTCTTTAGAAGGGACAAAAAAGTTATGATAGTTTACCTCTTTGGTATAAGGCTTGTTTTGATTGTATTTTAATCGCTTGGCACCTGTAATTTTACTGTCAATAAAGTTTCCTTCAAATCCTTTAAAATTAAATTTAGTAACTCTAGAGGTATCTTTTTTCCAACGTACTGGATATGTTGATTGCTTTTTTTGCATAGCAAAAGCTTTTTTTCGCAAAGACCGAATTTTAGAACCATCTTTTTCTGTAATGTCTATCATAGACTTCATAAGTTCGTAGGTTCCTTCTACTCGTGATCCGTAGGGTTTTAACATATGGGTTTCTACCATCATTCCCAGAGTATTCCAAAGCGTTGTATACCCAGTTGAGTATCTCGGAGAATCCATAAATTGTGACCACCCTTTATCAGGAGTTGTTCCCCATACATTTACATAGGGAGTGATATCCCATTTTTTTGATTCTAAAGATTTCTCTAACTGTGGTTGTAATTCTTCGAGTAAATAAGTTCCTAATTCTCCATTTAATTTATTATGCTGTGTAAATAAATGGGTAAGTACATATTGATAATCTGCACCATTACTTACATGATTGTCAATAAATACATCGGGTTGTACGGTATGAAAAATTTTAGCAAAGGTTTGTGAGTTTTTAGTATCCCCTTTTATAAAATCACGATTTAAGTCATAATTTCTAGAATTTCCTCTAAAACCATAAACTTTGGGGCCATTCTGATTGGCTCGAGTAGTAGTGTTTCTTTGTAGTGCTCCCCCAATATTATAGATAGGAATTGTGACAAGAACGGTGTTTTGAGGTGCTTTAATTTTACCTTGAGCAATGTCTCTAAAAAGTAACATGGTAGCGTCAATGCCATCACTTTCTCCTGGGTGAATACCATTATTAATCAACAAGATTCTTTTGGTTTGTCGAACAGAGGCAAAATCAAATATTTGATCAGGGTTAAAGGTGACTATTTGTAGAGGGTGATCGCTATCGGTCTCTCCCATCTCTTTAATGATAATTGATGGATAGACTTCTGCAAGGTTTTTATAAAAATCTATTACCTCTGTGTACGGTGGTGTTTCTGTTTGATTACTTTTTTCAAATTGTGTTGTAAAATCATATTTTATACCTGTTTGTTTTGTAGATGTGTTACAAGATAAAAGTGTTAAAAGCGCTAATAATAAAATGATTTTTTGCATAGATGAAATATGTGAGCTTAAAGGTACTAAGATTTTGACAATTCTATTTTAGGTTTTTAATTTCATAAGAAGGGATAAAGTTTATTTGCTGCACCATAAAATAAGCTTATTTTTGCAGCTTCAAAATACCTTAATTATGACAGAGTTTGTACGTAAAAGAGTTGCTAATGCCAAAAATGATATTTTATCTGGATTAACAGTGGCATTGGCTTTGGTCCCAGAAGCAGTAGCTTTTGCATTTGTAGCAGGCGTTGACCCTTTGGTAGGATTATATGCTGCATTTATGATAGGATTGATTACCTCTGTTTTTGGAGGTAGACCGGGGATGATATCAGGAGCAACAGGAGCATTGGCGGTTGTAATGGTGAGTTTGGTAGCAGAAGGAAACGCAATGGGAAAACCTGGAGAAGAATTAGGGCTGTACTATTTGTTTGCTACAGTGATTCTGATGGGGATAATCCAAGTGCTGGCAGGAGTGTTTAAACTAGGTAAATTCGTACGTTTGATTCCGCATCCTGTGATGATGGGATTTGTAAACGGCTTGGCAATTGTAATTTTTCTTTCGCAACTAGGAATGTTTAAAGAAACCAAAAAAGATATTTTTGGAAATGATACCTATAAAACAGAATCTCTAGATAAAAAATTCGAAATTAGAGAAGACGGGATTGTTTATGACCTAGTATCACAGCAAACGTTATTTGCATATAGCGGTAATCGGTTAGAAGATCTTGTTACTAATGAAGGGAAGTACATGGTGCATGATGGACAAGTATTTGATTTGGAAACAAAAGAAGTAACATATAATATTAAAGATAATATCATCTATAGTATCAAAAAGAAAGGAAAAGTTACTTCCTGGATACCCGTTGAGCAGTTATTACTCATGTTGGGGTTAGTTTTACTTACGATGTTAATTATGTGGGGGCTCCCAAAATTAAAAGTTACCTCAAAATTACCAGAAGCATTGATAGGAATCGTAGTTGTTTCTGCTATCGTAATTTTAGGAAAACTAGATGTCGCTACTGTGGGTAGTTTTATTCGAGATGGAGGAGGAGAAGGACTTAAAGGAGGTCTCCCTCAATTTCAGTTTGATATTTTTAATAAAGTGCCTATGACCTGGGAAACTTTTAGATTTATTGGCCCTTACGCATTGATACTTGCTGCCATAGGATTAATAGAATCTTTGATGACTTTAAATCTAATAGACGAATTAACAGAAACCCGTGGTAATTCTAATAGAGAATGTCTCGCACAGGGAGGTGCTAATATTGTTACAGGACTTTTTGGAGGTATGGGAGGATGTGCCATGATTGGGCAATCAATTATAAATATAAAAGGAGGAGGGCGAACAAGACTTTCGGGTATCGTGGCAGCTGTAACGTTACTCATGTTTATTTTATTCGCATCTGGATTAATAGAGCAAGTACCTATTGCGGCTCTTGTAGGAGTCATGTTTATGGTGGTTATTGGTACTTTTGCTTGGTCTAGTTTTAGAATACTGAATAAAATACCACTTACTGATGCTATTGTGTTAATAGCTGTTTCTTCACTTACCGTATTTTTTGATTTGGCTGTAGCGGTAATTGCCGGAGTAATTATGTCTGCATTAGCTTTTGCCTGGGAGAATGCAAAAAAGATTAGAGCCAGAAAACATATAAAAGAAGATGGAACCAAGGTGTATGAGATATGGGGACCACTTTTCTTTGGAAGCATACAAGCATTTAATAGTAAGTTTGATGTGGCTAATGATCCTGAAAATGTAGAGATTGATTTTATAGAATCTCGAGTAAGTGACCATTCTGCACTCGAAGCCGTGTTTAATTTGGTTGGAAAATACGAAGAAGCGGGTAAAAAAGTAAAAGTTAAACACCTAAGCGAAGAGTGTCAGGCATTAATGATCAAAGCTTCTCCAAGATTAGCTAGTGTTATAGAGCACGATATTGATGATCCAAGGTATCACGTGATGGCTAAGGCGATGAAGTAGAATTTTTCTTATAACTTAAAATGAAACCTATAGCTCTTGTTATCAGTACAACAACAAGAACTATAGGTTACGTTTTTTATATCCTTTGTATTAGTTTTTATTAGTCATTAATTTCCTTAGCTTTTCTTTTGTTTTGGATTCTTCTCAATTCCATATGCTTTTTTAAAATATTCAATAGCTTTACTAGTGTTTGATTGGGCTTTATAGTAATCTCCCATAGAATCATATACGTTGGCACTTTTGAGGTGTTCTTAAGGTTGAAATCAAACATAGCATGAGTTTTTTGAAGCTCATCATCTCTATAAATAAAATAATACCCAAATTGATTAATTAGCGATTCATCGGGCAAGACTTTATATCCTAGATGATTTAATATGTTTTTGGTACTGTTTGCTAGCTAATATGATTAATAATGTTTTACCTGTAGGTGGTATACAATGAATAGTTATGCGAAAAAGATTAACTGAGAAATTTACTAAATAATAGGGTGTTTGATTATTTATTTCAATATCATATTTTGACGAAGTTTGATTAAATAAAAACGGGGCTAAGATATCATCTTAGCCCCGCTCGTATATTGACAATGTTTTTAGAATATATACTTATATTCTATAAGTTTTGTTTAGTTGTTCTCAGAAACCTCTGCTTGGATATCCATGTAGATATTCGCACCAGAAAGCTTTTCGAATTCGAAACTGTAAGTAGATACAGGATTTTCGAATGATGCAGAAACATTTTCACTAGTATTTACATTAGAAGTACTAGTTCCGTAGCTAAAGTCAACGTTACAAAGAGAATATCCTTCGTTTACATGGTATTCTACTTTTAGCTTGTTTGTATTTTCTATAGAAGCAATGTTTACATGACCAATTATTGGACTATTAGATACATCACATCCGTTCGGATTCGTAATCAATTCTACGTCGAATCCTGCTTCCCCTTTTTTATCTATAAATACATAGGCAAGGAAAGTACCTAATACATCATTTTCGCAGAAAGCACATTTCTCGTGGTAACCATAAGCCTGTACGCATGGAACCTCACAAGTTTGCTTGCAGTACTCAAAAGATCTTACCCAATCACCAAAGTAATAACATCCTGTATAATAAGAGTAAGAGTATTCTTGTGTTCTTTCTTTATCATATGCAAATGCAGAGTAGTAACAGTTGCTATACGCGTCATAAACCTTTGCATATGCTACTATTTCAAAACAATCTAAGTTGATTGAAGATAAAGGAATTACATAAGTTGCTTTTTTCTCACCTCCAAAATAATATGGGAACGCTTTGTAGTTAAACTTACGAAGGTTAGGAAATCCATTAGAGTAAAAAGGAATGTTTTGTTTTTCTCCGATATAAAAATACGTTTTAGCTATATATTTATTCTTACCAGCTTTAACCGTAATATATATATTCTCTTCATCATTAGCAATTGTAACTCTTCCTACCTTTTTCTTAGAAGAACCTACTAATAATGGTTGTACAGTAGCATCACCACAAACTGTTGGGTCAACGTCTTTTGGTTTAAGCAATGTATAGTTACAGTGATAGTTTCTAGCACTTTTAGAAGCAACTCCATCTTTTGGAACCTCTTCCTCTTCAGTAGGCATTCCTTCTTCAATAAGTGAAGCATCTAAACCATCATTTTCAAAAAAGTTTAATTCTTCTCTAGCAGTTTCGTCTCCTTCTTCGATAGCTTCAACTTCTGTTGATTCTGTTTCGTTGATAATTTCGTTTTCCTCTTTAGAACAAGAAGTGAAAACCAAAAATAATGCAATAAGTGAATACGTTAAAAAGTAATTTGTTTTCAATGAATAACGGTTTTTCATAATAACTGATTTTGTTAATTGTGAAGGCAAATCTACTAAAAAAAGGAATACAAAATAGTTTAAATTGTTAAGTGTATCTCCTTGAAAATAAGAGATATAAGATTCTTCCTACAGCTTTAAAAATGGATTATTGACGAAAAGCGTAAAATACTGTTAAAGTAGAGAAATTTCCCCTTTAGGGATATTGTTTAAAGTGAATAAAAATTATTTTTTTTTTCAACATTAGCGTTTTTTGACACAATTTTAGATGTATATTTCGTTGATGAACAGAATAACATTATATGAGTATTCCTTTCGAACCTGTAATTTTTGGATATGAAATCAATATTCACTTGGTTTTGGAGTATGTTGCTTTTTTTGCGGGATTTAGATATTATATGTATTTAAGAAGAAATACAAAGGATCTTATTTCAACAACCAATAGATTAAGTATAATAATTGGTGCTGTTTTTGGAGCTTTTTTAGGATCTCGAGTTTTTGGATTTTTAGAACAACCACAATTCATATCTTTTACCCCAGATCAAATTATCAATTTGTTTACTACAAAAACCATAATGGGAGGGCTTTTTGGTGGTTTATTGGGAGTAGAATTGGCAAAGAAGCTTATAGAAGAAAAACAATCTTCGGGTGATTTGTTTACTTTTCCTATTATCTTAGGAATTATTATTGGTAGAATCGGTTGTTTTTTGTCTGGTGTAAATGATTTTACTTATGGAAAAGAAACTAATTCTTTTTTTGGGATGGACCTGGGAGATGGTATAATGC
This sequence comes from Aquimarina discodermiae, assembly GCF_040786235.1. Lineage (NCBI taxonomy): Bacteria > Pseudomonadati > Bacteroidota > Flavobacteriia > Flavobacteriales > Flavobacteriaceae > Aquimarina > Aquimarina discodermiae. The sequence continues at coordinate 16,000 of NZ_JBFMKP010000018.1, forward strand.
GATATCCACTTGCATTATTCGAAGTACTGTTTTTAATTGTACTATGGTACGTTCTAAAATATGTTCATATCAAACTAAAACCGATAGATGGTTATTTGTTTAAATACTTTATGATCTCTTATTTTATGTTCCGGTTTTGTATAGAATTTCTAAAACCTAATACATTTTTTATGCTGGAGCTTAGTAGTATTCAGTATTTATGTATCTTATGCTTTGTTTATTATCAAAGAACCATTCGAAGACAAATAATATATGCCTACAAGACCATACACCTATTATGATTTTACATTAAGTCTATGTCCAACATGTCTTAAAAGAATAGACGCCAAAATAGTTTTTGAAGATGATAAGGTGTTTATGCTAAAGCGTTGTCCAGAGCATGGACGCTCAAAAGTTTTGATTGCAGATGATGTCGACTATTATAAAAATATTAGAAATTATAACAAACCATCAGAGTTTCCGCATAAGTTTAATATGGAAACAGATTATGGATGTCCTTATGATTGCGGTTTGTGCCCTGACCATGAGCAACATTCTTGTTTAACAATTATTGAAGTTACAGATCGTTGCAATCTTACTTGTCCAACATGTTATGCTTCATCATCTCCTCATTATGGTAGACACCGATCACTAGATGAGATCAAAAAGATGTTAGATACGATTGTTGTAAACGAAAAAGAACCAGATGTAGTTCAGATTAGTGGGGGAGAACCAACAATACATCCTCAATTTTTTGAAATTTTGGATTATGCAAAAACATTACCGATTCGCCACCTCATGGTAAATACAAATGGAGTCAGAATTGCAAAGGATTTGAAGTTTACAGAGCGCTTGGCTAGTTATATGCCCGATTTTGAGATCTATTTACAATTTGATGCTTTGGATGCCGAGGTATTGACAAAATTAAGAGGTGAGGATTTAACAGAAGTAAGAAAGCAGGCAATAACGCATTTAAACATTGTTAATTTGTCTACTACATTAGTTGTAACGTTGGCAAAAGGATTAAATGATCATAAAATAGGAGAGGTGCTAACATTCGCGACGCAGCAAAAATGTGTAAGAGGTGTTACATTTCAACCCACTCAAATTGCAGGACGTTTAGAAGATTTTGATACCAAGACAGATCGCATTACTTTGACCGAAGTGCGAAGGAAAATTTTAGAACAATTTCCCGTTTTTGAATCTGATGATCTAATTCCCGTGCCCTGTAATCCAGATGCTTTGGTGATGGGGTATGCGTTAAAAAATAAAGAAGGGATATTACCACTTACAAGGTATATAAACCCGGCAGATCTATTAGATAATGGAAAGAATACGATCGTTTATGAGCAAGATGAAGAACTACATGGTAAGGTTTTAGAATTGTTTAGTACAGGAAACTCTGTAGAAACTGCTTCAGAAAACCTAAAATCTATAATGTGTTGTTTGCCAGAAATAGATGCCCCAGATTTAGGATACGACAGTTTATTCAGGATTATTATCATGCAATTTATAGATGCCTATAATTTTGATGTAAGATCAATTAAAAAATCATGCGTACACATTGTAAATAAAGATTATAAAATTATCCCTTTTGAAACAATGAACTTGTTTTATAGAGATGATAAACAGGATTATCTTGAAAAATTAAGAAAAGAAATAATATGATTGTAAATAGTATTTTTTTAGAATCTACATCAGGAGGCGGGTATGAGATAATTGCATATATGATAATTGCGATCATGTTTGGCCCTCCTCTTTTGTTAGCGTTAATAGGTGGAATACTTTATAGAAAGAAAAAGAAAAAAGTAGCAAAGGTTTTTTTTATACTTTCTGGGGTTTACCTAGTGGTTGGGTTGGGGATATGTGGAGCGTTGATGTCTGGGTTTTAATTTAGGTCCTGATATACTGCAACAGGTATACAAACATACTGTTAACTGGTTTTTGCTAACAAGTATGTTTGTGTATATTGATTCGTTAATTTATCGCAACATAAATATCTACTTCTGCATCTTTAGGGTTTTTTGCTTCAGCTCCATATACTTCAAAATCGGTAGTATATTTTCGATCTAAGTTGGTGTTCCATATCTTGATCCATTCATTATATATAACCCCTTTTGTTAAATCTCCCTTGGCAGTAAATCTAGTATAAGAACTTTGATCAATTTTTATACAGGTCATTTCTTCTGGGATATTATTTAGGTTAGCAACTTTACATCCAATAATAGTAGAGTACTCTTCTGTGTGGTCACTCTCATAATTAGTATACACAGCATAGATTGTGTCATCTACTTTGTTTGGGATTTTTTGCATGGTACCATGCGACATAAAAGTGGCCCAAAGCTCTGGGATATCTTTTGCAGCTTGTTCGTTTTTGTTTGTAGTTCGTTTATCTATTCCAACAATCCAAAAAGGTTCTAATTTTGTTTTGATCATAATGTTATTAGATTAAATTAATTTAAAACAAAACTAACTGCGTGCATTGACAAAGGTATGTCAGGAGGATATTTCAAATTAGAAAAATTTGAAAGTTTTATGTCTATAATCTATAAAATGATTATTTTATAATCACCGTGTCGGGTACAAGTCCAGAAACATCGCCTCCATTTCTAATAACATCTCTTACAATCGAAGAAGAGATAAAGCTTTTACCAGAAGAAGTAAGTAAGAATACCGTTTCTATATCAGACATTTTTCTATTGGTATGTGCAATTGCTTTTTCAAATTCGAAATCACCAGGATTGCGAAGCCCTCTCAGAATAAAATTTGCATTTTGTTTTTTACAAAACTCGACTGTTAACCCTTTGTAAGTCATTACTTTAATTTTAGGCTCGTTTTTAAAAGCTTCTTCCATGAACTGTTTTCTCTCCTCTAAAGAAAACATATATTTTTTCTCAGAATTAACACCGATGGCAAGGATTATTTCATCAAATAAGGTAAGTCCTCGTTCTATAATGTCATAGTGACCTAAGGTAATTGGATCAAAAGATCCTGGAAAAACGGCTCTTCTCATATGTGATTATTGATTGATATATAGGTTACAAATATATATGAAATTATAATTTAAAATAATCTATACGTAGTGATTGAGGCATTTTATATCAAAGTAATATCTTTTTATTTTTTTAAACAGGTTTCTATGGCATTAGAAAATAATTCTTTTAGACTGATACCGGCAATAATAGCTTGTTGGGGTAAAATACTTGCTTCACTAAGCCCTGGATTTGTATTCATCTCAACAAAATAAGGTTCTCCTTCATGAAAAATAAACTCACTTCTAGAAAAACCTTTCATTTTTAATATTTTGTAGACTTTTAAAGCCAATTCTTGTACTTTTTTTGTGTCTTCTTCAGATAAGCGCGCTGGTGTAATTTCTTCAGATTTTCCTAAGTACTTAGCTTCGTAATCAAAAAACTCGTTTTCTGTCACAATCTCTGTTACTGGCAGTACTATGTCTTCTCCTTTGTACCGAATGACTCCTATAGAAACTTCGGTACCGCTTAAAAAAGATTCTATAATAATTTCATCATCTTCTTTATAGGCAACTTTTATAGCAGGAATAAGCTCTTGTTCTGTTTTAACTTTTGAAACTCCATAACTACTACCTGCTTTGTTGGCTTTAACAAAACATGGTAAACCAACAGTATTGATAATAGCCTTGCTATCTATAACATCTCCTTTGTTTAGGAAATAATTGGTAGCGGTTGGTATTCCGTATGGTTGTAAGGTACTAATGCAATCTCGTTTGTTAAAAGTTAATGCAGCTTGATAAAAATCGCAAGCAGTTTGCGGTATTTCTATCAAATCAAAATAAGCTTGTAGTAATCCGTCTTCACCAGGAGTGCCATGAACTATGTTAAATGCAGCATCAAACCTTATTTTAGAACCATTTAACGTCAATGAAAAATCATTTTTGTCGATACTAAACTTTTGATCATGATCATCGACATAATACCAACCATTTTTTGTGATATGTATCCTATATGGATGATATAGATCTCTATCTAGATGTTTGTATACTACATTTCCACTTTGAATTGAAATATCAAACTCGCTGGAGTAACCTCCCATAAGAATAGCAATGTTCTTTTGCATTGAATGACTGTTTTGTTACAAAAATATCATTTATAGAATAAGAAGGAAACTCTTTTTAATATTTTCTTAAACCGATGAAATTGGTAAGTTTCTGTTTTTGAGAATAGTTGTTTAAGAGTTTAATATTAGATTAATAATAACTGTATCTAGATAAGGTATAGCTAATGTTTTTGTGACCATTAATTAAGATTGTCAGATTGCTTTTTATAGGCTTGATAACTTAGTTTTGTAACCATAATACGATGGCCAAAATGTTATAACATTCCACAATAAATTAGTTTGATTTTTTAATCCTTCCCCACTTCGGAGAATCGACTCGATAATTTTTAAAAGCGAAGCTTTTAAAACCTTAAGTATTTTAAAACTAATTTAACTTATAGGGCTACCCATTTAAATCTCAAAATAATTGTAAATAAGCATGTTATTTTGTAAATTATATGTAAATATTCTACAAATGAATATATTAAAAGGTCTTGATATTCAGGTGTTTATAGATTGGTTTACAACTACTGAAGATTGCTATAAGTTTTTGGCAGAATTAAAATGGGAAAACGGCTATAATTGTAGGAAGTGTAACTCAATTGCCCATACAAAGGGCAAGCAACCATGTAGCCGTCGTTGCAGTAAATGTGGTTATGACGAATTTACAACGGCAGCAATCTTATTCCACAAACTTAAGTTTGATATTCTAAAAGCTTTTGGGATGTTCTATGAGATTTCAACCAGTAAGAAAGGGGCAAATAATATTTGGTTGGCAAAACGTTTTGGCCTGAATCAGAAAACAACACGGGCATTCCGTCAGAAAGTACAGTTGGCTATGAAAAGTAGTGAGCAGTACCCTTTAGAAGATGAAGTTCATGTTGATGAGTTCGAGATAGGCACATCTCAAAAGGGAGAACAGGAAGAAGTGAAAGCGATAAGAAAATCAGGATTGTGATTGCTTTTGAGCATAGAGATGGTAAATCAGGCAGGGGCTATGCTAAAGTGATAGAGGATTATAGCGCCAAATCCCTAAAACCATTGTTTGACACGCATATAAAAAATGATGCAAGTATATTGGCAGATGGTTGGCCTGGTTATAATCCAATCAAAGAAGAATATCCTGATTTGAAACAAACTTTATCAAATAAAGGAAAAAACTTTAAAATGTCGCATATACAGATCAGGAACTTTAAAAACTGGTTGAGAGGAGTATATTCGTATTGCAATAAAGAATGTATTCAAAAATACATCGATGAATACTTCTTTAGGTTCAATAGAAGGAACCACAGAGTGTCAATTCTAGATAAAATATTAGAACGTTGTACAATGCATGAACCCGTAACTATTAAACAAATAAAACTAATTGCGAACTAAATGGGTAACCCTATAACTTTTTTTATGATACTTATGTAGTATAAACCTTAAAGTTCAAGTGCTTTTAAAAAGATATTGCATGCTGTTTTTTATATATTTGCCCAAATTATATATGTGATTATGGATTTCTTCAGAAACCTTTTTAAGTTTATATACAGTAAAATATTTTTGATTCAAGTAGTTGTTGCGGTAGCAATGTTGGCCATCGTATCTTATCTTGTTTTAGAGTGGTTAGAAAGTACGACTAATCATAATCAACATATTGTAGTGCCAGATTTAAGCAAAAAAACGCTGGATGAAGTAGCAAAGGTGCTAGAAGTTAAAGATCTACGATATGAGGTGCAGGATTCGACAAGCTTTAATCCTGATTTTCCTCGATATTCGGTAACAGAACAAAACCCAATTGCAGGAAGTGAAGTAAAACAAAATCGTAAGATTTATGTAACTCTAAATCCTTCAGGGTATCGAAAAGTCGAAGTTCCCGATGTGATTCAGAAAACGCAAAGACAGGCACAACCAAAATTAATTGCACTAGGTTTTAAGATAGGAGCTATAACTTATCAACCAAATATAGGTAAAGACGTTGTTTTAGAATTAAGATACAAAGGTAAGCGTTTAAAGCCAGGAACTAAATTAATGAAAACTTCTACCATTGATCTTGTTTTGGGTGATGGAGAAGGTAATAAAGTAAACCTTTCTAATTAACTGTGATAGGACCAGAAAATATAGGAGATTTTGATGCAAACGAAGATGATTTATATGAACATTATCGTTTTGTAGCAGGCGCAGGCCAAGTACCACTAAGAGTGGATAAGTTTTTAATGAATTTTGTCGAAAACGCGACAAGAAATAAGATACAACAAGCAGCAAAAGAAGGAAGTGTTTATGTAAATGACGTACCTGTAAAATCGAATCATAAAGTAAAACCAAATGATGTGGTTCGTGTTTTATTTTCTCACCCTCCTTATGAAAACCTATTAACTCCCGAGAATATTCCGCTAGACATTGTTTATGAAGATGATGTACTTTTGGTTGTTAATAAACCAGCAGGTATGGTAGTGCATCCTGGTCATGGTAATTATTCGGGAACTCTTATAAATGCATTAATATATCATTTTGATAATCTGCCTAATAATAGCAGTAATAGACCAGGATTAGTACATCGTATAGATAAAGATACTAGTGGATTATTGGTAATTGCGAAGACAGAAGAAGCTATGACTCATCTTGCAAAGCAGTTTTTTGATAAAACAAGTCAACGAGAGTATGTAGCTATCGTTTGGGGTAATATAAAAGATGATGAAGGCACTATAGAGGGGAATATAGGACGTCATCCTAAAAACAGGTTGCAAAATACCGTTTTTGTAGATGATGAGGCCGATAAAGGGAAGCCAGCTGTTACTCATTATAAAGTTTTAGAACGTTTAGGATATGTAACCTTGGTCTCATGTAGGTTAGAAACCGGAAGGACTCATCAAATTAGAGTGCATATGAAATATATAGGTCATACCTTATTTAATGATGAACGTTATGGAGGAGAAAAAATATTAAAAGGCACAACCTTTACTAAGTATAAACAATTTGTAGATAACTGTTTTAAAATACTACCTAGGCAAGCGTTACACGCGAGAACACTTGGTTTTGAACATCCAGTTACCGGTAAGTCTATGCATTTTGAAACAGAGATTCCAGATGATATGAAATTATGTATAGAGCGATGGAAAAACTATGCAAAAAACCAATTACCATCTAATCAAGACGAATAGTTTATGAACTTTCTTTTATATTAAAGTAGTTTCCAAAATAAAGCAGCACTGTTCAAATAATAATTAATGGAACTTTCTTTTCTAGAAATATTTGTTCTGATAGGAATAGTACATAGTTTTGTACTTGCTGTTATTATTTTGTATTCGAAGTTTTTTAAAAGTAAGGAAAACTTCTATTTAGCATATACATTTGTTGTACTATCTGTTGTTGGGATTAATAATTGGTTTTGGGATTTAGGAAAAAGCCCATTCATTATCTCATTATTGGATATACCATTATGGCAATTTTTATACCCTGTTACTTTGTTTATTTTTTTTATAAAAAAAATAGACCATCCGCTCGGTAATAGAGCTAAAACTTCTCTTTTATATATTCCTTTTTTCATTTTAAGCATAGTTAATGGTGTTATATATTTAGATACTATTTTTGGAGTATACGAGATTAGTTTATCAGGAAAGGAAGAGATTTTCTTTCTTTTTTATAAAATTATAAGTGTATTATCTGTACTATTTCCTCTTTTTTTTATGGTTATTTCGGGAATATATTTATTTTATTCAAAACCAAAATTTGATATAAAATGGATCAAAAGAATATGGTTTTTTATTTCGCTACTAGAGATTTATAGTATTGTTTTAGAAGGTTTTCGATTTGTGTCAGGTGTCAAAATGCCATTGACATATTTATGGGTAGGAGTTTCTATTTTTATGTATTGGTTAATTTATAAAGGACTATACCAGTTTAAACTTTCTAACGATAAATACGAAATTAGAAATTATCTAAAACAACCGGTTACTACTTTTAACAGGAAGGTTAGTGATAATGATAACCTACATATTCGACAATTAATAGATTTAATAAAAAATGAAAATATTCACCGCAATCCAAATCTAAGCCGCGATATAGTTGCCAAACGTTTAGGGATAAGTAGTGGGTATTTATCAGAACAAATAAGTACTACAAGTAGTAAAAATTTTTCAGAATTCATAAATAGATATAGAATAGAGGACATTAAAAAAATGATTCTTGATCCAGAATTTGATAATTATAGTATTTTGGCGATTGGTCTTGAAGCCGGGTTTAATTCGAAAACTACTTTTTATACAGCCTTTAAAAAGGAAATGGGTATGTCTCCTAATCAATTCAAAAAGAAGAATCAATAAGTTCGGATTTCTCAGATCCTGACAATTCAGAACACCAAAAACATTGATCTAAACTAGGTTTGTCTCTTAACCATTAAAAAGTGTAAGATGTTTAGATTAAATAGAGTTTTTGTTGGGAGTTGTATTGCATGTATGTGTAATATAAGTGTTTTGTTTACTCAAGAAAATAGTGTCTCTTTTGAGAATGTAAATGTGATTCCTATGAACGAAGAAATCATACTGTATGATCAAAGAATAATTGTTAAAAATGGAAAAGTAGAAGTCATAGAACCAGCTTCTAAGAAATTGAATCAAAAAGTAAGAACAATTATTCTGGCAAAGGGTAAATACTTGATTCCGGGGTTGTCAGAAATGCATTTTCATCTAGAAAATGATGTGCAAAATGAATTTAAGCTATTGATAGCAAATGGAGTTACTACCGTTAGGAATATGGCAGAGTATGAAGGGCAAGATCAAATTAAAATTCGAGAAGAAGCAACCACTAATCAATTTTTGGCACCCCATTATGTGACAACCGGGCCATACCTTAAAGCAGAGGATTTAAGAACCAGAGATGATGTGATCGCTGTAGTTAGGCAACATTATGATAAAGGGTATGACTTTTTAAAAATAGCAGATAACTTACCCAAAGATATTTATTTAAAATTATTAGAAGAGACGAGTAAATATAACATACCTGTAGTTGGTCATGGGCAAAGAAAACTTCCTTTAGAGTATTCTCTTAGGATGAAATCTATTGCACATATCGAAGAATTTATGAATATTTTCAGTACTGATCAAAAAGCAGATGTGAATTATTTGAAAAAAGCTGCAAGAATGATTCGAGCCAGCGGTGTTTATGTATCTCCAACTTTGGGAATATTTGAAATGATAAGTAAGTATGCAGATGACAATAAGTTTGAAAAGCTGAAGAAAAGCGATGAGATAAAATATCTTCCGAAAAAGTATGTCGCATATTGTACATCTGATAGTATTCATTATAGAACCAACTCTTGGTTCACCGCTCCCGAATCATTAATTAGACTTAACAAAGAATTGCTTTGGCAAAAAGAGTTTACTAAAATACTAAGTGATGAAAAGGTTCCTTTACTAGCAGGAAGCGATACATATGGTCTTTTTTTGCCTGGCTTTTCATTACATAAAGAATTAGAACTTTTACAAAGTAGTGGATTGTCACCATATGAAACCTTAAAAACAGCTACCGTGAACCCAGCTATATATTTAAATCAAATAACGATGAAAGGTACGATTGTAGAAGGTAAATATGCAGACTTTGTTTTATTAAATAAAAATCCACTTGAAAATATAAAAAACACAAAAACGATAGAAGGTGTTATGATTAAAGGGAAATGGTTTACTAGAAAAGCGCTTAATGATCTGCTAAAAGAGGTTAAGGAAAGTTATAAAACTAGAGGCAAACAAAAGAAATAAACACTTCTATTTCAAAATAATAAAAAGGTTAAAATTGATTTTTCCTCATTATCAGGGTATTTAGTAAACATTAAATAATGGTTACTAAAAACTTTATTTTGAAATAAATAGGGATTACTAACTAAATATTGGTACCTTAGCGTTTTAATAATTTATAATGAATAAAGGAACAGTAAAATTTTTTAATGACTCCAAAGGATTTGGATTCATAACAGAAGAAGGATCAAACAAAGATCATTTTGTACACATCTCAGGATTAATCGATGAAGTTCGTGAAGGTGACGAAGTAGAGTTTGACCTTAAAGAAGGTAAAAAAGGAATGAACGCGGTAAACGTGAAAGTATTATAATATACATTTTTGACTTTTTTAAAGCACAAGCCTGTCGTATGACAGGCTTTTTTTATGATTTTATTTTATATTCAATTAAATAACTTTTCTCAATACCTACATAAAGAAGAAATACCTCTATAGATTTTAATTTTCGGTGCACAATTGTATTTTTGAGGTATAAAAAGAAACTTTACATGAAAATCGTAATATCTCCAGCCAAATCATTAGATTTTGAAACAACACTGCCAACTAAACAATATACAGAACTTTCTTTTTCGTCTGAAGCAGAAAAGTTAAATACGATTCTTCAGAAAAAATCGCCTAAAAAGCTTACCGAGCTTATGAGTATTAGTGATAAGTTAGCACAACTTAACTGGCAACGTAATCAGGATTTTAACCTTCCGTTTACTCAAGAAAATGCGCGTCAGGCGGTGTACGCATTTAAGGGAGACGTATATATTGGATTAGATGCGTATACAATTCCTGAAGAAAAATTAAGTACACTTCAAAATCAATTAAGAATATTGTCTGGTTTATACGGTATTTTAAAGCCTTTGGATCTTATACAGCCTTATCGCCTTGAGATGGGAACTAAACTCAAAATAGGTCGAAAAAATAACCTATATGAGTTTTGGAAAAAAAGCATTACAGCACATTTAAACGATGAACTTTTAGAAGATGAGCTATTCGTGAATCTGGCTAGTAATGAGTATTTTAGTGCTATAGATGTAAAAGCACTTAAAGTACCTGTTATTACTCCGCAGTTTAAAGATTGGAAAGGAGATAAGCTTAAGATGATTAGTTTCTTTGCCAAAAAAGCAAGAGGTATGATGGTGCGATATATTATAGACACGGGAGCAGAAACTATAAAAGATTTAAAAGGATTTAACTATGAAGGGTATGGGTTTAGCGAAGAGTATACTACCAAACCCAACGAATTGGTATTTGTAAGATAAGCTACCCCTAAATAATGTACTCAACCTGTCATAAACTAGTGAATCTATAACAGGTTGAGTAAGTAGTTTATATAAAGTACTTGGTTGCTATCTATTTATAGGCATATTTTTAGATAGTTTTCTGTTATATATATACGATAAAATTACTAAAGTTAGTGCTATCAAGGCACCAAAGTACTCACCATCCTTAATAGTAATATGGGCACCAATAGCTAATAATAGTTCGAATACAAAGCCTGCATATGCCCATTCTTTTAACATTAGAGACTTGTTTGTCCAAATTGCGATAAGACCTAGAATCTTAAGAATCGCTAATGGATAAATAATAAAGGTTGGAAACCCTAGTTTTAAAATTGTTTCGCTAACCATTTCGTATTGAACGAAATACATGATGGCACCAAAAGATATTAGCAGGGTAAATAATATGGTGACAATTCGATAAATCCATACATCCGTTTTTTTCATGTCTGTAATTGATTTTGATTAATAATTATTCTAATTACCATGGTATTATTCACCATGGTAAACATTTGATTAAATTTTTTTAACTCCTTATTTTATCCAGAATTTGAGATACTATTTTGGCTTCTTCGTCACTTATATTGTTAAAAAAACTCATGTGTGAGCCATCATCATGTTCATCGATTTCTTTCAAAAGTTGAAGCCCTTGTTTAGATATTTTGAGAAAGACTAATCTCCTGTCGCTGTTGTTTCGTCTCCTTTCAATTAATCTTTTTTCTATCAACTTATCACAAAGCCTGGTGGCGTTAGGAGATTTTTCAACCATTCGGTTTTTTATATCATTCATACTAACCCAGTCGTTAGCTCCTCTTAAAATTCGAAGGATATTAAATTGCTGTGATGATAAACCAAATGGTTTAATAAATTCATAAAATTGATTTTTGATCCAGTTACTGGTATATATTACATTAGCCGCAAAACGATGTTTGTCGTTTGCAAATTTTGTTTTCATAACATCATCTATACGGGCCATTCAAAACTAATTTGGGCAAATATAGAAAATAAATACTTACCATGGTAAGTATTTATTATTCTTTATAAAATGCTTTATGAAGATTGATCATAATAGATATGTTTTTAGGTAGTTGTAATTGTTGTGCTTAAACTATATCAGAAATAGTAAGATGTTCTTATTTGATTTTGATATTTTTTTTCATTTTCATATGCCATAGATTTTAGTATCTTCACTTATTAATTAATCACACAAATTCGCAATTCTTAGATGCAAAAAGTTATCGATATTCTTGATTGGATTGGTGAAAAAACAGGAATAGTGGTTCGCTGGACTGCTGTTGTACTGGCTTTGGTAATAGGAGTAGATGTAATTATTCGATACTTATTTAAGTTTACCTATGTCTGGATGATCGAGGTAGAAATCTATCTTTTTGGGATGTTGTTTTTGCTTGCTTCCGGGTATACTTTTAAATACGATAATCACGTACGAGTAGATGTATTTTATGCCAAACTTTCAGAAAAGAGAAAAGCCTGGATTGATCTTTTGGGTGGTGTTGGATTATTAATACCTTGGTGCTATGTGGTTATTGTTTCTTCATGGTACTATGCGCTGTCATCTTTTATAATTGGTGAAAAATCGCCTCAACCAGGTGGATTACCGGCATTGTATATTCTTAAGTTCTGTATTACATTAGGGTTTACCCTTTTATTACTTCAGGGAGTTTCACATATTTTAAAATCAATTCAAATCATTTTTACCAAAAAATAATGGAATACCTGGCAATTATCCTATTTGTATTAATATTTATTTTTATTTTAAGAGGGTATCCTGTTGCATTTACTCTTGGCGGAATTTCTATAGCTTTTGCATTTGGTGTTCCCATTTTTGCACCAGAACAGTTTCAAATGTCTACTTTTTATTTACTTCCTTCCAGAATAATGGGGGTTGTAAATAACTATGTGCTTATGGCGGTCCCATTGTTTATTTTTATGGGTATTATGTTAGAAAAATCAGGATTGGCACAAGGATTATTAGAAACTATGGCTATGGCGTTTGGCAGAATACGCGGTGGCTTGGCAATTTCTGTTGTTATTGTGGGAGCCTTATTAGCAGCATCTACTGGTATAGTTGGTGCCACCGTAGTGACAATGGGGTTGATAAGTCTACCTACGATGCTCAAGAGAGGGTACAAAACAGAATTGGCTACCGGTGTAATTGCGTCTTCTGGTACATTAGGTCAAATTATTCCTCCATCTATTGTTTTAGTATTGTTAGCAGATACAATTAATAATTCTTCTAAAGGAACGGCTTCTGTAGATGTTGGAGCTTTATTCTCTGCTGCTTTGTTTCCGGGTTTAGTATTGGTAGGTTTATATATTATTTATATTTTAATTAAATCTTTTATTCATAAAGAAGATGCTCCTGGGATACCTCCAGAGGAGATTGCAGAATTTAGAGGAAATAACTTTAAGGCCAACGTCATAAAAGTATTGTTTTTACCCTTGGCGCTTATTATACTTGTTTTAGGATCTATTTTTACGGGTATTGCCTCTCCTACAGAGGCTTCTGCTATAGGAGCGATTGGTGCTACTATTCTTACCATATTTCAGAAAAAGTTTACTTATGATATTTTAAAAGAAGTTGCACAAGAAACAATGAAACTAACCTCGATGGTATTTTTTATACTGCTAGGGGCAACAACGTTTACTTTAGTTTTTAGAGCATTAGGGGGAGATTCTTATTTACAGGAATTGATTGTATCATCACAATTAACACCGCTTATGTTTTTGTTATTGGTAATGGTCGTAATTTTCATTGCAGGCTTCTTTATAGATTTTATAGAAATAGTATTTATTATCGTGCCAGTGGTAACACCAATATTCAATGCTTTTGATATGAATATGTTATGGGTAGGAGTGCTTATTGCACTTAATTTACAAACTTCCTTTTTAACACCTCCTTTTGGATTTGCGTTATTTTATCTTAAAGGAGTAGCGCCAGAAAGTGTAAAAACAAGTCAAATTTATAGAGGCATTATTCCATTTATTATTATTCAGTTAATCATTGTAGGTGTCGTAGTGTTTTTTCCTGAAATCGTGTTTTTATCAAAATAGAAAATAATAAAATATGAAGTTAACATATATTATAAAAAGTAAAGCGGTAAGGTCATTTCTGATAATGACTACTTTTTTATTGGTATGTTCGTGTCTGGGAGAACCTCCTGCAAGTATGAGTACTACACCATATAGTGCAAAGAAGCCCGATCAGGTATTTCATTGGAAAATGACAACAACCTGGCCACCTGGTTTTCCTGTATTAGGCGAAGTCGCAGAAAAATATGCCCAATGGGTAGAAGAGATGTCTAATGGACAAATAAAAATAAAAGTCTATGGCGGGGGTGAATTGGTACCTCCGCTAGAGGCATTTGATGCGGTATCACAAGGTACCATAGAGATGGGATGTGGAGCAGCATATTATTGGGCAGGAAAAACCTCTGCAGCTCAGTTTTTTGCTGCAGTTCCTTTTGGGATGAATAGCCAACAGCTAACGTCTTGGATGGAAACAGGAGGAGGGTATGAACTTTGGAAAAAAGCCTATGCAACATATAACTTAGTTCCTTTTATGGGAGGAAATACCGGTGTGCAAATGGGAGGTTGGTTTAACAAAGAGATTAATACCATCGAAGATTTTAAAGGGCTAAAAATGCGTTTGCCAGGTATCGGAGGAAAAGTGCTTGAAAAAGCAGGCGGAGCAGCAGTTTTGGTTGCAGGAAGCGAAATTTATACAAGCCTGGAGAGAGGGGTGATTGATGCTACAGAATGGGTTGGACCGTTTCATGACTATAAAATGGGATTTCATAAAATTGCAAAATATTACTATACTCCAGGGTGGCATGAATTAGGAACCCAATTAGAGTTTTTTGTTAACAAAAACCTTTATGATCGTATGCCGCTGCACCTACAATCAATTTTGGAAGGAGCTTCAAAAAGAGCACAAGTATGGGTGTTGTCTGAATTTGATAGGCAAAATGGGATTTATCTTGAAAAGTTAATCAATGAAGAACAAGTTGAGGTGCGAGAGTTTTCTAAAGAAACACTTGATGCTTTACGCGGATATACTTATGAAGCAATACAAGAAATGATAGGTGACGATCCTTTTGCAAAAGAGGTCTATGAAAGTTATTCTAATTTTCAGAAGAAAACTGGTAACTGGTCAAAAGCTACAGAAAAGGCTTACTATAACAAAATACAAGAATAGGCTATAATATCTTTTACGCACAAAAGCCGTTTTTAAGAAATACTTAAAAACGGCTTTTTTTAGTTAATTATGACCGATTTATGTATGGTAGAAAAAAACTTCTTTTAAACGGAGAAGTTTTCTTCTAATTGTTCATCAAGATCTATGGTGGTAGTGTTGCCATCACCATCGGTTTGAGTGGCTATCTTATCACAAGTACCATCGCCATAATCCAACGTATTAGAAGTCGTACCATTTTCACTGGTTACAATTACACCACTTACGACATACTCACACTCAGATTCTAATTTTAGAGGACTTGTCGTTTTGGATATAAGAACTTCACCGGTACTAAAATTAGATTCAGAATTCATCGTTACAAGAGAGTAATATGTATCTTCCTGGCCATTTACATTTTCTATAGTCGTTTTATCGGTACTTGTGACCTTTAGTCCGTCATCCCATGTAAATACATAGTCCGAATTTGTCACAAAGCGTTGTCCTTCTCCTGTAGTAAAGTTGCCAAATGAAAAAGTTGCAACAGCACTTCCACTTACCGTTATACCGTTAAAAGAAAAGTTCTCTAGTGTATAAGTGATATCGAAAGTTAAATCTTCAGAGTCTTGTTTGATTTTAGCCGAAATCAAAATTTTACCAGAAATAGGTTTTCCGTTTGGAGATGTACATTCATCACCATAATCAATAATATTTGTAACTTCTTCTGTATCTGTCTCTTCCGATGTAATTGTAAAGCATTCATCATTAGATAAGTTTTTTGCAATACGTCCTGCACTTGATGGGTTTGGCATTGCATTTTTGACTACAGCGTTAATCTCACGAGTTGCAGATTTTACATCTTGATACTTATCTTCAGCGACTATGTCGTTTGATGATTGCGAATCGGCTGGGTTACTTGTGTCATTGTCATCATTGCTGCAACTTAAAAGAAGAGTTGTAGCCATAAGGGTACTCATAAAAACAATAAGTCTGTTTTTCATACTTAAAAAATTAAAATAAAGGTTTATAAATGATTTATTGGGGTATTGAGGTACAAAACTAATCAACATAAGAGTTGAGTCATACTAACTGTTTGTTAAAATTTACAAGTATTTACTGCAACTATTGCAATAAAAAATGGTTACTAAAACATTCAAAAGCAATTTTTATGCTTTTACATGAATCTCATATCCTTTGCTTGTTTTGTTAATAAAATATAAATGTCGAAAACAAGAAATTCGATAAATGCTCGATGAACTTGCCTTAGAAATTTTAACTCCATTATGACTAACAGTTTTTGTATAAAAAAGATATTTAAAACTTATAATTCTCTGCTACTTCTACCTCCAGATCTATAGTCGTTTCGTTACCTTCTTTATCTTTTACGATTGCAATGGTATCACAAGTACCGTTACCATAATCTAAATGTTTGGATAAAGTACCATTTTCAAAGGTTTCAATACCACCACTAACTGCAAATTTACATCGATCTGGTATTCTTAAAGGGGTTGTAGTTTTTGATGTAAGGACATCTCCGGTACTAAAATTGGTCTTAGAATTAATCGTCACGCTATTTGCATAATAATATAGAATAGTGTTAAAATCAATAATTATGGTTTCATCAATTACTTGTTCAGCAGAGACTTTATTAGTACTTGTAGCTTCCAGCCCATCGTCCCATGTAAATACATAGCTTGAATCCGTATCAAATTTAATAATTTCATCAAAGGAACGTAAAGTAGAAGTTGCAGTAGAACTTCCGCTTACAGTTATATCATTAAAAGAAAAGTTCTCTAACGTATAAGTAATATCAAGATTTTTATTACCCTCAGAACCATTTTTGGTTGTGTAGGAGAGCATAATTTTACCAGAAATAGGCTTTCCATCTGGAGATTTACATCCGTCACCATAATCAATAGTGACCTTAGTTTTTGTATCAGTTATTTCTTTTATTACTGTAACACAATCATTAGATATGTTTTTTGCACTGCGTCCTGTATTTAATGAGTTTGAAATTGCTTTTTTTACGACAGCATTAATTTCACCGGTTGCAGATTTTACATCTTGATACTTACCTTCAGCGACTACTTCGCTTGATGATGTATCGGTCTGTTTGCTAGAATCATCATCATTACTACAACTTAGCAGAAGAGTCGTAGCCATAAGGGTACTCATAAAAACAATAAGTCTGTTTTTCATACTTAAAAAAATTAAAAATAAAGGTTTATATATGATTTACTGGGGTATTGAGGAGGCGAAATTAATTAATACAAAAGCTAAATTATGCTAACTGCTTGTTAAATTTTACAAGTACTTATTGTAACTATTGCAATAAAAAAATCACCTCTGAAAACACAAAAGCGATTTTTACTTTTTACATAAACTTGACATCAGAACTTTCTTTCATCTTATATTCTACTATAATTTCACGAGAGGCTTGCTTTACATCTTTATACTTGGCAGATGATGCTGACCTTCTATAGGTAAAGCGGTTTTACCCATATTATCATCATTACCACAACCAGAAAAAAGAGGAACAGCAATAAGAACACCCAAGAAAACAATAAGTTTATTTTTCATAATCAAATCATTAAAAATGAAAAGTTTATAAATAATTTGTTGTGGGGTTTGGGGACAAACTTAAACATTGTAGTTCCTGTTTGCTATTAACCCTTTGTTAAAGCTTTTTAAGTTTTTTAAAAATACACATAAAAAAACCGTTTTAAGATCAACTTAAAACGGTTAGTTAGCATAGTATTATTCTGGTGTTTACCAGCTTAGTTCTATGGTAGTTTCATTTCCATCAGAATCGGTTTGGATGGCTTTATTATCACAGGTGCCATCACCATAATCAAGAGTAACAATTTTTTTGTTTATAAAAGTAGACATTACTCCTTTTACTGTATAGCCACAGAAACTTTCATATCTTAGTGGTGTTGTGATTTCTGAAGAATAAGTGTCTTCATTGTTAAAAGAGGTAGAACTACTGCCAGTAGTAAGTGCATAAAAATCGAAACCATAACCATAAGGATCTTCTTCAACAATGCCTTGGTTTTCTTCTCTAAAAATTTCTTTCACACGATTTGATTTAGAAGTTGCAGTTACACCATCTCCCCAATCAAATTCAAATTCAGATGTTGCTATATATTTAGCATTTCCTATTTCAGAATTATACGTAAATGACCGTCTCGCACTACCATTTATTGAGACGTTGTCGTAAAGAATATTTTCTACAGTATAGCTTATTTCTGTAGTGTCTTTATTATCCCCATCTGGTTCGATATTGAAAGCAAGAATAATTTTTCCAGCAGTTCTATTGCCATCTGGAGTCTCACAACCATCGCCATAATCAATCGAAATAGTCATGCTTCTACCATCATTTTCGGTAGTAAGTTTAGGACAATTACTATTTTTATTTTGTAATCCTGCGATTCCAAAAATTCCAGATTCTGTATTAAAAAAACGTTCTATAACAGTATATATTTCACGACTGGCGGATTCAACTTGGTCATATTGTTTAGAGGTTGTTACTTCTTCGATTGGAGTGTCATTGTTCGTAACATTGTCAGTATCGCTGGTACAACTTACAGTAAGTATACATGGTATACATAGAAAGCTGATAAAAGTAATCGCTCTATTCTTCATAATTAAAGCTTTAAAATTAGTATTGTTTGTGTTTGTTTGTGATAAGGGAACGGTTAAAACCCAACGATTCTTGTAATCCGATTGTTAATGTTTGTTAAAGTATTGTTAATGACTTGAAATTGGAACTATGTTTTTAACTTTATGGGACACATAGATTTCTTAGATTTCCCAATTGGGGTAATCATATGATCTTGGTTCAATGAATAATTATAATGCGGCCTCATAGCAGTGTTTACTACTCATAGAAAAATTAATGTTGTTGTTTAATATGATATTTATAAGGCGATTATGTGATAGAGGATACTTTAGCATTTGGTGAATGTTTTCTATTAATCTATGACCATAAATTCACTAAAATTGAAAGCCTGTTTGATGTTCCTTTTAATAACTATTGATCAAAGCACTTTGTAGTTTCCAAAATCTTGTTATTTTTACTAAAAAAGTAAAACACACTCCCCAATATATTGAAAATTAAACCTATCCAAATAGCATTGTTTATCCTTTTTGTATTAGGAGGATTGTTTGGACTCATGTTTCTAAGTGAAAAAGGTGGGGTTCAGAAAGAACAAGTTCAAGACGATGGATTTTCGTATGAGGGTTTGTCAATAAAGTACCCTACGTATCATACTTTTTTAGAATTAGAGAAAGATTCGGTACTTACTCGAGAAGATGTGTTAGAGGTTACCCAAATTGTTACTCCGGTAGATATCGAAACGACTCCTGAGACCGATATCAAGAAAACGGAAGAAGATAAAAAAATCAAACAATTACCAGATTTTTCTAAAATAGATACGACCAAGATAGTAAGGATTCAATATCCAGAAAGTAATCCTAATTTTGCCAATGAACTAAGAGAAAAACTATCTTCGCGCTCTTGTAGAATTATTCATTATGGCGATTCTCAGATAGAAGGAGATCGAATTACTGCATACTTACGTAATCGATTACAACATATGTATGGTGGTAATGGGCCAGGGTTTTTACCAATACTACCGGTGTATCGTCAAATTAGTGCAATCATAGAACCAAGTGATAACTGGCAACGATATGCATTTTTTGATCCTACCAAAAAGAAATTTTCTCATAAAAAATACGGAACATATTTATCGGTTTCTAGGTTTACACCTTATCAAAAAAAACAACCCGATAGCATAGGTATAGATACACTACCTATTGTTAGAGCTTCTGTAACTATTGGTAAATCTAAAGATACTTATCAAAAATTTAGACGCTTTAATAGGATTGGTTTGCACTATGGTAATGCTAATTTTCCTATAAAAATATCGGTGTATAATGACGAAATCCTGGTTCAACAAGATACTTTATTGGCCGATGGAAAATATCATCACTATAAAATACGAACATCGGTTACTCCCAAAAATCTAAGGATTGAATTAGAAGGAAAGATAAGTGCAGATTTTTATGGATTGACCTTGGATAGTGGCGCTGGTGTGCAAATAGATAATGTTGCTATGCGTGGGGCTTCTGGAACCATATTTGCAAATTCTAATGCAACTACCTATACCAGAATGGTAAGGCAGTTACGTCCTAAAATAGTTATTTTACAGTATGGAGGAAATACCATGCCTTATTTAAAAGACTCTATAGATGTTACTAACTATACTAAGCGAATCAAAAGCCAGATAAATTGGATACGCAGAAGGACAAAAAACACGAACTTTATTTTTATAGGACCTACAGATATGTGCCTTCCTGTAAATGGAAAAATGGAAACTTACCCATTATTACCCTACCTTAATCAACAATTAATGAAAACCTGTTTGGATAATAATGTTGCTTATTGGAGTATGTATGATGCGATGGGAGGTAAAGGAGCGATGGAGTTGTGGGTAAACGAAAAGCTTACTGCAAAAGATTATATGCACTTTACTTGGAAAGGAACCAAAATTATCTCTGAATTATTTTTTACTTCTCTATACTTAGACCTCAAAGAACCTGACAATACCAACGACGATGCATAAAAAACTACTCTTTTATTTGCTCATATTTACCTTACCCATTACTATTAGTGCACAAACATATGTACTAGATACGATCCAAAAAGAATATCCTTTTATTAATTGGAAAGCCAATGTGATTAAAATGGCAGAAGATTCACCGGCCTTCAAGCAATTGTTTTGCAAACTGGATACTATTGCCAAAGGAGGAGAAGAAGATTTACATATTTTTCATATAGGGGGCTCACACATTCAAGCAGATATTTATTCAAATCGTTTACGATCGTATTTGCAAATGATGAGTCCAACAGCCAAGGGGCAACGAGGTTTTATATATCCTTTTAAAATGGCAAAAACCAATAATCCTGGTAATTACCGGGTAAAATATGATGGTGATTGGAGTGGGTATCGATGCTCTGTTAGAAAAGATAGTGTTGCCTGGGGCTTGTCTGGGATAACTGCTGTTTTCAAAGACTCTATTTCTCATATAAAAATAAGTGCGAACGGAAATAATTATCATAAGAAAATGTACGATTTTAATAAAGTTAGAATTTTCTATGATAATTGGAGCAAAGATTATGAGATCGTTTTTAAAGAAGATTCTTTGGTTGCCGCAATTAAAGAAAATGAAAAAGCACATTTTATAGAGTTTACACTTAACAAAACAGTAGATGAGATCGAGTTTTGTATACGTAAAACAAAGGATTATGAAAATGCAGAGTTTTTGATGATGGGTATCGAACTCATGAACGATAATAAAGGAATTGAATATACTTCTATAGGAGTAAATGGAGGTAGTTTCTCATATTATGAACGATGTAAGTTTTTTAATGAACAATTAGCATTATATACCCCCGATTTATTTATTGTATCTATAGGAACTAATGATGCTTATCATCCCGATTTTAACCCCGTTTCGTATAAAGAACATTATACCAATCTTATAAAAACAATACAAAAAATCAATCCGGACTGTGCAGTGTTACTCACAGTTCCAAATGATTCGTATTATAAAAAGCAGTTTCCTAATCCAAGAACAAGGATTGCCAGAAAAGTGATTTATGAAGTGGCAAAAGAGCAGAAAATGGCAGTATGGGATTTCTACGAAATCATGGGAGGATTTAATTCCTCGAAGGATTGGTATCAACATAAATTAATGCCCAAAGATAGAATTCATTTTACAGTAACGGGATATAGAATTAAGGCAGATCTTTTATTACAAGCCTTGGTACATTCATGGGAAAACACCTTACAGTTGACTTCCAATTCTATTTTGAATCAAATAATTAATGAATAGACTTACAGACATATTTTCTTTTTCAGAAGATTTTCCTTTGATTTTTACACAGGCGAATTTCTGGATATTTTTTTCAGTGATATATTTTATCTATGCTATTCTTTATAGTAAAAAAGACCTGCGTAGTGCCTATTTATTTGCAATCAGTCTTTTGTTTTACTATAAGACAAGTGGCCTTTTTATTGGTATTTTACTGTTTAGTACTATTAATGATTTCTTTTTGGGAAGGGCAATTTATAAAAGTAAATCTGTTTTGGTTCAGAAAACGTTGGTTGCTTTGAGCGTTATTATTAACCTAAGTACTTTATGTTATTTTAAATACGCTTATTTCTTTACAGATTCCTATAATTATCTTTTTCAGACCAATTATGAAGTAGTTAACTATTTAGCTCAATGGGCAAATACTTGGGGGGCAACAGATTATTTTACTGTAGATAAAATTATACTTCCGGTAGGGATTTCCTTTTACACTTTTCAAACGATTAGTTATAGTGTTGATATTTATAGAAAACAAATCAAGCCACTAAAATCGATCATTGATTTTGGCTTTTTTGTAAGTTTCTTTCCTCAATTGGTTGCAGGACCTATTGTTAGAGCATCTGATTTTGTACCTCAGATTCGTAAAGAGATCAATATTACTAAAGAAGAGTTTGGGCGCGCATCTTTTATGATTCTAAAAGGATTGATCAAAAAAATGTTGTTTGCAGATTATATTGCCGCCAATTTTATGGATAGGGTATTTGATGT
This sequence comes from Aquimarina discodermiae, assembly GCF_040786235.1. Classification (NCBI taxonomy): domain Bacteria; kingdom Pseudomonadati; phylum Bacteroidota; class Flavobacteriia; order Flavobacteriales; family Flavobacteriaceae; genus Aquimarina; species Aquimarina discodermiae. Next base: position 38,932 of record NZ_JBFMKP010000018.1, read on the forward strand.
TCCCGAAATGTTTTCTGGGTTCACCAATATAATGGCCATGTTTGGGTATTCGCTGCAGATTTATGGTGATTTTTCTGGGTATACAGACATTGCAATAGGATTAGCATTATTAATGGGGTATAAGTTACCGGTTAATTTTAATTCACCTTATAAAGCGATTCATTGTGGTGATTTTTGGAGACGTTGGCATATCTCGTTATCGAGTTGGTTAAAGGATTATTTATATATTCCGATAGGAGGTAACCGTAACGGTAGTATTTTTTCTTATACCTTTATACTCATATTTACGTTTTTAGGTGTTTTTGCCGTTTCAGATTATGCGATTGCATTATTGGCAGCATCGGGAGTAGGGCTATTACTTATCATTACATTATTTTCTCCGCGACTTGCATGGCATTTTAATAGAAATGTCAATATCATGATTACGATGTTGATAGGTGGATTATGGCATGGAGCTTCCTGGAAATTTGTGATATGGGGAGGTCTTAACGGGATGGGAGTAGTTGCTTATAAGTATTGGCGAAAAATAAGCCCTTATGAAAATTCGAATGCATGGTACGTTTTAGCATGGCGAATCGCATTTACCTTTGTTTTTATAACGTTTACACGTATTTATTTTAGAGGGAATAGTATGGATCATATCGATCGCTTCTATCAGCAGGTAGTAACCAATATGGACTGGCAAAATGCATTGTTAGTACTTTGGGAATATCGATTGGTATTTATTGTGATGCTCCTAGGTTATATTACTCATTGGTTGCCTTACAAAACAAAGGATTGGATAGAGGGAATATTTATTAAAAGTAATATAGTAGTCAAGGCACTGGTAGTGATAGTAGTGGCTATCATTTGTTATCAAACTTACGCCGCAGATTTTCAGCCATTTATTTATTTTCAGTTCTAAATTGTTGTAGTTTTTTAAGGCTTTTAATTTTATATAGTAATATGTTTCAACACATTCATCCGTATGAACCTTTTTTTCCTGATGGAGCTACAAAACTGATTGTAGGCACGTTACCTCCTCCTCGGTTTACAACGCGTGAGCTAAATGAAAGAGATGTAGATTTTTGTTACGGTAGTAGTAATGGATTACTTTGGCCGGTGCTAGATAGAATTTTTAAACTGAATCTAAAATTTGAAACGACTCAAGAAGCCAGAGAGCAGCGAATACGATTTTTGACTTCTCGTGGTATTGGTGTTTGCGATATTGTGCAAAGTTGTGAACGTGAAAAAGTAGATGCTTCTGATTTGGGAATGCAGAATAGCAAGCTTAGGGATATCATTGGTTATCTACATAAATACCCTAAGATCGATACCTTGTTATTTACCGGAGGAAATAGTAAAAATGGCCCCGAATATTTTTTTAGAAAACACCTTAAGACCTATCAGAAAAAACTAGAAGTAGTGTCAGATGAAATCCCTCGAATACATCAATTTACACTAGAAAATAGAACTGTTAAGACAGTATCACTTACCGCTCCTTCTGGAGCAGCCAATAGGGCTATAGGTAGTTTGCCTTTGTATAAATCGTTGAAGAATAAAAACCCAAATTTTAATACGTTGGATTTTAGGGTGATGCAATACAAAGCGTTTTTTTAAATGTTGTTACAACGGCTCTTACCGAGAATAACGTGAGTTTGGTATAATTTTATAAAATTATAAAAGCTGTCGAATTGAGATACCCAATAAAAGTTTATCCAGTGTTTAAACCGACATTCGTTGTATTTGTAGCCTTTACTTCTTCCTTTGAAGGAGGATTGAGGAGGATGTTTTTAAAGAAACACCTATCCCAGCTTTCCCTCAAGGGAAGGGGCTATAAGGCTTAAAATATAACTATTTATAAAATAGTCAATTGTAGTAATTTTTCGAAATAAAATGAAGGAGAATTGTATCGAAATTAGGTTTTTGTAAGAAAGTAGCTTGGTTTCAATACTTTTCTAAACTGTAAAAACGCTACCATTGATGTATTTTGTAATACTTTGTTTTTTATAGGTTTATATGTTGTTAAATTTCATCTAACTTCCTTTGATTTAGCTTTCTGTTCATTTTCTTTGCTTGCCCAAAGAAAACGAACCAAAAGAAAAGGCGCTTTTTTCAAGGTATTTTTCAATTTCATTGAAAACCAGATTCATTTTGCTAAAATATTTCCAAGGCTTCAAGATTTTTTAACGCAAAACAAATCTTATACTGGTGAAAAAAGATGCGCAAAGCTCTGCTTTGGAACGTCAGTTTATTCACTGGATAAAATTTTTATCGGATGTCTCAAACTGACACAATTTTCTTATGTTCGACTTACGTTAAATTAAAAAAAGACCATCCAAAAAGATGATCTTTTATACAGTTGTAAATATTATGATATTATTTTTTCCAGGTATATAGAGCGTTTACAGCCTCATTTGTATAATCTGTAAATAAACCATCTACACCGGCATCAAAGAATAAATGGTATTCGCTTTCTGGATTACCGCCACTCCATTGTGTATTTTCATTACGAAAAGTGTAGGGGTGTACCAGTAGATTATTTTTATGAGCCAATTCAATAAAGTTGGTCGCAGGTAACAAAGTTCGTTTACCAGAATCATCGGTTTTATAAGAAATGATAAACGGTTTCCAGGGGCCAATACCATCGGCATAGGTAGCTGTGAATTTCATCCCTTCTTCTGTAGTGAAAAACTCATATGTTCTTGAATCTCCACTGGCATAAAAGTCGAAAGGAGAACCATAAGAAATAAAGTCTCCATCTGGAACATTATACTCTAGGGAACCATCTTTTTTGATATCATAGGTAGAAATTAATTGTACCAATTTTACAGAGGATTTTGTATTAATATATTGTAAAGGAGCTACTTCAAAACACTGTACAAATACAGGAGCATTTTTGTGATTCATTCTTCCTTTTTTAAGATCATGAAGAAGCTTGTCTTCCATTTTGTGAGCTCCAAAAAAATCATTGTGAAATAAAGGGTGTTTGATTTCTGGATAGATTCCAATTATTTTATCTCCTGTTAAAGATGCTCTCTTTGCAAGTCGTATTACTTCTGTAAATGTTGGGATATCGAATTTATCATCAAACTCTTTTGATCTTCCGTTATAGGCTTGTCTTGCTTTTAGTTTTTTTATTTGTACCAGAGTAAAGTCGATAGCAAACCAATCAGTTACCATTTTTCCATCTAATTCTTTAGTTGTTTTTAAATGAGCAAATTCTGGTAAATCTGCAACATTAGTTGTTCCAGATAGCATGGGTTCGTGTCTCACTACCAAATACCCATCTTTGGTGAGTACCAAATCAGGTTCTATATAGTCAGCTCCCATTTCTATGGATTTCTTATAAGCTTCTATAGTATGTTCGGGAAGAATAGATTGTGCACCTCTATGTGCAATGATTAATGGTTTTTTGGGTTCATCTGGATTTGGATTTCCAATATGATCATCTATTAAATCACAAGATGTAATAGTAAAAAGTGCTATCATAGATAGCATCATGAATTTAAGTGGTTTCATTTTATTTACGGTTTAGGTTTCCTGCAAGAAACAAAACCAATGTTAGCGTATGGTGAAACCGATGTTACCCTATGATAAGATGTACGTAAACAATGTTAAGTTTATGATTGTTTTTTAGTCTTCAAGTTTAGATAATAATTCTCCTGCTTTCTCATATTGATAATTAGTCTGGTTTTGACGAAGCTGTTGTAGAGATGTTATGGCCTTTTCTTTTTGTCCTTGTTTTAAATAGGTAAGCGATATATACCAATAGGATTTATGACTGTCTAATGTATTATTAGTTTTTAACTGATTAAAAGTTGCAAGTGCTTTTTGATAATTGTTAGATTCTAGATGAGATATTCCTAAATAGATTAATACATGAGGATTATTAGATTCATTACCTTCAAAATAAGAAATTGCTTCTGTATATTTTTTTGCATTAAACAATGCTTCTCCCTTAGCAAGATTCTGCTGGTTTTCTCCTTTTACTGTTAAAGAGGGTAGGTTTTCCCAGTTACTGTTTTGTGCATATAACTCTTCTGTAGAAAGATCCTGATTAATAAAGAAAGTACTTATCAAAAAGATGAGTGCAACCGCGGCTACCGTTGCATACATATATCTAATAATTGTCTTTTTACGAGCTAAGTTTTTATCATACAGTTTCTTTCCTTCTTTAATTTGTCGGGATAATTCTTCCGTTTCTTTACTTTGTATATGACTCTTCAAATTAGTTACAATCTCAGGGGCGTATTTCGAAGTAGTAAAAGTATTTGAATTACCATATTGTATTCGCATTTCGCGATTAATAGTTACTTCATTGGCAAGATCAGGGTCATTTTTTATACGTTCTTCAAAAGCTATTCGTTCGGTATCTGATAGGGCTTGATCAAGATATGCTTCTATTGTTTCGTATGTCTGTTCGTTAAAACTCATAATTCTGTTAGGGATTTAAATCGTCGATCTGTTTTAATATGTTCAGAAAGATTCGATTTACATTTAAAAACTCGTTGTCTTACTACGGTTTCAGAAGTATAGGAAGTTTTTGCAACGATTTCTTTATATGATAATTTGTTAAAGAAATAGCCTAGGATTTCTTTACAATTTTCAGATAATTTTTCGAAGCATTCTTTATATAATTCCCATCTTTCCTGATCTAATATTGCTGTGGCAAGATCTTCATCTTCATCAACACGTTCTACAATCCCATCTTTTGTTACCCATTTTTTCTTTTTATTTAATTCTCGGCGCCATAAATTTTTGCAAGCACCAAAAATATAACCGTCAAAAGAAGTGGTTAACTTAAAATCCTGAACCTTAGTTCGTGTGGTTAATTGTATCAAGACTTTATGAAAAATATCTTCGGCATCTTCATATTGTCCTTTGTTTTTAAGAATAAAGGAAACGACTTTAGGAAAAACCTGTTTATAAATTTCTGCAATCCCTTTTTCATCACCTTGCAGTAGGCTCTGTAAAAGATAGTCATCTTTTTTTGTGGGCATAGGACTTGTGTGTTTGCGTAAAAATAATCAATTCTAAAAAAAAATATAAATTAGGGGTAACATTTTTAAAAAAGTGGAACGCAGGTATATAATATCAGTTTAAACTCATACTGTCACATGTCACTTCGTTATTTTTTCATCTAAATGCCTTGTGATTATATTCAATAGCTAGGCTATTAAATTCAATCACGGCGTTTTTACATAAAAAAATAACATTGGCTTTAATGTGACATTATAAGCTCAAATTGATATAAACAATAATTACAGTGTTTTAAAAGTTAAGATACCATCAAACTGTAATTAATTGAGGGAAACAATTAATAACCACTTAAAAGAATTAACAATGAAAAAAAGTAACGTATTATTCGTATTAGGCTGCTTTCTATTGATGTGTATGGGGTGTACACAAGAAGAAGAAGCGCTGCTAGAAGAATCATCAGGAACGTCTGTTTTGGAAGAATCAGAAATGAAAGACGGAGAATGTGCCACCGAAACTATCAAAAATCAATTGGTAGTGAAGTACAAAAGAGATTGGTTACACAGAAGACGAGAAATTAGAGCAAAATATAATGTGATCAAAGTAAAACGATGCGAATGTGCCGATAAAACACTAGAGTTATGGACGTTTGCAGATGAAGAAAATGGAGTCCCTTTAGATATCGAAGAAAGAAAAGCAGTTGCCGCAGATGATCCAGGTCTGGAGGGTGTCGATCATAATTTTGTAACCGCAACTACCGGTACCCAAAGTTTTTATAATGGAGGCACGCCCTTATCAGGAATTTTTAAGACTGGAATGATATCGGGTGGTGTGGTAGATGTAAATATTGCCATTTTGGATACAGGAATACAGTTTGATTATATTGGGTTTGATAAACCATTTTTATATAACAGCCTGGCCAATGGTTCCTCTTGTCAGGATGGAAAAGATACGGAAATATCCGGTTGGGATTTTGTAAATCAGGATTATGTCGCCAACGATAATAATGGACATGGTACCATTGTAACCGATTTGATTTCTCAAAAATTAGAAGACTTAGGAATATCGTATCGCATTCTTCCTATAAAAATATTTAATAAAGAAGGTAAAGGAACTTATTTTGATTTGTTATGTGGGTATCGATTTGCTGCCAAAAAACCTGGAATGAATGTGATCAATATGAGTTTTGGTTGGTGTGGTGAACCTCAATTTTTGTTAAAGAAATTTATCACAGAAACCGAAAACAAAGGTAAAATATTGATAGTAGCTTCTGCGGGCAACACCGGATCTGATAATGATGTAATTTCTCATTACCCATCGTCATACACCAATGCAAATGTATTAAGTATTGCTGCTATGAATACACCTTTTACAGATTTGGCATCGTTTTCTAACTACGGAAAACATAGTGTGGATTTTGCAGCTAACGGAGAAAATATAGTGTTCGATTTTGGTAAGGGAGCAGAAAAAGTATCAGGTACTTCTTTTGCTACTGCTTTTGCCACCGCTAATGCGGCTTGGTTTTATACCAAAGGAACTCCTATGAAATTGATAGAAACGAAAATTAAAGGAGAAGCAAAACCTTTTAATAGTACCAAAGACATAAAGCATCAAGCATATATCAAAAAATAATAGTTGATAAAAAGCAGAACACCTTTCTAAATCTCCCCCTCAAGGAGAGATTTTTTTTGCCCCCCTTCCTTTGAGGACAATGGCGTGAAAGCGACAGCCGAGATGGTACACTGGAAAAGGGATGGGTGTTTTTGTATAAGTTTATAAAAGCTAAGGTGTCAGGTCTAATTTGAACACCCCTCTAAATCTCCCCTCAAGGGGAGACTTTTCAAAACATGTTAACTTTACTAGCTCCCTTCCTTTGAAGGAAGGGTTGGGGATGGATGTTTTTAAAATAAATATAAATAATAAGTAACATTATAAAGAGTTATGACATATACATATATAAAACATAAAATTTAACAATCTAAAAATTAAAATTATGAAGAAAGTAATTTTAGTTGTGTTGTGTTGTGTTGTGTTGTGTTGTGTTGTGCAGTTTTTATAAGTTGTACCAAAGATGAGACCAGCAGCCAAGTGCCAGAACAATTTGAAGTAGCTAGTTTTTCTGAAATAGATGCAGAATCACTCATTACAAAAGAAGATTTAGGTGATATAAAATCTGAGAGAAAACAAGTTGCAGATGGTGACCCTCATTTAGAGTGAAATTACAAAAAAATAATAAACAAGAAAGCTGTACATTAGTAACATAATTACAGCTTTTTTTATGTATATAAGGCAATGTCTTTTCTTTTTCTGTTTTGCAAGTGGTCTTGTAGTTGCACAAGTAGATACCTATTTAAAGTCGCAATATGATAGTATTATTGCATTAGATACTAACCATAGAGACGAATTGGTAGCTGATTTTTTCACAAAAAACAAACATCATTCGGATCAACTTGAGTTAGCACTATGTTATCATGAATACTCTAAGAAATTATATCGTACTGCTATTGATAAAGCAATTAGATATGCTAAACAAGCTATAACCATTCGAACTAAATATCAGGATACCAGTGCTGTTTCAAAATCATTATATGCATTAGGACATTATTATACTGTAAAAGGAAATTATTCTAAATCAGTAAAGACTTATAACAAATTATTAGAGTTTGGGGAAAGAAATAATTTAATAGCAAAAACAAGCAATCGACTTGGAGTCATTTATACAGAAATTGGTGATTTTGATAAGGCTAAAGATAATTTTATCAAAGCAGAACAGTATTTTAAACAAAATGATAAAAGTGTACTTCTTTTTAGGAATCATTTACGGTTATCAGAATTGTATGGGAGAATGAATTGGTCAAATGACAAAGAGATTGTGTATCATTTAAATCAAGCAGATTCTTTGTTGCCTTACATTAGTATTAGCTATTTGGATAGAATAAGGTTAAATCAGATTTCAGGAAACCTCTATGATGAGAGAGAAGATTATGAACGCGCGATCATATATCATAGAAAAGCACTAGAAATTAGTTGTGAGATGGAAGATTCGTCTTATATTTCAATGAATTATAATAACCTTGGCATATCTTATAAAAAGCTGAAGAATTATAAAAAAGCTTTGGCGAATTATGATTTAGCTTTATTGTATGCATATAATGAACCAGAGATTAAAGCAATAATAAATGATAATTTAGGAGATTATTATGCTGCACAATTTCAATTTAAACAAGCGTTACTTCACTATCATAAAGCAATACACTATACATTGTTAGGAAAAGAATCGGGCACCTATACGGTATTACCCGATATAGAACACCTTAAAATATCTCCTTATAAATTAGATTTACTAAACTATATCACCGATTATGCCAATGGATGGATAGCCTATTATAAACATGAGCATCGAAAAGAATACTTGCAGAAAGCATTAGAAGCTTTCGAAATTGCCGATCAGTTAGTCGATATAATTCGTTTTGAGAGTACAGAGTTTCAGTCTAAATTGTTTTGGAGAGCACGCAGTGCAGATCTATATATGAAAGCGGTACAAGTTTGTTATAAATTAAACAGGCCAAAGAATGCTTTCTATTTTATGGAAAAAAATAAAGCACTCTTATTACTCGAAGACCTTACGCAAGAAAAAGCAAAGGAAAATGCCCAATTACCAGATCGATTGTCGGATAGAGAATTTGACCTAAGAAGGTCAATTTATTTGGCAGAGGAACAACTAAAAGAAGCCGATATGGCAACATCAATGAGATTGGACTCTTTAAGAGATATAGTGTATACTCGTAAAAAGGAATACGAAAATTTTATCGATTCTTTAGAAACAGGATATCCAAGTTATTACCGATATAAACAAAAATTACAAATTGCTTCTTATGGAACTTTAAAAGGAAAACAAGATGAAAGCAGCCCTATAACCCTATATTATATTCTTAACGATACAGAGGGGTATGGTTTGTTTATTTCTGAAAACAAGGAGTATTTTTTTAAAATAAAAGAGGTCAAAGAACTTCATCATCATATTGTGGCTTTACGAAAGAAACTAGGACATCCTTTTTACACCAAAGAAGAATTTCTTTCGTTTCAGGAATTATCTAATACTATATATAATACCTTATTCCCGAATATTGATCCCGGTTTATTTACGGATAAAAACATGATTGTGGTCCCAGACCATCATTTACAACAAATTCCGTTCGAGGTACTCATGACATCTTCATCAGATAATACTAGCTATTTATTAAATCAATGCAACATAAGTTATGCCTATTCACTTTCTTTTTTACAACTCAATGAGGAAGTTATTCGTACCCCAACAAAAGATTTTATTGGCTTTGCTCCGGTACAATTTAAAGATACTACATTGGTGGATTTATCCAGAAGTAAAGCAGAAATAGAGGAAGTTGCATCTTTGTTTTCTGGTGAGGTATATGATCATAAAAATGCCTCGAAAGATAATTTTATGACAACAGTGTCAAATTACAATATTGTACACTTGTCTACCCATGCTGATGTAAGTGAAAAAACCGATCCTTGGATTGCATTTTATGATGATAAATTAAGTTTGGACGAACTATACGCTACCAAAAACCAGGCAGATTTAGTAGTGCTTAGCGCATGTAATACTTCTCTGGGAGAGCTTAAAACAGGAGAAGGTGTTATGAGTTTGGCACGTGGTTTTTTTAGTACAGGTACCAGAAGTGTAATTTCTACACTATGGAGCGCTAATGAAAAGTCTACACATGATATTATGTCTGGTTTTTATACGTATTTAAAAGAAGGAAGTACCAAAACTGAAGCTATACAAAAAGCCAAACGAACCTATTTACAAAACCATAGTGGAGTAGAGGCATCACCCTATTATTGGGCAGCGCCGATTTTAATCGGTAATACCGATACGGTTACTATCAAAAGTGATTTACCCTGTTATTTAATAGGTGTTGTAGTATTTGTTTTGCTGTTCGCGTTTATCTTATGGAAGTACAAAAATAACATGAAAAAAGCGTTGTGAGGTTTATATATTACAAGTCTGGTCGAGCGCAGTCGAGACCTAATAACCACCATTCATGTGTTTTGTAATGTTTTGTTTTTTTAATCTAAAAATTCCACGAGGCTCTGCCTCGGGGTTTCCATTTTCTCCATCTCCCTTTGGGGGAGAGGGTTGGGGTGTGGGGGAAATAAAAATTTCGGTTTTTGATCTTCAGGTCAAAATGAAACCAGCGAAATAGCCCTGAGGCTCTGCCTTGGGGATAGTTGGTTTCAAGAAATTTTTTATTAATAATCTTCTAAGTCTTATCCATTTCTTTTGATGTATAGTTAAATCTATATGATTTCATGTTGAACTTGATTCAGCATCTTACTTAATATGCATATACCTTAGAACGATGAGATCCCAAATCTGGTTTGGGATGACATTAGATACTGATTTTTTATATTCAAAAATATTGATCTCCCGCAGTGTGCAGAAGCTATTTATTCAAAAATATTAATCTCTCGCAGTGTGCAGGAGGTATATATTCAAAAATATTGATCTCCCACGGTTGACAAGAGGTATATATCAAAAGATGTTAATCTCCTGCGGTTGGCAGGAAGTATATATCAAATGATATTAATCTCCTACGGCTGGCAGGAGGTATATATCAAATAATATTGATCTCCCACGGTTGACAAGAGGTATATATCAAGAGATGTTAATCTCCTGCGGTTGGCAGGAAGTATATATCAAATGATATTAATCTCCTACGGCTGGCAAGAGCTATATATCAAATAATATTGATCTCCCGCGGTTGGCAGGAGCTATATATCAAATAATATTGATCTCCCGCGGTTGGCAGGAGCAATATATCAAAAGATATTGATCTCCCACGGCCGGCAGGAGATATTTTAAGAACCTATTCTGTTATAGTGTTTAGAAGTCCCAGAAATTTTTTCAACTTTTTTGGGTAACAATTCTTAATGATAAGGAACGGGGGTATGAATCGATTCTAAAATATGAATAATAAACGGCGGAAACCGAAAAGCCTTTAATAGAGTAGGGCAAGATTTTAAAACCTTATCATTATGAAAACTATATCATTTTTCACCATACTAATCGGATTGTTAATTTTTACTTCATGTGAAAAAGAAGAATCCAATGACATTGACAATACACCAACCACGGCTTTAGATGCTACTTTAAAATCTTATGGTTGGGACTATAACTATAAATTAGCTTCAACCTCTGAAGAATTAGCAAGAATTATGGATAATCCAAAAGCAAATATTGTTAGGAATGCCAATGATTTTAAACGCTTTATCAAAACAGAACCTATTTTAAAAAGTGTTTTTTCTGATGAACAACTATATAAGGAAGTGGTAAGTACCATGAAGTTTAATAGAAAAGGGTTGCAAACCTATTCTTATGAAGCACTTAGAAAAGCATACCCTAATAGATTTAGAACCATTATAGTAACCATGTCAAAAGGATTTGGAATGGATTTATGGTTAACTACAGATTATGATGATATGTATTGTGCTTCTGCAGCAACTTGTAAATCAGACACCTTTAGTATCTGTATTGGAAATAACTGTTAACAAGCATTGTTTTATTACTGTAGGTAATACCATGGCCTTATCAGGCACAAGGAATACAAGTGGGGAATACAAGAATATGCTTAGTTAAGCAAGGATATTTACCTACAGTATTTAAAATATGTAATTAGGAATACTTTTAAAACTTAGAATTATGAAAACCATAGTATACTTCCTACTATTTATTGGGGTAATGTCTTTTTTATCTTGTGAAGAAGAGATAAAAGAAACAGAACAAACCGTTTCAAAGAGTCTTGAGGTTACATTAGAAGACTTTGGCTGGGATTATAATTATAAACTGGCTTCTACTGCAGAAGAGCTATCAAGACTTATGAATAATCCAGAGATCAATATCGTAAGAAGTAAAAGTGACTTTAAGCGGTTTATCAAAACAGAACCGATTTTAAAAAATGTGTTTTCTGATGAACAATTACTTAAAGAAATAATAAAAACAATGGTGTTTAATAAAAGAGGTTTACAAACCTATTCTTATGAAGCCATTAAAAAAAGATACCCGAACCGATTTAAAACTATTATTGAAGCAATTTCTAGGGGGGTAGGGATGGACCCCTGGCTTACCGCAGATGGTATGGACTTATGTTGTGACGGTGAGCAGTGTTGGGTATGTCCTGAGAACATATGCATTCCTGATAATTGTTAACCTAGATTATACAATAGATTTTCTATTATATAATCAGGATTAAGTTATAGAACAAAAGAAAACAAAACAAGTACTAATAAAAAGCATTTGTTTTTTTACCCAAAGGTGCTATTCTAATATATAGTTACTGCGATAGACTGCGGTGTATGTGAGAAATAGTATAAGATTTCATTGTTAACCCGAAAGAGAAGAGAGCGTTTGTGTAGTTCTTATAATACACCTCTTTGCAAGTTAATTGTTGTAAAAGTTGTAAGATAAATTTATTGATGTATTACAAACAACCTCTTCTCTTGTTAATGATGATTACGAAACTACGGTAAAAATCAACTGAAAAACTAAAAAATAAACCATGAAAATTAAATCATACATTTTTAACCTTTTATTTCTCCTAAGCCCTGTTTTTTTCTATGGGCAGGTTGCGGCGATTAATGCTGCTGTAGAAGATGAAATTATTAAACAAGATATACCCGGTGTTGCCATTGGTGTTATTAAGGACGGAAAGTTATACTACGCCAGAGGATATGGATACAAAGATAAAGACAAACAGATTGCGGTATCTTCATTCACCTCTATGCGTTGGGCTTCTATATCCAAACCTTTAACCGCAGTTGCTACACTTAAATTAGCAGAAACATACAATAGTTTTGATCTCAATGATAAAGTAACAGAACATATAGACTATTGGACTGCTTCTAACATTAACTGGAAAAGTAAGATTCGAATTCGTCATCTATTATCCAATCGAAGTGGTATTAATCACTATGGGGGCGGAACAGAAAAAGACGAAAATGGTAATGTTATTAAAAAATACAATAACAAAAGTTCTAATACCTATGTGAGTGATGCAGATGATTTTAATGCCGAATCTGCGGTAAACATTTTTAAAGGGCCAAATCTGGATTTTTACCCAGGAACCAAATATTTGTATTCATCGTATGGTTTTAATCTTTTAGGAGCGGTTGTAGATGAGGTATCTCCAAATGGATATCCTGCCTGGGTCAAAAAGCATATCGCAGATAAATTAGGAATGACCAGCCTTAAAATTGGAACAGGATCTTTTACGGGGGTTCAAAAAGCCTGTGATGGGGTAATGAATAATAAAACGATCGGTAATGTAGAATGGAAATTACCTAGCGGAGGGTGGCAATCTAATGTACGAGATCTTACCAAATTTGCCATAGGAATTATGAACGAAACGCTATTGAATGATACTAGTGTGCTTTGGACCGATGTACCAGGAAATGGTAGTTATGGATATGGGATTGGACATAATGGAGATGAAGCGAGTGATTTTTTTAGACTATCTCATAATGGGGCACATGATAACGTACGTACCGATATGCATTTTTATCCTAACAAAGGAATTGGAGTCGTAGTAATGATCCCGGTCAATTATGGGGATGCATCTCGAATAAGAAAAAGAGTTTATACCGCCATTGGTCATAATTGGGCTAGTGATACTACGCCAAAAGATGCTTGTACTTCTACTATGAAGAGTTGCGAAGGTAAGTTTGCAGGGGTATGGCGAAAAACCAATAAAGATGTAATTGTTAGAAGAGGGTACAGTCATTCGAATTTTGCAAAAGAATGGCAAAAATTAAGAGCCAAAGGTTATTATTGTGATGATTTCGAGCCTTCTTTTAAAAGCGGAAAGTTAGTATGGGATGGTGTTTTTAAAAAAGGACTAGGAGGTAACCCTATGTGGAGAGGGTATGATCAAGCCGGATTCAATACCAAATGGAAAGAAATGTCTAATATGGGATATCGTTTGATAGATCTGGAGACTTATGTAATTAATGGACAGCGAAAGTGGGCTGGATTGTTTAGACCAGGAAATGGTGCCTATGCATTAATCAGAAACTACAGTACAGCTGGTTTTGCTCAGAAAAGAGCCGAGTTTGCATCAAAAGGAATGAAACTCATAGATATCGAAGTATATACCTCTGGAGGGCAACAAAAATGGTCTGGAGTATGGATAGCAGGACAAGATGGTTTGCTAAATAGAAATTACACTACTGCTGGCTTTAATACCTTATGGAATCAGCATCGACAAAATGGATATAGACTTATCGATATAGAAACCTACGAAATTTCAGGAAACCAGCGTTGGGCAGGTATTTGGGAAAAAAGTAATCAGGGAGAATATTTAAATAGAAATCATAGCTATTGTAGTATTATGAATAATCATACTAATTATAGTAAGAATGGTTACGAGCTTATAGATATCGAAAGATACGGTACCAATATTGCTGCAAAATCACAGTTGATAGCAGAAGATTCTGATGAAAAAGAGGTAGCACAAAGTTTTGATGATGCAGTTACCATTACACCAAATTTTGAAGTGTATCCTAACCCTACAAAAGGTAAAATAAACATCAATGTCTTTAATTCTAAAGATGCTATAGTTAATATTTATTCACTAACAGGAAGAAAATTATTGTCAACCACAGTGGTCGACAAACAGATAGATCTTACCAGCTTTGCTGCGGGTATCTATGTAGTTGAGGTATTGCAAGAAGGGCAGGAAATGAGAAAGAAAATTATATTAGAATAACAAATCTCAGCTTATTAATTGTTAAATCGAGCCTGTAGAAACCAATTCAAACGTTTATTGTTGGATTGCTTCTTGGGCTCGATTGGATTTTACATGATCATTGTTGTCACACTGGTATAGAAAAAGATCTTTTATTTATTTAAAGGAATTGTAACTCCAATAGCAAAAGCCCCGGCATACTGTTTGACATCGGGTTGTATATAATAAGAAAGCCCTATGTCAACATTATTATTTTGCCCCAATTCTAATCCAAGAGCAAAAGGAATATGATAAATTATTCCGCCTTTATTAATATCATCAAAAGCTGTAAGAGTTCTAAAGTTACCAATAGAAGTACCGATTCCGATTTCTATATATGGTGCAATCCATGGGATAGGTGCTCTCACCCTAGCTTTACCGCCTAACAAAAATGCTTTGGATTCGGCTTTTTCGTCTGTAGGATTGCCATTTAGGTCTTTTCCATCAGAATTGGTAATAATCAAACCTGTATAGGGTCGAAACTCAATCCACGAAGCTGCTTTTAGAATCAATTCTCCTTGTATAAAAAAACCATCATTAACAATTTGATCTACACTGTTATTAGGTGAACTAAGCGCGTATCCAATTTGTGCGTTTATCGATGTTTCTTTTATAAATTGTGCTTCTACCAGATGAGAAGCTAAAATAATCATAAGTAATGTAAGGGTGTTTTTCATAATTTAAGGTAACGTTTACAATGAATGTTATAAATGGGTACTATGTTACCTTGTTTGTTGCTTTTTTTTTGTAAAAGATGCATTTATCTGTTCTAATGTTAATAAAATATCTAGAGGTATAAATAGGGGATGAAGTTTTGGAAGTATAGTAAAGGTGTTGTTTATTCTCTGCTTGTGAGTGATTTATCTGTTATAAAATCATCTAACCTTAAATAGAGAGCCTTCTTTTTTGTACCCTAGTTTCTGATAATATGCATCGACATCAGATAATACAAAAACATCCAGGTTAGGAAATTCTTGAATGTGATGTTCCATTAATTTTTTTCCTATACCATGACCTCTATATTTCTTGTCTACTAATAGATCCATAATCCAGATAAAAAAATCACCATCGTTTATAGAACGGGAGTATCCACACAACTCTTGCTTGTAGTAGGCTACATAAGTAATGGATTGTTCTAGGGGTATTTTATATTTTGGGTGTAAGTACTCTTTCCATTCATCACCTTCTGATATAATGATTTGCAGTAGCTGACTATAATCTTTTGAGGGGTTATATTTCCTGATTGCTACATTCATTTTATATTATTCTATATTAGATGCGATATACTTTGGTTTATATGAAATCTATTTAGTTCCTTTTCCATGTGTTACTTGCCAAAACAATCGAAGTTTCTACCTGTCTTTGCGGGATAGACCAATATGTTTTTAATAATTGATTGGTTTCTTTTCTTGATAAGGTTCTAAAACCATGTTTTTCATAAAAAGATATGGCCCAGCTGGCATCTACCCAGGTACCTATTAAAACGGGCTTTTGCGTCATTTCTGTCAAGTGATTCAGTAGTTTTCCTCCAATACCTTTTTGTCTTGCTATAGTTCGTACATAGGCATGTCTAATCAGAGTGACATCTTGTTTAAATTGGATTCCCATAATCCCAAGAATTTCATTATTTTCCCTATAACTCCAAAATTCTACACCTTCTGCTATCTGAGTTTCTAATTCGGCTTTAGGCATATAAGGTTCTTTCCATCTATCTTTTGGTATTATCCCTTTATAAGCGATAGAAGCATCATTAATAATCTCGTAAATGGTATCAAAGTCTCTGGTATGGTCACTCTTTACAATCATAACTACTGTTTAATACTTCTTAATGTCTAATATAGGTATCTAGGTAACACAAAACGTTACAATGCTTTTATTTTTTTTCGATCATAGCATCGAACTATTTTCTTTAATATTATAGTTATCTATTGTAATGTTAATGATCACTTTTCGGCGGTTAGTAAAAAGACCGGATAATTACCTGTAGGCTTCTCTACTATGCTAATGGATTGAATTTTTATATTTCTACACCCTACATTTTTAGCCATACTCTTAAATTCTTCTCTATCGAAACCATAGTGAAATACTCCTGTGTCTGTTGTATGAAATGAACCATCCTCGGTATCAAGATCTGCGATTGCTATAATGCCGTCATCATTTAATAAATCATAGAATTTTTTAAATAACCCTTGAACATCCTGTATATGATGAAGTGTCATAGAAGATATAATAGCATCAAATTTTTGATCTAATTTTTCTGTGGTCAAGTCCATTTCTAGTAGTTCAACTTCGCACTCCACTCTTTTTGCTTTGAGAATAGCATTCATAGAAGGGGAGATGTCAACAGCTGTTATTTTACCTACATGAGGAGCAATTTCTGATAATAATAAGCCTGTACCAGAACCAAAGTCCATAATGTTCATGTGCTTAGAAAATGATACTTCGTTTAAAATTCCTTTAGCAATATTCCTAACATTTTGCGTTCTATGTTTTTTGGTGTCATAGTCATTTGCTTTTTCGACAAACCAATCTTTTTTTTGTTGCATTTTTTGTTGATTATTAGGGTTTTAGTATGATAAACGTAGTCTGGTGTATGTAACTATAATTTAATACACAGGATTATAGGTTGTTTATTTCTGTAGCAATATATTCTAAATATTTCGAGTGCTTGTTATTTGGGTCTTCAACTAACTGATAATTTATTGTTATTGAATTTTTATAGAGCAAATCAAATTTTATCCAGTTTCCAATTTTTTCGATTATAAAATTTTATCTAAAACTTTAGCATTAGATAACGCCATATGATTCTTAGAATTATAAACAACGTTTTTATATAGGTGTTATAACAAGATGAAATGTTACATAGCTTTTCAATTTTTATGCCTTTGGATAGGCTAATTTCTGATTGCCATTATCATGCTTTAACAAGAGTTCTTCAATTGTTCATTTGGAGTTATAAGGATATAGGTAGTTATAGTTGGTTGTGAGTCTACATTTTTTCTAAAACCCAATTTGGAGCAAGTTTCATAACCCATACAATTAACCTCCATCTTTTTGTGATATATGCTTTTCTTCTTTTTTTTAAAATTGCTGCATAAATTTGACTTACAGCTTTAGGAACAGGAGCTACCCAAAATAACCCGTCTCCTTTGGCCATTGGAGTAGCTACAAAACCTGGTTGTATATCTGTTATTTTTATAGATAATTTTTCATTTTTGGAGATACATCTTAAAGCCTCAAGATAGTTTGCCTGAAATGCTTTTGAGGCACTATACGATGGGCAATAACGGTTCCCTCTGATAGATGCAATAGACGTTATGCCAACCATATGACCATATCCTTGTTGTCGAAATTTTGAAAATACGAATTCATAAACTTTTGCAATACCGTTTATATTAGTCTGGATGATCTTGTTTTCAATTTCCCAGTCCATCTTCTGATTTAGTTCTGATACACCAGAAGAAACCACAACCAAATCCACTTTTTTTAGCTTTACGAAAAGAGTTTCTAATTTTTTGTCAGAGTTTTCTATTTCGGTAACATCATGTACAAGAGTAGTTATTTGATTGTTTGATTTCAGCTTTATTTCTTCAAGAAGCTCTGTTCTTCTACCTGTTATTGCAACAGTCCAATCATTCTTGATTAACTTTTCGGCAAGCCCTCTTCCAATTCCAGAAGTGGCTCCAATTATAATTGCTGTTTTCATTTGATCTTGTTTTTCAGGGTTTGGTTTTGTAATTGGGTACATGTCCTAACACATTGCGCATGCAAAGTACAAATTGTTGGTCGTTTATTTCATTCAGAAATATGATTCTAATTTTTAAAATTGAACTTTTTTTAGTATTATTGTGATATCAAAATAATATCATTATGAAAAAAGAAACTCAAATAAAAGCAACTAATGGCTATTTAATGCTCCTAGTATTACTAGTTGTAGTTATTAGTATGGTAGTAGGTTTATTGGTAGCTAAAAATCCAATTTTCTTTATCCTTGGGATCTTTATAATAGCAGTGATCAAAGGTTTTTTTATAGTTAACCCGAATAGTTCCAAAGTATTGGTCTTATTTGGTGCTTATAAGGGTACTGTTCGCGAAAATGGTTTTTTCTGGGCGAACCCTTTTTTTACACGGCAAAAAATTTCATTAAGAGCTAGAAATTTTGATAGCGAGCGCGTGAAGGTGAATGATAAAATTGGAAACCCTATTATGATTAATGTAATCTTAGTTTGGCAAGTTGCAGATACCTATAAATCGGCTTTTGACGTTGATAATTATGAGGAGTTTGTAAAAGTACAAACCGATGCGGCTGTGAGGAAACTTGCAGGGTCGTACCCGTATGACAATTTTGATGATGAACAAGCCAAGTTTACTTTAAGATCGGGGATGGATGAAGTAAATGAAGCTTTGGAAAATGAAATTACAGAGCGTTTGGCTATTGCTGGTATTAAAGTTATGGAAGCAAGAATTGGATATTTGGCATATGCTCCAGAAATTGCTAGTTCTATGTTAAAAAGGCAACAAGCGGTTGCCATAGTAGCTGCTAGAAAAAAAATAGTAGAAGGAGCTGTTGGTATGGTTGAGGATGCATTGAATAAGCTGGCTACAGATGATATTATTGATTTTGATGATGATAAAAAGGCTTCTATGGTGAGTAATCTAATGGTTGTTTTATGTGGTGATAAAGAAGCTGTCCCGGTAGTGAATGCAGGAACTCTAAATTCTTAAATGTGAGTAAAAGAAAATCCTTTGTGCTACGAATTGATCCAGAAACTTTTAAACAGATAGAAAAATGGGCAGATGATGAGTTTCGTAGTGTTAATGGTCAGATAGAATGGATACTAAGTAAAAGTCTTAAAGAAGCTAAAAGATTACCAAGTAAACAAAAGCCAAGAGACAATAAATCGGATAAAAAATCTTAGTTCAAGTGTTTGTCGATATTCGTTATAAGAAACATAAGGCGGGTGATAAGTGATACGTTTCGGATTGGTACTAAGCCAAATATAAATATTTTGCTCTTATCATTTTTTGTAAACATCAAATTTTACATTTGGTGACTTTGTAAATAAACACAGGATTTTCGATTAAGTCTCAAAACTCTATGTTTTTTATACATTATTAGAAGTAGGTGCTATTGGTAAATTAATTCTCTAAATTCATTTTGATTCTCTGTTAGCATCTTGTATCTCCACCTTAATACTTCGTCACGTGTTCTGTTAAAATGAATTTTTCCTTTCCTTACAAACATTGAAGCAAGGTATTTTGTATGAAATAGTATGGTCCAAGATTCTGTGTCAGTATTAGAAATATGTGAGTATACGGGAAGCGAGTCAAATAGCCTCAGATAGACACTTCCAATTTGATTAATATCATCACTGTCTATGGAGTATTCATTATTTTTTAGCTTTTCAGATATTTTATTAAAGCTATCGTACAAATGAATGTTATTTTCATTAAAATCGGATTTTTCAATATGAACAAGAAATTTTTCGATGTGAACATAAGCATTTAAATATTCTTCCCATTCTTTTGGTTTTGTAAATTTTTGAGGATAATTATCAAGGCTAGATATTTCCTTTGGATAAGAATTTAAATGAAATTGGGCTCTATTGAAATCGTTTTCTTCTTTATAAGAATGCCAAGTAGTATATTTTATTCGTTTATGCCAAGTATTGTCAGGTTTTAATTTATGTGTTCTATTTGAAGCCCAAATTAAGAAATCAACTACTTGAAGTCCTGGTTCATTTTTACCTTTAAGTAATATATTTATTTTTGGATAAAATGTTTTATATGATGGAATATTGTATGACACTCCTTCATAGAGATGATATAATTTCTTTTTCCAATCTGAAATATTTTTTTCATTTAATTGATCTCTTTTTTCAATTATTAAATGCACTTCATCTGTTGTGAGGAATAATTCTAAAGTTGAACTACTTAAGCATCGATCAAATATTTTTTCGGTAAAGTTACTTTTCGATAAATCTTTTTTACCGACATTATTTTTGAATGTATAATCAAAAGTTCCTTTTATATTTTTGTTTATTGAACGACAAAAGTGCGAGTGCCCATTTTTACTATCTTCTGATGCATGAAAAAAACCATTAATTAAAGTTCTTTTGTCTTTTTTGATGTCAAAATCTATATCGTTTGATAGATTTTGTAAAGCTTCGTCAATTACAGATTTAGTTATTTTAAATTCTGAGATAAACATTCCACAGCCTAATGCAGATTTATTTTTTTGAGAATTTATTGTAAATATTGTTTCATCAGCATAAGCATATATAGCCATTTTATTCTCTGTTATTTTTTGGATTACTTTACTTACTGCTAAAACCTCTTATATGGTACGTTTGCATCTCATAGGGAGCATATACACTATATAAATTGTTAGGCTTAGTTTTTATATTTTTTCATTTCCCAATTCTCACAAAAAGAATCATCAATAATTAATCCATCAACGGACTTTCTGAATCTAAAAATACTATCATTTAAGTATTTTAATTTAGGTTCTTTTTTTGGATTAAAATACTTAGATAATTCAGTGCTAAAATTGTGAAATTGAACAGTAAAATAAATACTGTCAATTTTAACCTTTCCATTATACTTAAGAGATTCGCCCTCTTGATTTTCGTTTTCGGGATAGTAGTAAATTTCTAATAAAGAAGTCGAATCTTTTGCTATAGTAAAACTTAATTCTCGATAATCGCCTCCATCTAGAGAAAGAGTATATGGTAATTCTACTTGATATATTCCTTCTATGCTCTCAATGTTTTCACAAGGAGTTCCTGGACATTCTTTACAAGGTTGATGTACAACAGGATATTTACTAATGGTATCAAATGTAGTGAATAAGTATCTGTGCTTTTTTCCATTATTTTCCCAATTCCAGTAAGCTAAGTTGTGTTGTTTTTCATAATTTTCTATTCTAAAAACTTTTAGTTTATTAGATTTTCTGTCGATTACTTCTAAAAAATGATTATCTCCTTTTTTATTTAATTCTTTAACCAAGAAATCAAAGTATTGTTCTTCATAGTTGATGTGCATTAATTTATTTCCATTAGAGAGAGGAGAGAATTGAATACTTCTATCTCCTCCTTTACAAGGGAAATATAGTGTAAGTTCGTTATTAATTTCGGTTAGTCTTTGCCAAGCTTTTGGAAAGTTGTCAAAATTAACTTTGGCCTTAAAACTCTTTTTTTTGTGAGCTTCATTACATCCAATCAGGATTAAAAGAATAATTATTACTTTGTAGTTTTTCATCAAATTAATCCTAACGTTGAACTATGTGTAGTACGAAATCAGAAAATCACTAGTTTTCGATCTAACACTTAGCTAAAGTCTATCTTTTGTTTTTATTTTTTCTAAAATACTAAATTTAAGTCTTTAACGACAAACCAAGGAAGCAATAACTTTTGGATTAGCCATAAACTTCAAACTATTGTATAGGTACTGTTACCAATGGTTATTTTATTTTTCGCCCCTTAATTCCAGTAGCACATCCATAAAAATACTCCACATATTCAACCTCAAAATCGAATCTATCAAATATTTTGTGAACGTTTTTTGAGTTTCTAAATTCCTGAGTATAGATGCCCAACATTTTATAGGTTTCTGGACTTCCAAGAAACAACTTTCCTAGTGTCGGAATTATATTCTTTAAGTAAAAAAGATAAAAAGGTTTTAGTATTGAACTTTTAGGAACTGAAACGTCAACAAGGGAGAATTTTCCATTCGATTTTAGAATTCGATTTATTTCGGTTGCTAATTTTTCAAGTTGTTCATCGTTAAACGTTTTCAATCCAAATCCAGAGATTATATAATCAACGGTTTGATTTTTAATTGAATTTTCAAAAACATTTTCTTTAAGAATTTCTATGTTATAATTATTAAATACTTTTTTATTTTTCTGCGCTCGCTTTATCATTTCTGTAGAAAAATCAAGGGAAATTAATTTTGAATCTTTGTTACACTTTTTTAAAATATGTTTCCAACACTCTCCCATTCCAGTCATCAAATCGACAATAACTTTTCCTTTTTCAATTTCAATTTCTTCAACACATTGCCTTCTCCATCTTTCGCTAAATCCAAATGAAGTTATATAATTCACTTTTGAATATGAACGGCTCATTTTGTCAAATAGCTTTTCAACAAATTTTGGTTGGTAAATTTCCTTCATTAGCAATTATTGGTAATGTTTAATATATGTGTCGTAGCAGTTTAAAATGTTACCAAGTCATCGACATTTTCTGCATATTGATTGTTAACTTTTACTTTTGGAAGCATTGCGCTTTACCAAAAATACAACGTCTATTCGATTCATTGTTTAATTACTATGATTAGGTACATTATTGTGTGTAAATACTTTATAATCGATGATATTCATATTTACTAAAATCAATTTTCTTCAATTTTTCGTCTTGTTTTTCAGTATTAAATTTTTCTAACGTGTAAGTAATATTCAATAAAGGTGTTTCTTTAAAATAAGTTTTACATTCGAGTATAAGTCCACTATAGTTTAGAGTATTCTTAACTTTGAGGAAATCATAATGGTTGAAAGGGATATTAAATTTGTCAGATACATATAATTCATATACTTCGTCAAAAGTATCAAATGTTCTTTTACTATTCTCATGTATTATTAATTTATAGCCCTTGATTCCAAGAATTGTTTTGGTGTCATTTGGATGTTTTTCTACTTTATATCTAGTTGTCCATCTTTTGTATAAATTTCCCCAGTCTAATTCATTTCTATAAACTTTATTTCTAAATTTACGAGCAGTAAACTTCTTATATGTATTTGGTATATAAATAGTTTTTTCTAAAGGTGTTTCTATTTTGATAGTATCGTTAAAATAATAATAATTGTGAATTTCGTTAAACAATCTATATGATACAAATCTGACTTTAGTTAACTTTTTCTTATTTTCTTTTTGAGCTCCGCAGCTACAAAGTAAAATTGCCAAAAGGATGATTAATTTGCTTTTCAATTTGTTTATTTTAATTACACACACGTTTAATATATATGTCGTAGCAAGGCAAAATGTTACCTCTGTGTTAGATTTTTCTATGTATCTACTGTTAACTTTTTGATTATGAATGCATTGCGATTCGCAAAAAATAAAAGAACAATTCGATTCATCATTTAGCTGTTATGATCACATATCGTGTTGTTGTATGCAGTTTTATCTTTCGGATCGTTTATCTTCTGGGATATTTATAGTTCCGCTACCATCCACTAGCACTTTTCCGTTTTTGGCTATAACTTTCATTGTTAGATTAAAAGAATCCCACTTAATTCCTTTAACTATAACATAACCAGTTTCAGAGTCAAAATTTAAAAGTTCAACACCTTCATCAGGATAATCTTGAGCATCAAGTATCGGATCAAAGCCAAGCCCTAATTCCGGATCTTCTTCCCTTGCTTTTGTTACAATATTCTCTAATTCCTTTTTAAAGTTTTCTGTCACAAGAGAAGAAGTTTTTGTCCATTCGATAACTCCTAAACTACTGTTGTTTTTAATATAAGAATTAAGAAAGTTAATAGCCACTTGGTAATTATTATCTTGAGTGTTTTTTTAATCTTTTTAGATTTCTTCAGAATAGAAGTTGTAGAATACGATTTAGATCGTCCTTCTTTATCAAAAT
Organism: Aquimarina discodermiae; assembly: GCF_040786235.1. Taxonomy (NCBI): domain Bacteria; kingdom Pseudomonadati; phylum Bacteroidota; class Flavobacteriia; order Flavobacteriales; family Flavobacteriaceae; genus Aquimarina; species Aquimarina discodermiae. The sequence goes on from NZ_JBFMKP010000018.1 coordinate 63,339, forward strand.
TACATCCAAATAAAGATAGAGCAAAGGTTATTAGAATTATGTATTTCATATTATTCAAAATAATTGTATAAAACAGCGTTGTATACAATATATGCCCAATATTCTCATTTATATTTATTTGTAAATATGTAAAAGCCTTTAATCGGTAAGGGATAAATATTTTATCATTTTTTACGATCGGTTGGTGTATCTATCGTATTCCTTTTACAAACTCACCAATGGTATCCACACCATTTTGGGTAAGGTGCTTGATAAAAGCAGATCCTATAATGGCTCCTTTGGCAGTTTGAGTTGCCTGTGTAAAAGTTTCATGATTACTAATACCAAAACCTACAATCTGTGGGTTTTTAAGATTTAATGATTTAATTCTATCAAAATACTGCTGCTGTACATCGCCAAAAGTATTTTTGGCTCCTGTGGTACTGGCAGAACTCACCATGTAGATAAATCCATTAGATACACTATCAATAAAACGAATACGCTCGTCTGAAGTTTGAGGAGTAATTAAAAACACATTGATTAGTCCATATTTTTCGAACGTTTCCTGATAGTGCTCATGATACTCTGCCACAGGAAGATCAGGAATGATCAATCCGTCAATGCCTATTTCCTGGCATTTGGCACAAAAAGCTTCAATACCGTATTGCATCATTGGGTTAAAATATCCCATGATGATTAAAGGGATTTCTACAGAAGACCTGATGTCTTTTAACTGATCAAACAACAGTTTGGTGGTCATTCCGTTTTTAAGCGCAACGGTAGAGCTATCTTGTATCGTAGGGCCATCTGCCAACGGATCACTAAATGGCAATCCGATTTCTATCATATCGACGCCACTTTTTTCAAGATTTTGTATAACTTTTACAGTATCCTGTAAAGCAGGGTAGCCTGCAGTAAAATATATAGACAGCAATTTTTTGTCCTGTTGTAATGCCGTATGTATTCTATTTTTTGTTTGTAATAATTTTTCCGTCATGATGGAAATATTTTATAATATTGTTTGTCAAATGTTATCGTATCGTTTGATACGGTGTAAAACGATCATGGTTTCTTGGGGATCGTTACAGTTTAAAATGATTGATATAGGTTTCTAAATCTTTATCACCTCGTCCAGAAAGACTAATGACCACCACATCATCTGGTTTAAATTTTTTATCATTAAAAATAGCCAGTGCGTGAGAGGATTCTATTGCGGGAATGATCCCTTCTAGTTTACATAATTCTAATCCTGCAATCATAGCATCATCATCGGTTACAGAAAAGAATTTACCACGACCGGTACGATACAAATGAGAATGTATCGGTCCTACACCAGGATAATCCAATCCGGCAGAGATAGAGTAGGGTTCTGTGATTTGTCCATCATCGGTTTGCATTAATAAGGTTTTACAACCATGAATGATTCCTTCTTTGCCTAATTGAGAGGTGGCAGCACTTTCACCACTATGAATTCCTTTTCCGGCAGCTTCTACGGCTATAATCCCCACGTCGGGATTGTCTAGAAAATGATAGTATGTCCCGGCAGCATTACTACCGCCACCTATACAAGCTACTACATAGTCAGGATTTTCACGACCTTCCTTTTCTTTTAATTGCCATTTGATTTCTTCTGATATGATGGATTGAAATCGGGTTACCATATCAGGATAGGGATGAGGTCCTATAGCAGATCCAATAATATAATGGGTGTCTACAGGATTGTTAATCCAATCTCTAATAGCCTCGTTGGTGGCATCTTTTAGGGTTTTACTACCAGAGGTTGCGGGTATCACTGTGGCTCCAAGCATCTTCATTCGTGCTACATTAGGAGCTTGACGTTTAATATCAATTTCTCCCATATATACGATACACTCGATTCCCATCAATGCGCAAACCGTAGCAGTGGCTACGCCATGTTGTCCAGCGCCTGTTTCTGCAATAATTCGGTTTTTGCCTAGTTTTTTGGCTACCAGAATCTGACCAATCGTATTGTTTACTTTATGTGCTCCTGTATGATTTAGGTCTTCACGCTTTAGGTAAACTCTGGTATTGTGTTTTTCAGAAAGACGTTTTGCAAAGTACAGAGGAGAAGGGCGCCCTACATAATCTTTTAATAACTGATTGAATTCTTCTTTGAAAGAAGGTTCGCTAATCACCTCTAGGTACTTCGTTCTTAATTCTTCTACATTAGGATATAACATTTCAGGAATATAAGCTCCCCCAAAGTCTCCGTAATACCCTTTTTCGTCTACTTGATAATTCATAGTTATTCGTTATTGGTTGCTATTTCGTCATTTAAAAATGAATCTGTAAATAGCTGTTTTTTAAATTCTTTTAGTTGTTGTATGTTTTTTAATCCTGGTGCTGTTTCAAACTTACTATTCACATCGATGGCATATAGAAATTTAGAAACAGGTTTGTCTAGAAATGATGAAATGGATTCGATCTCTTCTAATCCAATACCGCCACTTAAAATAAACGGCTTAGTAGAGGGATAGTTATTTAAAACACGCCAATCAAATGTATATCCGTTGCCTCCTTTTTCTTTTCCTTTAGTATCAAATAAAAAACAGTCTACAATAGATTCGTAAGGCGTTAGTCTCGAAAAATCAAATTCATCTTTGATAGAAAATACTTTCCATAGTTTTATCGATAACTCTTTACCGAGTTGTTCTATAGCTGCTTTTAGCTCATGACAATATGCTACAGATTCATTACCATGTAATTGTACCGCTTTAAAATCGTATTGTTGTATTTTTTCTAAAACGAAATCTATAGTTGCATTTACAAATACACCAGTTTTTTTTATGTGATCAGGAATGTTAGGGATATCTCCTTCAAAATTACGAGGTGATTTCTCATAGAAAATATATCCTAAATAGTCAGGTTGTAATGCAGTTACATCCTTTATGTTTTCTTGATATTTCATTCCGCACACTTTCAATTTCATGATATCAGGATTTAATCATTAAGGTTTTTAATGAATTCTAAAGCACTAGCCCCGGGATTTTCTGTTTTCATAAAGTTTTCTCCTATAAGAAAGCCTTGATAGCCATAGGGCTGTAGATCTTTAATGGCTTCGATACTACTGATACCACTTTCTGAAACTTTTACAAAATCATCTGGAATTTGGGTACTTAGCGATTTACTAATTTCGGTACTAACCTCAAAAGTTTTTAAGTTTCTATTATTTACACCTAGCATATCCAGCGAGGGCATGATAGATTTTTGTAATTCTTCGTGATTATGAACTTCTAACAATACATCTAGCGATAGGCTTTTTGCAAACTCTGAAAGAGATTTTATTTGATCTCTTGTTAATATTGCTGCAATAAGCAGGATCACATCGGCACCATGTGCTTTTGCTTCTAATAATTGGTATTCATCGATGATAAACTCTTTGCGTAATAGAGGTGTTTGCACCGATGCACGGGCAAGTAGTAAGTCATCTAGAGAGCCACCAAAATATTTTCCGTCTGTTAATACTGACATTCCACATACCCCGGCAGTTTGATATCCTTGTGCTACTTCTGTCACGGTTGTTTTTTGGTTGATCAGAGCCTTAGATGGTGATCTACGTTTATGTTCTGCAATGATGCCTGTTGTGCTATTTCGTAAAGCAGTTGCCAGCGAGTTTTTTGCACGGTCAAATAATACAGAGTTCTCCAATTGTTTAATAGGGATGATACTCTTTTTTAATTCAACTTCTTTGTGCTTGTCAGCGACTATTTTATCAAGTATGTTCATGTTTGGTTACTAGTGTTGTATATAGGCTTTTATACTACTTTTATAAGTTGCCCTTGTTTTTTTAATTGGTCATTCATCAATAGTCTTACAGACTCAAAATAGTCGGTTTCAAAAGTGATCACTTCTACTTCTTCTTCAGGAAATTGATAGTCGTACTCTTTTTCGATAACTCCGTCTGCGTCTATGGTATCTATACAAAAGTCCGAGTTTTCTGATTGGTTTAACTTTCCGTAAAATAATGTTGCGTCACTATCCTGAAACTCGAATAAACCATATTTGTTTTCACACCACTGTAATGTTTTTATAGGGGATGTGAATGTAAAACCTTCGGGGATATTCGTGTCTATTTTTTTTAGTGTAAGAACACGTGTTATTTTATTTTCTTTACTTTTTGATTTTCGTTTCTTAATTGCACTTTTCCGGTAAAGTTTGAATCCATCGACTACATAATCTACAGGAATATGTTTTACCAAAATCCAATCTTCATTTTCCGTAATTAATAATCCGGTTTCCTTTTCTTTTGACCCTGCAATTTTATAGGTTTCAACTTTCATTGTAAGTGTTTTGTTGGTAATTAATTTTTACTTAATTCCTGTACTTTCTTTAAGGCAGCTAACCCTTTGCCTGATAGCAAAGATTCTTTTGCTTTTTCAAATCCTTGCTTAGGTTGTAGGCCTTCTACCGTAGCAATAGCTATACCTGCATTTGCACAAACCACATTGTTTTGAGCTTCGGTTCCATTACCACTTAAAATATCCATAAATATTTTTGCCGATGTCTCTATAGAGTCACCACCAGAAATTTCACTTTGCTTTAATGCAGCTACTCCAAAATCTCGCGGAGTTAAGATACCTTCTGTATGATTTGAAATTGTTTTTGTGCTTCCCGTTAGTGATATTTCGTCGTACCCATCTAATGCATGAACAATGGTAAAGTTTTTATCTGTATTTTGATAAAGATAACCATACATCCTTGCTAGTTCAAGATTAAAAACACCTACCATTTGATTTTTTGGAAAAGCAGGATTTACCATCGGCCCCAACATATTAAAGAATGTTTTTACTCCTAATTCTCTTCGTATAGGAGCAACATTTTTCATAGCAGGATGAAATAATGGGGCGTGTAATACACAGATTCCAGCTTCTTCGATACTACGTCTTAGAAAATCCTTGTCATTACTAAACTTTATCCCCAGATGTTCCATCACATTCGAACTACCACATTTTGAAGAAACACCGTAGTTACCATGTTTTGTAACCTTGATTCCGGCTCCTGCAGACACAAAAGAAGATAGGGTAGAGATATTAAACGTGTCTTTACCATCACCTCCTGTACCGCAAAGGTCGATAGGATTATACTCCTTTAGATCTACCGCAATACAGAGCTCTAATAAAGCATCTCTAAAACCTTCGAGTTCTTCTATAGTAATGCTACGCATCATATATACTGTAAGAAAAGATGCAATTTGACTTTGATTAAACTCTCCTTTAGAGATGTCTACCAAAACACTTTTTGCCTCTTCTTTAGAGATGGTCTCATGATTGATTAATCTGTTAAGTAAATTTTTCATAACCAGGACCCTAAGCCTTTTTGTACAAAGACTTTTGTATGGGATTGTTTTTAATTAATACTTAGTTATCATTTGTTGTATACCAAAGATCAATTATTGATCCAGTTTTCTAACATTTTTTTTCCGTCTGGAGTTAATACCGATTCTGGGTGAAATTGCACTCCTCTTACATCAAACTCTTTGTGTCGTAACGACATAATCTGCCCATTTTGATCATATGAAGTTACTTGCAAGCAATCGGGTAAATTGGTTTCTGATACTACCCACGAATGATATCTTCCCACATCAAATGAGTTTTCAAGACCTTTGAAAAGAGGCTCATCTGTAACCGATAATGTCACATTGGTAGCTACACCGTGATATACGTCATTAAGATTGATTAGGCCTGCTCCAAATACTTCTCCTATAGCTTGTTGTCCTAAGCAAACCCCAAAAATACTTTTGCTATCAGCATAGGTATTAATAATATCTTTCAATAATCCAGCTTCGTCTGGGATTCCCGGACCTGGAGAAAGTAGAATTTTTTCGAAAGGAGCTACATCTTCTAATCGTAGTTGATCATTACGTTTTACTACCACTTCACAACCCAAATCTTCTAGGTAATGAACCAGATTATAAACGAAAGAATCGTAATTATCTATTACCAATATTTTTTTACTCATTATTCTTTATTTTAGTTTTAGAGTTTCCTCCAAACTTTTGGATATATTTTTATATTTCTTCTGCTAATTCTAATGCTTTTGTGAGTGCACCTAATTTGTTATATACTTCCTGAAGTTCGCTTTCTTCTTTAGAGTTATTAACCAGTCCGGCACCGGCTTGCCAATGCAGTTGATGATTTTTACTTAAAAATGTACGTATCATAATGGCATGATTAAAGTTGCCAGAGAAATCCATAAACCCAATGGCACCTCCGTAAAAATCTCTATTTACTGTTTCATACTTTTCTATTAATTGCATAGCCATGTGTTTTGGAGCTCCGCTTAATGTTCCTGCAGGAAAAGTATCGGCAACCACTTGCATGGTAGTAGTGTGGTCATGCTTTTTTCCGGTTACTTTACTTACCAGATGTATTACATGCGAATAAAACTGAACTTCTCTATAGTTTTCGACAGTAACATTACTTCCGTTTCTGCTCAAGTCATTACGAGCAAGGTCTACTAACATTACATGTTCTGCATTTTCTTTTTCATCGACCGATAATTTTTTAGCAAGCTCTGCATCTTGTTCATCATTTCCGGTACGCTTAAATGTTCCTGCTATAGGGTGGATTTCGGCAATATTGTCCTTTACAACAAGTTGTGCTTCAGGAGAGCTTCCGAATATTTTAAAGTCACCATAGTCAAAATAAAAAAGATACGGTGATGGGTTAACGCTTCTTAAGGCTCTATACACATTAAACTCGTCCCCTTTAAATTTCTGAGAGAAACGCTTAGATAATACCAATTGAAATACATCTCCTCTATGACAGTGCTTTTTGGCAAGAGCGACATGCTCTTTATATTGTTCGTCATTTAGGTTTGATGTGGTATCACCCACAGTAGTAAAATTATAAGAAGCAAAATTCTTGACTTTAAGCAGCGATTCTATTTCTGGGATGTTACTTTCTGAGTTGTAGCAATGAGCAAAAATATAGGCTTCATTAGTAAAATTACTGATAGCAATGATATTTTGATATACCGTGTATTGCATATCGGGTATGTCTAGAGAGCTTTCTTTTTTTGAGATGTTGATATCTTCAAAATACCTAACAGCATCATAGGAAATATATCCAAATAAGCCATTGTTTATAAATTTAAAATCGCTTTGAGTGGTTTTAAATTGATTTCCAAATTGTTCAATTACCTGCGGAATGTTGGTCTTTTCTGTTATCGGTGTTTTCTGGATACTTTTGTCAGGAAAAGATTGATAAATCGTTTCGTTTTCAATTTTAATGGTAGCAATAGGATTGCAGCAGATATATGAAAAACTGTTTTCACTACCTCGATAATCATTGTTTTCTAGAAGTAAACTGTTGGGGAAACGATCTCTAATCTTTAGATATACACTTACAGGAGTGAAAGTATCTGCTAGAACTTGTTTGAAATGTGTGGTTAGAGTATAGCTCATTTTACATGTTTGTTTATCATTTTTCTAATGTGCCATGTTACTATTTTATTGTGCAACATTTAGAAATAATATTATTTGTTTTGCTTTTCTTTAAAAAAGCAATAAAAAAAGGCTTGTCGTGATTTGACAAGCCTTTGATATGTTAACTTAACTTATAACAATAGGATCTATATCACGACATTTTCGCTTAGAGAAGACCACCACCAATTATTTGTTAAGATTACTTTCATTTTTTTAAATATTGAGCCAAATATATAAATTATTTTACAATTAGGAAGATAAAATAATTACATTTTTAAGTTTACAGCTAACTCAAATTCATCACTAATGGTTTTGTCTCCTAAATTGTCAAAGAAACTACCTGATCCATACTTGATGTCATACTTGGTTCTATCTACTTTTAATGTGGTGGTAGCAGCGTTTTCTTTGATTGCAAGATCAAAAGTTATTGGGTTTGTTTTTCCTTTTATAGTAAGACTACCCTCTATACTATATCCTTCTTTTCCTTTGGTCGCTTTTTTAATTGTTAACTTAGCAGTTTTGTGATTAGCAACTCCAAAAAAATCATCAGAATTAAGGTGTCCTTCTAGTTTTTCTTTTCCAGCTCCAGCTTTTAAATCTGTAACCGTAAGAGAAGTCATATCAACAGTAAATTCTCCACCACTAATTTGATCTCCTTCAAAAGTTAGATATCCACTAGAGAAACTTAAAGTTCCTGCATGAGATCCTGTAACTTTTTTACCGGTCCAATTAATCGTGCTTTCTGAAGTTTTGATTTCTTTTTTCTGAGCAAAAGTAGTTGTAGAAGCAACAACGATAAGTGCGATTATTAATTTTAGCTTGTTTTTCATGATTTTAAAATTAAATAGGGTTATATAAATTAGTAATTAGTATTTCTTAGTTTATTTAGTAATTGATCCAGTAAGATTAAATCTTCTTGAGAAAGAGAAGATGTGATGTTGTTCTCGAATTTTTCCATGACAGGGTTTACTTTTTTTAAAAAATCTTCTCCCTGTTGAGTAATGGTAATTTCAACTTTTCTTCGATTAGAAGGACAAGTAATTCTGGAAACAAATTTCTTGGTGATTAGCTTGTCTACCAAACGAGTTGTGTTACTCATTTTTGTAACCATTCTTTCCTGAATAGTAGAAAGGTTAGCAGGTTTCCCTTTTTGACCTTTTAAAATTCGAAGTACGTTAAACTGTTGTATCGAAACATCAAATGGTTTTAACTCCAGGTTAATTTTATCCATCATCCAGTTTTCGGTATACAGAAGATTAATAATAACCTTCCTATTAACTGGTAGTTTGACTTCTGTTTTTATGATTTTTTCTATGCTCAATTGTTTATACAAAATTTGTATATACAAATGTATGTTGGTTTTTGTTTGAAAAAAGATAAGGTTGTATTAATTCTTTGTTAAAATTGAATTTAATCGTGGATTGCATAGTATAATTGTTGTTTGGTTTAATGAATGTTGGTTTTAAAAGTATAGACCAAGAATATTTTAGATAAAATTTAGATAAAATTCAGAAACTCTGTTAATTTCCTTTTGCTTAATTAATGGTTTTGATAAATTAGTAGTATGTACAAGTGTTTTTTATATATGATTTTGATCATCTTTTTTGTCGGTTGTAAAGGAGAAAAAACTGCTACGCTTACTTGTACAGATAGTTTTAATGGAGATGGAGTAGAAATTCCTGTCTACGATTTTGAAGGGATTACACCTTTACTCCATAGAAATGATGGGAAAACGAGAATAATTAATTTTTGGGCAACCTGGTGCAAGCCTTGTGTGGCAGAATTACCATATTTTGAATTAGTAAATAGTAGATATCCTGATGATAAGGTAGAAGTAATCCTGGTAAGTCTGGATGTACCCAATCAGGTAGAATCCAAATTAATTCCTTTTTTAAAAAAGCAAAAGATACAGAGCAAAGTAGTTTTGTTAGATGACCCAGATGCCAATTCCTGGATCCCAAAAGTGAATCTTAACTGGACCGGCTCTATACCTGCAACAATTATTTATAAAGGAGGTGTACGCCGTTTTTATGAACAGTCTTTTACCTATAATGAACTAGAAAAAGAATTAAAAAAAGTATTATAGTAAATAACTAAAGCTTTAGAAAAAATGAAAACATTAAAAATTTTAGTTATCGTAACCTTTGTAATTGCAGTAAGTGCTTTTGCATTGGATAAAGTATCGAATCCTAAAATGAGTAAAGGGTATTCGATAGGAGATGTTGCCACCGATTTTAACCTTAAAAATGTTGATGACTCTTTTGTGTCTTTGGCAAATTATGAAGAAGCAAAAGGATTTATTTTGATTTTTACATGCAATCATTGTCCATATTCTGTTGCATACGAGGATAGAATAATAGCATTGGATAAAGAGTTTAAAGCCAAAGGGTATCCAGTTATCGCTATTAACCCTAATAACTCAAAAGCATATCCTGGTGATAGTTTTGACAATATGAAAAAAAGATCTAAAGAAAAAGGGTTTACTTTTCCTTATTTATTTGATGATGGTCAAAAAATATATCCGCTATACGGCGCTACCAAAACACCTCATGTCTATGTTCTTGAAAATACCGCAGAGGGTAATGTGGTAAGGTATATTGGGGCCATAGATAATAACTACAAAGATGCTGATGCTGCCACAGCAAAATATTTACAAGATGCGGTCAATGCACTTCTAGAAGGAAAAAAAGTACCCATAGAAGTGACCAAGGCAATTGGATGTAGTATTAAGGCATAAGACTGGTCTGTTTTTTGATTAAGTTAAAGCAACAGTATATAATTTCTTTAAGACTCACTATCTTTGTAATAATTACAATATAGTGTTGTAGTAATGAAGTTTTAATTAATATATTTTTTTAAATGGCAGAAGATATCACACAAGAAGAATGGCAAGAACAAATCGCTACCGATGAAAATGCGGTAATTTTGGATGTAAGAACAGAAGAAGAAGTAGAAGATGGTTATATCCCAAAAATGCGTAATATAGATATTCGTTTAGGACAAGAATTTTTGGATGAAGTAGAAAAGCTTGATAAATCTAAAAATTATTATGTTTATTGTCGTTCTGGAGCACGTAGTGCCCAAGCATGTGCGTTGATGGAACAAATGGGATTTGATACTACCTATAACCTTGTAGGAGGTTTTATGAATTGGGATGGTGAAGTAGTAGAATAAGTTATATCCATGAGCAAGAGTTTCCTTTTTTTATTGTTGTTTTCTTCATTGTTGTTTGCTAGTTGTAAACAAACAAAAGAAGATACTTTTATAGTAGAATTAATTTCTGTAAAAGAAATGGATTCTTTGTTAAAAATGGAAAAAATACAACTTATAGACATTAGGACTTCTTCAGAATATGCCGAAGGTCATATAGAAGGAGCTACCAATATAGATTTTTGGGCCTCAAATTTTACAGATTTGATTTCTACAATAGATAAAACCAAACCTGTGGCAATTTACTGCGGTAGAGGTAAAAGAAGTAATAAGTGTTCTGCATTTATGAAAAAAGCAGGATTTACCAAAATATATGATCTGGATGGAGGAATTTCTGAATGGAAGTTTAAAGGAAAACCTACGACGATGGATTAGTACATTAATACCTTAAAAAACAACAAAACCCCTTGAAAAAGGGGTTTTGTTGTTTTAATATGTGCTTGAAGCAAAAGAGTTCAAGTTTTTTGTTACAAGATTTTAGACTATTCATAAACAATTTCTACAAGTTGTATTAATGTAAAACAATGAACTGATCTGTAGATATTTCAGGCATTCATAAATTTAAGTACTTCATAGATTATAATTGCAGGCCAAACAAGAGCTTTTAATAATCCCAAAACTCCTGCCCAGAAACTAGTGGCAGTACCGATAAAATAAACGGCCGCTCCTATAAACCCTAATCCATATATGGTATTAGATGATGTTTTCTTTTGTATTTGTTCTTTCATGGTGTATTGCATATTACTTATTCACTTTACCTATAGAGCAATTCATGTAAGACTTTGCTTTTGCTACTATTGGGTTGGAATCACCTTTTGTGGGATATTCGAATTTAGTTAATTCCTTTTGAACGTTTTCAAGCCCATCATTAGTTTCATAACTAAAAGATATGGTGCGCGTATCTACATTTATAGAAATGTCTTTAATACCAGGTAGTTTATGAATTTTTCTTGCAATAGTACTTTCACATCCGCCACATTTTAGATTCTGTATAGCAACTGTAGTTTTCATGTGTTTATATGTATAAAATTAAGATGTTGACAAAGTAGAAGAACAAAATGCCGAATCCTATGATAAATATCAGGATCGTTACTGATTGATGTCATTTTTTAAAAACTCATAGGCTATTACTTTTGAGGTAATAATCAAATATTTTTCAATGGATGTATCTGTTTTTTTAGCTAAATTTTGGGGCTGGTATCTGATCGTTTTTTTCTTCGTTCTTAGTTTTAATCCATCTAGAATTAAAGAAGTTTTTGAAAACCTTAAAGATCAGAAGTTTTTAATTATTACCTCTTTTATAGCTATTGTTATTGGGTTGATTAACATATTACTGCATAATATATGGGAGTCAAATTGGAAATTCATCATTACTTCGATCGGATGGATAGCTTTAGGTTTAGGTCTATTGTTGTTTGTTTTTCCTATAGCAACCATAAAGTGGCTGAAATTTATCAATATAAAACTTGTTCAGATATTGTATGTGCTACTGTTTTTGGCAGGAGTATTCTTATTAAATAGAGCATACGAATTAGTGCCTTACTAAATATTGTTGTCCATCAACAAGTATTAAAAACAAATGGTATGTTTCGTTTGCTAGTGAGTTTTAGTTTTTGAAAAACAGATACACAATAAAGAAAAAATCATGAATCGTTAAAATAATAAAGTAGTATGAAAATTAATATTCAATTTGTACAAATACCAGTAAGTGAAACTCTGGAAGCATATGTACGAGAAAAACTAAATAAGATATATAAAAAATATGATTGGGTAATTAAATCCAACGTGTTTTTTAAAAAAGAGAATGACCCCAAAGGAGAAGGAAAGATTTGTGATTTGGAACTAAGTTTACCAGGACCAAAAATATATGCAACATCCAACGCAAAGAACTATGAATTGGCTTTTAAAGAAACACTTGATGATATAGAAAAACAGCTCAAAAAGAGAAAAGGGGAAATGAAACCTTATATGTAAAGCATAAAAAATGAAAAATAGATATTAACCATACTTTAAATATCATTGAAAAAATGAAATAGATGTATCATTTATAATGGTATTATAATATCTAAAAACAACTTGATGAAACTATTACATCCACCTTTATTAGTAAGATATTAGGCAAGAAGAGATAGAGGTAGGGAGTTGTAGGAAGGGGCTAATGAAATAAGGGTATATGACAAATATTATCTCGTTGAAGCCAAAACACTTCATATAGAAAGTTTATCTGCTCATTCAGATCAAAGGGAATTACTCGATTAGATTAGTGAAATTAAAAATACCCTCAAAAATGGTAACAAACAGATTGGATAAAATAATATTAAAATATAATAAAAATGAACTTAAAAAATATAAATAAGTCATATGCATATATGATTAGTATTATTTTACTGATCGGATGCTCCTCTAGCGAATTAATAGAAAACTGGAAAAACCCTGACATTTCTACTTTCGAAGCTAAGAAAGTTTTTGTGATTGGTATCACACCTAATTTGGACAATAGAAAGGTTTTTGAGCAAAAACTAACTTCAGAATTAAGAGAAAATAATGTTAATGCGTTTAGGAGTCTGGATTTTTTTGAAAGATTTTATGCGGATTCTCCTATAACAGAAGAAGGGTTGATGAAGCTAGAAACAGAATTGCTTCAAGAAGGTTTTGATGCAATACTATTGTCAAAGGTAATAGGTGTCGAAGATAAAGTAACGGTATTATCAGCAACTAGAAATCTTGATAAGACTTTTAAGAGTTTTAGAAATGATTATTACGAAAATCAGGATATTTATTTTCAAGAAGATTACTACAATGAATACCAGATTTTTCATGCACAATCTTCTTTATACTGCATATGTCCTGATAAAGAAAAGGAAATTATCTGGAGAGGATCCATAGATGTTACCGAACCAGAAAATATAAAAAAGGCGGTTAATGATTATGTGAAAATTTTGATATGGGCCTTAAAAGAACAACAATTATTAATAATCGAATCTAATATAGATGAAAATCCTAATATATAGCGCTAAAGATTTTGAGATTCCTTTTTTAGAAAAAGAGAATAATGATCAATTTCAAATAAAGTATATACCAGATCGGCTTAGTGCCGATACCGTTCAATTGGCGCTGGGTTTTGATGTTGTATCAATTTTTTCGGCAGATGATGGATCCTCAAAAGTTCTGGAACAACTTAAAAGTTTCGGAGTTAAGTATATCACGCTTAGATCTACAGGTTATGATAATGTAAATCTATATAAAGCCAATAAACTAGGGTTAAAAGTTGCTAATGCTGCCGGATACTCTCCTTATGCCATTGCAGAACATGCTTTTACTTTATTGCTGACACTTAATCGCAAAATATTAAAAGCACATGAGCAAGTACAGAATTATAATTTTTCGCTAAGTAATCTGGTAGGGTTTGATTTAAACAATAAAATAGTAGGAATTATAGGCACCGGAAGAATAGGTAAAGTAATAGCAAAGATTGCCAGTGGTTTTGGATGTAATATTATTGCCAATGATCTTTATGAAGATAAAAATTTAATACATAATTATCAGATTATATATAGTGATTTAGCACAATTGGCGAAACAATCAGATGTTGTGTTTTTATGCGTACCATTAACATCCCAAACTCATCACTTGATCGACGCAAAAATCATAGGATATATGAAGCGAAGTGCAATATTAATAAATATAGCCAGAGGTGGGGTAGTGCATACAAAAGATATCATCAAAGCCTTAGAACTAAAAAGCATTGCGGCTTATGGGGCAGATGTATATGAAAATGAAAATGGTATTTTCTTTTATAATCATTCAAAAGATAAGCTGAAAGATAACATATTACAAAAGCTTATTAGTCTTCCTAATGTTTTGATTACTCCTCATCAGGCATTTGCTACCAATGAAGCCTTGACGAAAATTGCCAAGGCAACTTTTGATGCTATTAGAAGTTGGAACCTAGGAGAAACTGCCCAAAACGAACTGGTAATAGATTTAGTGAGGTAACTTACTTTTTACCAATCCATATAAAAAAGTGCCTAGAATAGCAGATAAAATTACGATTAGGATAGGTAGATAACCAGCACCGAGTAGTGTAAACATTGGCCCAGGACAAGCACCTGCTAGTGCCCATCCCAATCCAAAGATAATTCCGCCAAACATATATCTGTTAAAACCCTTATCTTTTGGCGAAATATAAATTTCTTCACCATCAATAGATTTTATTTTCTTTTTTTTGATGAACATTATGAAGATCATCCCTAGTAAAATAGCAGAACCAATTATACCGTACATATGAAATGATTTAAAAGTAAACATTTCATAGATTCTAAACCACGAAGCTACTTCAGATTTAAATAATACTACTCCAAAGAAAATTCCTATCAGTAAATATATAATTGAGCGCATAATTAAAAAATTAAAGGGAAAATAAAATGAATCATTGTTAAACCGCCTATAAAAAAACCTATAACGGCAATAAGAGATGGTAACTGTAAATTGCTTAATCCAGAAATTGCATGACCAGAAGTACAGCCATTAGCATAGCGGGCTCCAAAACCTACTAATATACCCCCAATGACTAGTATTAAGATACCTTTTGGATCGGTTAGTACTTCATTAGAGAATAATTTAGCTGGTAAATATGCTTCTCCTGCATCGGCAAACCCTTTTTTTTCAAGATCCAAAATAAGTACTGGATTTATTTTTACAGGGACATCATGTGATAGATAGGTGCTTGCTAAAAAGCCTCCTAAAATGACCCCTAAAACCACAATGAGATTCCATCGTTGTGCTTTCCAATCAAACCTAAAAAAATCTACAGTTTTTCCTGCACCACAAATGGTACACAATGTTTTTAAGTTTGAAGACATTCCTAGCTTTTTACCTGTCATGAGTAATAAAAACAGAGTAAAAGCGATTAAGGGACCCGAAATATACCAGGGCCATGGTTCGTATATCCAATTCATATTTTTAAGATTTTGTTTTTCAGGTTTTACCTTTTATTTTAGTCTGTTTGAGCACACATAATCAGTGGTCTTAACACCAGTTTTCATTATTGCATTAAAGCCTCCGGTAATATCTATCATATTGTGAATACCGCGGCTCTTTAAAATTGATGCAGCAATTACTGACCGGTAACCACTTGCACAATGAAGATAGAAAGTTTTATCACTCGGAAAATCTTTCATATGATCATTTATAAATCTTAAAGGAGTATTTACAGCTTTATCCACATGCTCGGCACTAAATTCACTTTCTTTTCGCACATCAAAAACGGGAACTTCATTAGACAGAACAATATTTTCAAAATCTGATGCAGTAATAGTATCTATCGTATCATATTCTTTTGATGCTTCTTTCCACTGATTAAAACCCCCATCCAAATAGCCCAATGTGTTATCAAACCCCACTCTAGATAATCGAGTGATTGTTTCTTCTTCACGCCCTTTTGGAGTAACTAATAGTATTGGATGTTTTACATCTGCAATTAAAGCTCCTACCCATGGAGCAAAAGTACTATCCAATCCTATAAATATTGATCTAGGAATATGTCCTTTTACATATTCAGTCTTGTCTCTTACATCAAGTATAATAGCTCCTGATTCATTTGCCAATACTTCAAAGTTTTCTATTGACAAGGGTTTTGTTCCTCTTTCTATAACAACATCAATATCTTCATATCCTTCTTTGTTCAATTTGACATTTAAAGGAAAATAAGATGGAGGTGGTAATAAACCGTCTGTTACTTCTTTTATAAACTCTCGTCGAGTCATATCTGCACGTAATGCATAGTTTATTTGCTTTTGATTACCTAACGTATCTATGGTTTCTTTCATCATATTTTTTCCACATGCAGAACCTGCACCATGAGCAGGATATACTACGACGTTATCTGCCAATGGCATTATTTTATTTCGTAAACTATCATACAGTGTTCCTGCTAATTGTTCCTGTGTCATATCAGCTGCTTTTTGTGCAAGATCAGGGCGTCCCACATCCCCCAAAAATAAGGTGTCGCCACTAAAAATAGCATGATCTTTACCATTTTCATCTCGTAGTAAATAAGTAGTACTCTCCATAGTATGTCCAGGCGTATGAAGTGCAATTATTGTTAGGTTACCAAGTATAAACTCTTGTTCATCTTTTGCTATTACTGCATCAAAAATAGGATTAGCATTAGGGCCATAAATAATCATTGCGCCGGTTTCTTTGGCAAGTGTAACATGACCACTTACAAAATCTGCATGAAAATGAGTCTCAAAGATATATTTGATTTTTGCATTATCATTTTTAGCTCTTTCGATATAGGGGCTTACTTCTCTTAACGGGTCTATAATTGCAGCTTCGCCATTACTTTCTATATAGTATGCCCCTTGAGCGAGGCATCCGGTATAAATTTGCTCTATTTTCATGATTTCTGTTTTTTTAAAATTTAATAAGAGGATTGCATTCTAAAATAAAGTATAGCTGATTACAGTAATTTGTTACTTTTGTTTTAGTTATTTGGGGTGTGTTACATTAATTCCTTTATAAGGATATAAATACTCATACTTAAAACAAACCACCCAAATCCTTTTTCCAGTTTTTTACCATTTACATAGTTAGAGAGATACATTCCTATGAATATACCTATTATTGAGATTATACTAAATACTAACAAAAAATTCCATTCTATCATAAGATTTTCTATATCGCCCATAAATCCAATTATTGATTTAATTGCAATTATTAATAGTGATGTTGCGACAGCTTCTTTCATAGGTAGTTTGGCAAAAAGCACCAATGCAGGAATGATTAAAAAACCACCTCCCGCCCCAACAATACCAGTTAGGGCACCTACAAGTATGCCTTCTATTATAATGATAGGATAATTATAAGAAACAACCATTTCTTTTTTTAAAGCTTCTTTTCTTTTTTTAATCATTGAAAATGAGGCAAAAAGCATGATGATTGCAAAAAATATCATTATTGCTATGTCTTTTGTAAAGATAAATTCTTGGATAGAAAATAACTTATTAGGTATTGCAGATACCAAGTATTTTCTTGTTAAGTAAACAGTTATAAAAGCGGGGATCGAAAATACAATTGCAGTACGAATATTAATTAGTCCTTTTTTAAAATTATTAATAGCACCAACAAATGCCGTTACTCCTACCACAAAGAGAGAATATGCAGTAGCAGTTATAGGGGGTATATGTAATAAATAGACAAAAATAGGGACTGTTAAAATCGACCCTCCACTACCAATTAAACCCAATACAATACCAATAAATAATGCCCCAAAATACCCTATAAACTCTATAGCTTCCATTCAATTGCTTTTGGCAAAAATACCATCAGCGAATAATGATTTCAGTAACATTAGTTACATTAAGTCTAAAGATTTATAATTTCTATATTATTTCTGTTTAATTTTATTTTATTATCATTTTCAAGTTTCTTTAGTAGTCTTGATATCACAACTCGGGATGTATGTAAGTCGTATGCAATTTGTTGATGTGTATTTCTTAAAATAGCAGTATCATTTACTTTCATTTTATCTTTAAGATATTTAAGTAATCTTTTATCCATGTTTAAAAAAGCAATGCTGTCGATGGTTTCAAAAGCCTCCATAAGACGATTATGGTAGCTATCAAAAACAAAGTTTCTCCAAGTTTTGTATTTTGCGGTCCATTCTTCCATTTTTTCAATAGGAATCATAATTAATTTTACATCAGTTTCTGCTATTGCTTTGATACCACTCTTTTGGTGCCCCATACAACATGATAAAGTAATGGCACAAGTATCTCCTCGTTCCAGGAAATATAATAAAAGCTCATCTCCATTATCATCTTCTCTCATTATTTTAATAGCACCGTTAATGATCAATGGCATTGATTTGATGTAGCTGCCAGGTCTAATAAGTTCAACCCCTGTAGTAACTTTTTTAAAAGTTCCTGTTTGATTAATCTCTTCGAGTAACTCTTTTTCAAAATAGGAGGCATAGTTTTCTTGTAGCTCTTGTGTCATTTTTGTTTGGTTTTATATGGATCTAACTGCTTTTTACTTTCTCGATAACCTAATTCATATATTTTGTCCATTTCGCTATGGCTAAAAATGCTATAATTGCCAGGGAAAAAGCATTTAAAAACATAGTACCTTTTCTCTATATTCTTTATCAATCAATGCTTTTGCCTTGGTTATAACCTAATTACAAAATGTTCTTTTACCTGTTCTTGTCTAATAAATACAAACCCTAGCCTATAAGTATCTATAGTAACCGTTACACTAGGATGCTTTTTAATCATATTCCAGATGGTTACATTCTCTTTGGTTTGGTGTATTTTGTTGCATAATAGTAAAGAATCATTATGAGTTTTAGAGAATAAGGTGTCAAGTTGGATAGGTACACATTGTGATACATCCAGATATATTAGATCATAGTTGCTTTTATCTATTTTGCGAGAAACTGTAACTTGATTATTAAGTGAGATAATTTGTTGAATAAGATGGGGTGTATTTTCTAATAGTAAAACATTTTTATATCTTAAATAAGATAGTAATCGATCCAATAGGGTAAGGTGTTTGTAGCTAAGAGATGGTTTGTTTTGTTGTTTATAAATCGATTTGATAAGAGAATAAGACGTTTTTTTTTTACGATTGTAGAAACATTTGGTAACCAAAGAATATACAAAAGGTGAGTGTACCCCATGTTGATTGGTTGATTTGATCAGAAATCTGAAATATTCCTTAATTCGAAATAGCATATATTTTAATTGAAATTAACCTTCCATCTTTTCAGAAAGTTCTAACCATCTCATTTCATTATCTTCGATATCTTGTATAATCTTCTGAAGCTTTTGTGATTCTTCATTAATTTTATCGCCTTCCAGATCTCCTTGGGCAAATAGGTTTTCAATTTCTTTTTTTCGAAGCTCTAATTTTTTAAGATCTCGCTCAATTCTATTAAACTCTTTTTGCTCATTATAGGATAGAGCGGTTTTATTATCTTTTTTCCATGAGTTTTTAACCTTTGGCTCTGTAGGAGTTTCTATTTTGACTTCAGGCTCTTTGCTACTCTCATAAATTCGATAGTCTGTATAATTACCAGGAAAATCTTGTATGACTCCTTTGCCTTTAAAAACAAATAGGTGATCTACAATTTTATCCATAAAATATCGATCGTGTGAAACTACCATCAAACATCCTGGGAAATCCAACAAAAAGTTTTCGAGTACATTTAAAGTAACAATATCGAGGTCGTTAGTAGGTTCATCGAGAATTAGAAAGTTAGGATTTTGAATTAAAACGGTGCACAAATAAAGCCTTTTTCGTTCCCCACCACTAAGTTTTTCTACAAAATCATATTGTTTTTTGCGATCAAAAAGAAAACGTTCTAATAATTGCTGAGCAGAGATTTGTCTGCCTTTTTTTAGTGGAATATAATCTCCAAACTCTCGTATTACTTCGATTACTTTTTGCCCTTCCTTAATTGTAATGCCTTTTTGGGTGTAATACCCAAATTTGATGGTGTCACCGATAACAATTTTACCGTGATCGGGGGTAGTTGCACCGGTAATCATATTTAAAAAAGTAGATTTTCCTGTACCATTTTTACCAATAATACCAACTCGCTCTCCTTTTTTGAAGACATATTCGAATTTATCTAATAGTAGAAGATCATTATAACTTTTAGAAATTTTATGAAGCTCGAGTATTTTACTACCCATACGTTCCATATTAATTTCGAGTTGTACTTCATGATCATTACGGCGTTTGTGTGCTCGTTCTTTGATTTCATAGAAATCATCGATCCTAGATTTAGATTTGGTAGTACGAGCTTTTGGCTGTCTTCGCATCCAGTCTAGTTCCTTTTTATAAAGTTGTTTTGCCTTTTCCGTAGTAATTTGCTCATTAGCAATTCTTGCCTCTTTATTGTTCAAATAGTACGCATAATTCCCTTTGTAGCTATAGAGTTGACCGTTCTCTAATTCTACGATTTCATTACATACATTTTCAAGAAAATAACGGTCATGAGTGACCATAAATAGTGTAAAGTTCTCTTTTGCAAAATACTCTTCTAACCATTCGATCATTTCTAAATCCAAATGGTTGGTAGGCTCATCCAGGTATAGTAATTCGGGTTTGCTTAATAAAATATTAGCAAGTGCAAGACGTTTTTTTTGTCCTCCGGATAGGTCACTTACTTTTTTACTTAGGTCATCTAGCTTTAGTTTAAAGAGAATTTGTTTGTATTGTGTTTCAAAGTCCCAGGCATTATTGGCATCCATTTGTTCAAATGCATGTTGGTAAGCTTCTGTATCTTCTGGGTTTTGAAGTGCTTTTTCATACGTATCAATTACCCGAAGTATTTCATTGTCTGATGCAAAGATGGTTTGCTCAATGGTAAGATTGGGGTCTAAATTTGGTTCTTGCGGTAGGAATGCTACTTTTAAGTTTTTACGATAAACGACTTGACCTTCATCGGGTTCTTCGTCACCTGCAATAATATTTAGAAGCGATGTTTTTCCAGTTCCGTTTTTGGCTACAAAACCAATTTTTTGGCCTTCATTAATACCGAAAGAGATACCCTTAAAGAGAATACGTTCTCCAAAGGATTTTGCTATATTTTCTACTGATACGTAATTCACAATTTTATATAAAGACGTAAAGGTACAAGGTTTCTAGGTTAGATAGAAACAAAGTTTTAAAGAAACTTTATTTGTAAGAATAAACAGTATTTAATGATTCCTTCGCCGTGTTATCGTGAAAAGAAAAATACCAATAGACAGAAAAACAGCAATTCTGGCCAAATAGTTTCCTGCTTTTACATAGAAAGTTACTTTGTCATTTGTGA
Organism: Aquimarina discodermiae; assembly: GCF_040786235.1. Lineage (NCBI taxonomy): Bacteria > Pseudomonadati > Bacteroidota > Flavobacteriia > Flavobacteriales > Flavobacteriaceae > Aquimarina > Aquimarina discodermiae. Next base: position 84,803 of record NZ_JBFMKP010000018.1, read on the forward strand.
TAAGTGTACCTTTTAATACTCCTTGTTTTTCATAACCAAGAGATGAGGTAATATTTCCGGTTTGATCTATAATGGCAGAAATTCCTGTATTGGCACTACGGGCGATACTTCTACGAGTTTCTATTGCTCTAAGCTTAGCAAATGATAGGTGCTGTTGGTGTCCTTGCGTATTTCCCCACCACGCATCGTTAGTAATAATTGCTAAAAAGTCTGCATTATTTCTAATGTAGCCCGTTACAAACTCGCCATAAATACTTTCATAGCAAATTAAAGGAGCAATCCCCACATCATCTTTACTAAAAAATACTTCTCTGTCTTCTTGAGTAGTTTTTTTGGCAACGGTACCACCAAGGTCTATCATGGCATCTCCAAGAATTGGTTTAAGAACACTTTGATACGGGAAATTTTCTACCCCTACAACCAACTTTGATTTATGGTATAATTCATTGTTGCCATCAGGGCTTACAAAAAAAGCAGAGTTGTAATCATCATAAAAAACATTTTCTTTATAAATGTTAGTTTGTTTACGTATCCTTTTGGGGTCGTTAAATACGTCTATAAGCGATATCCCAGATAAGAAATTTGCATTAGGGTATGATGTTAATATTTTTTGAGCAGTTTTCTTGGCGATCGAATTAGAAAAATTAGTTAATCTATTATTATCTGCAAACACTGTTTCTGGAGCAATAATAAAATCTGTTGAAGAGGTAGTGGCTTTTTGAGTCAATGATGTTAATAAGGTACCAATACGATCATCACTAGTATTGTATTTTTCTGTATAAGGGTTGATATTAGGTTGTAGAATGACAACTTCTATAGTTTTGCCTTTTTCTGTATAGGTCTTTAATAGAATAATAGAAATCAGGATAGGAATTAGGATTATTAATCCATTACGAAGTATCGATCGATATAGTATAGATTTATCTTTATGTTCGATAAATAGTAATATGCTTTTATATATTCCAATATTTACAACCCAAACCCAAAGAGTTCCTCCAAAAGTACCCGTATATTCATACCATTGTATCCAAGAAGTGAAGTTTGCAAATCCGTTACCTAAGTTTAACCAGGGCCATGATACTTGCCATTGCAAATGAAAATATTCGAAGGCCATCCAAAAGCAAATCAAAAATAGACTTGCAATAGAAAAAGTTGCTCTTTTTGCTACGATATGGTATATCAAAAAAACGATAGTCATTAATAGACTGTTAACAAGCACTGCAATCCACATGCCGATTGGAGTAGAATTATAAATCCACCAAGTGGTTATGATATTCCATACGAAAAATGAAGTGTATGCAAGTCCAAAAAGATTGGTTTTACTGTATCTATTATAGCGAATGCTATGTTCTGCTACTAATAAAGGTACAAATCCAAAAAATAAGAATAATGGGAAACCATATGTTGGCCAGCTTATGGCGAGTAACAATCCGGTCAGGATAGCAAACAGAATGTTTTTCATAAATAGTTGTATAATCGCTATATAATAATAACGAAATTAAACTTATTTGGTTACAAAAAATAAAATTGAATGCTTCTTTTTTGTTAAGCTTAGATACTGTTATTTTAAAACTATGTTAGTAGACTCGAATAGTTTATTATTTTTACAAAAAATCCAATTTATGTCTATCAAAAAGCATGTTCCTAATTTTATTACTTTGCTCAATCTTTTTTGTGGCTCTATTGCTGTTATTTTTGCAGTACAAGGACATTTACAACTTGCTGCTCTTTTTGTGTTACTGGGGATAGGTTTTGATTTTTTTGATGGTTTGGCAGCCCGTATATTAGATGTTAGGAGCGAATTAGGATTGCAGCTCGATTCATTGGCAGATATGGTAACTAGTGGGGTGGTGCCAGGAATTGTAATGTACCAATTGCTTACACAAGTTTTTGAGAAACCATTTTATGTGGTTTCTAGCTCCTGGAATTCTGAAGAGCCTTTGTCTGATTCTTGTATATCTTATTTGCCTTTATTAGGATTGTTAATTACACTAGCTTCTGCATATCGATTGGCTAAATTTAATATTGATACACGTCAAACTACATCATTTATAGGATTGCCAACCCCTGCAAATACTTTACTGATAATTAGCTTGCCGCTTATACTCATTTATCAGCAAGAAGCATGGATTCATGAAATTATTCTTAATAGATGGTTTTTGATAGGACTAACATTATTAAGTTGTTATTTATTGAATGCAGAAATTAGCTTATTTGCTTTAAAATTTAAAACCTGGAGTTTTTCAGAGAATAAAATACGCTACATATTTTTATTACTTACAATTGTTCTATTGATATTTTTAAAATTTGTTGCCATTCCTTGTGTTATTTTACTTTATATAGTATTATCATTAATATTTGGTGATGAGTATAAAAAAAAGCAGGACTAGCCTGCTTCTTGTTCTAAAAGTTTGCTCGCATTTTAAGACTGTCTAACCGCAAACAGAAGATCCTACTATACAGCATGGGTGTTGTAGATTTTGACTTAAACTACAATCGATATACCAATTACCAGCATTGATTTCTCGTTGTTGTTGCTTTTCTAAAATCTGAACTTCTTTTAAATTTAAAATGCTTTTTAACATGATTTAAAAATTTGATGTGAATACTAGTTTTAAGTTGTTAATGATTTAAATATAAGCTATATAGGATGAATTGAATATGAGTGTTTTTAGTTTGTGATTAAAATTGTGATATTATGAATTTTGATGTTTCTAAATTGGTTTTTGCTAATAGAAAAGAGAATAGAGTGTATGAAATTGCATATTTTATAATATGATATCCTTTGAAAGTGAGGTAGTAATACTAAAGAGAGGATATAAAACTTCCTTTTTGTTTAGACAACGATAAAAAAACAAGGAATTATTGTCCAAAAGGGTGTATTTTGGATAAAGAAACTAATTCACTGCGAACTTCTTTCAATTTGTTTGCATAAATAATTAGGCTCTCTATCCCTGTTACCAATCTAGATTGAACCTGAGAAAATCTATGGTTATCTTTTGGAGACCAGTCATGTTTTAAAAAATCTTCTACGTTAGAGATTATTGTATGTAATGGTGTCCATGTTAAATGACTGTTTTTAGCTGCATATCCTTTTAAAAGAGAAATAGGGTAGGTTCCTCCACCAGAAGCAGAAACTCCTACAATAAACCCTGGTTTATGACCAAGAGGCAATCCTTGAGCAGAACCATAGGCACATAGTAATAGTAAGTTTACAAGGGCAGGAGGGATCATGCCTCCCCATTCGGGAACTACAAATATGGTAGCATCACATGCATAAAGTCGATCAAGTACTTCTTTTTTGTCTTTATCCATTAATACATTGTCGTTTTCACGACCATATCCATAGTGATCTAATAAGAATGGATGCAATGATAAATCTAAAATAGAAGAAGATAAGTTTGAGATAGCTTTTAAAACGTTTTTTTGAATGTATTTAGAAACTTCTAAACTTTTAGAATCATCTCGTTGACTACAATTAATAACTAAGATATTTAGTTTTGTTTCGATCTTCATAAGGATTAAATAACACTATTAATCTAGTGTTTTTTCTATAAAAAGAAAATATAAAAAATGTCTAGAAGCTAAGTTTTTTCTTTCTCAACTCAAAGTTTTGACCTAAGTACACTTTACGTACCATTTCATCTTCTGCTAGCTCTTCTGGTATTCCTGCTTTAAGGATGCTACCTTCAAACATAAGGTAAGTTCTGTCTGTTATGGCTAGTGTTTCCTGTACGTTGTGATCTGTAATCAAAATCCCTATATTTTTGTTTTTTAACTGCGCTACAATACGTTGTATGTCCTCTACAGCAACCGGGTCAACTCCTGCAAAAGGCTCGTCCAGAAGTATGAAATTAGGATCTGTTGCCAGGGCTCGCGCAATTTCTGTACGACGTCGTTCCCCACCACTTAATAAGTCTCCTCTGTTTTTACGAATATGCCCCAGGCCAAACTCTTCTATAAGTGCTTCCATTTTATGAAGTTGTTCTTTTTTAGAAAGCTTGGTAAGTTGTAGCACACTCAAAATATTATCTTCGATACTAAGTTTTCTGAAAACAGAAGCTTCTTGTGCCAAATAACCGATACCATTTTGAGCTCTTTTATACATGGGATATTTTGTAATATCGGTATTGTCTAAGGTGATTTTTCCTCCATTTGGTTTAACCAACCCAACAATCATATAAAAAGATGTGGTTTTTCCTGCTCCATTTGGTCCTAAAAGCCCGACGATCTCTCCTTGATTAACTTCTAAAGAGATTCCTTTTACTACTTTTCTTCCTTTATAGGCTTTTATTAAATTTTCTGCTTGTAATTTCATATTAGAATGACTTCTTTGCCGTTGAGGTGTTGCTATTTTGGATCGGTAAATTTACATTATTCTTTTTAACCTTGATGCCAGGTTTAATTGGTTTTTGCTTCTAATGCATCCCAAAATTCATAAGCACGTCTCAAATGTGGTATTACAATAGTTCCTCCCACTAGTGTTGCAATACTTAAAGCTTCGACTACTTCATCCTTAGATAACCCTTCTTTATGGCAAGTTTCCAGATGGTAGCGAACACAATCATCACAACGTAAAACAGCAGAAGCTACCAAGCCCAATAATTCTTTGGTTTTGACATCCAAAGCTCCCTCGGTAAATGCATTGGTATCCAAATTAAAAATTCTTTTGATTACTTTGTTGTTATCCTCAAGAATACGAGAATTCATTTTTTCTCTATAGGCATTAAATTCTTCTACGATTGTGCTCATTTAGAAAGTTTTTGTAGTTTTTTATTTTCTTTTTTAATAACTGCTTTCGAAATAAAGATACTTACTTCATATAATACAAGAACGGGAATTGCAACAATAACCTGACTTGCTATATCAGGAGGTGTAATAATAGCAGAAAGGATTAATACGATAACCAAAGCAAATTTTCGATATTTTCTTAAAAACTCAGGGGTTACTAAACCTACTTTGGTAAGAAAAAACATAATCACCGGGAGTTCGAAAATAAGACCACATGCAATTACAGAGGCCCTTACCAAGGCAATATAACTGTCTATGTCGAATTCGTTAAGTACTTCTTTGCTTACCTGATATCCTCCTAGAAAATTAATGGACAAAGGGGTAATTACATAATACCCAAAAAGAACACCTAGAAAGAATAAAAAAGAACATACAAGGATAAAACCTTTAGAGTATTTTCTTTCTTTATCATACATGGCAGGAGCAATGAATTTCCAAAACTCATAGATAACGTAAGGAAAAGCAATAATAAAGCCTGCTGTTATAGAGGTCCATATATGAACAGAAAATTGCCCAGCAACTTTTCTGCTTTGTACACTAAAAGGGAGTTCTTTAAAACAAAGTCCTTCATCAAACCCTAATAATCTTGATATATGACATAACCCTTTATATGTTGGAAAATCAGGTTTTTTAGGACCAAAAATGATAATATCAAAAATAAATTCTTTTGCAATAAATGCGGAGGTAGCAGCGATAAGTACTGCAACGGTAGCTCGAATTAGATGCCAACGAAGTTCTTCTAAATGATCTAGAAAAGACATTGATTGCGGGTCCTTGTTTGTACCTATAGCCATTATATAATACCTTCTTTCATTAAATCATGAATATGCAAAAAACCTGCGTACTTTCCGTCTTCCTCAGCTAATAATTGAGAAATAGAATATTCTTCAAGTTTTTCAAGAGCATCGATTGCCATTGCATTATTATCAATACTTTTAGGGTTAGGTGACATAATATCTTTGGCAGTCAACCCATCAAAAGAAGCTGTGTTTGTTGTAAGCATTCTACGAAGATCTCCATCTGTAATTATACCCTGTATAACTCCATTTTCGGTCACTGCTGTAGCTCCAAGTCTTTTTTCGGTCATTTCTACAATAACCGTATTAATATTAGAATCTAGCGACACTTCTGGTTTTTCGTTTCTGGCTGTAATATCACTTACTCTTAGATATAATTTTTTTCCTAATGCACCTCCCGGATGGTATTTTGCAAAATCACGACTCGAAAACCCTTGTAAATGTAGCAAACAAACCGCAATAGCATCACCAATAACAAGCTGTGCCGTAGTACTGGTAGTAGGAGCTAAGTTGTTAGGACAAGCTTCTTTTTCTACATAGGCATGAAGTGTAAAGTCAGCTTCCTGACCAAGAAAAGAATCTTTGTTGGCAGTAATACCAATCAAAGTGTTTTTAAAATTTTTGATCAGAGGTACTAATACTTTAATTTCTGGTGTGTTACCACTTTTAGAGATGCAAATAACAATGTCATCTTCCAGGATAGTACCTAAGTCACCGTGAATGGCATCTGCAGCATGCATAAAAACAGCAGGAGTGCCTGTAGAGTTCATTGTAGCTACAATTTTGGTAGCTATAATCGCACTTTTGCCAATGCCGGTTATAATTACTCTACCTTTAGAGTTGTGTATGGTTTCAATAGCTTTAGAAAACTCATTGTCAATAAGTTCTTCCAGATATGCAATTGCACGAGCTTCTTCAGCAATTGTTTTTTTGGCATAGGCCATTATAGTTTCTTGGGTGTTCAAAATTTAATAATTTTGTGTGTTATTTAATTAAAGATTTTATTATCTTTAATATGCGCAAAGGTATGCAATACCTAATTAATTTTAAATAGTCATAAAAAAAAGCATTTAAAGTTCTGCTTTGCTTATCTTTGACATGTGAAATTAAAATGTAAAATGCACTAAATCTGTATTTGGGGAAATAGGTTTTGGTGTTATAGATTCTTTATTTAATTGGATATAAAAGTAAAAGGTTTAATGAGTTTGAATGAAACTGACTTGCAAAGTGCATTAAAAACCCACTTTGGATTTAGTCAATTTAGAGGATTACAGGAAAAGGTAATACAAAGTATTCTTAACAAGCAAAATACTTTTGTGATAATGCCTACAGGAGGAGGGAAATCCCTATGCTACCAACTTCCTGCTTTGATGTGTAAAGGTACCGCTATCGTAGTGTCACCTTTGATAGCCTTGATGAAAAATCAAGTAGATGCAATTCGTGGTATTTCATCTATAGATGGAATAGCTCATGTGCTTAATTCTTCCCTTAACAAATCTGAAGTTAAAAGAGTAAAGGAAGATATTATTGATGGAGTTACCAAACTGTTATATGTGGCTCCAGAATCATTAACCAAAGAAGAATATGTTGATTTTCTGAAATCTCAGGAAATATCTTTTTTAGCTATTGATGAAGCGCATTGTATAAGTGAGTGGGGGCATGACTTTAGACCCGAATACAGAAATCTACGTAATATCATACAGCGAATTGGATCAGAGATACCAATTATAGGACTTACTGCAACTGCAACTCCCAAGGTACAAGAAGATATTCTTAAAAATTTAGGCATGAGTAATGCCAATACATTTAAAGCATCTTTTAATCGACCTAATTTATTTTATGAAATACGCCCCAAGACAAAAAATGTAGATGCAGATATTACTCGTTTTGTAAAACAAAATGGAGGGAAAAGCGGTATTATATACTGTCTAAGTAGAAAGAGAGTAGAAGAGTTAGCGCAAACTTTAGAGGTAAATGGTGTAAAAGCAGTACCATATCATGCAGGTTTAGATGCTAAAACAAGAGCAAAACACCAAGACATGTTTTTGATGGAGGATGTAGATGTGGTGGTTGCTACAATTGCTTTTGGAATGGGTATAGATAAACCAGATGTGCGTTTTGTTATCCATCATGATATGCCCAAAAGTATAGAGAGTTACTACCAGGAAACAGGTCGTGCAGGTCGTGATGGAGGAGAAGGACATTGTTTGGCGTACTATGCCTATAAAGATATCGAGAAACTAGAAAAGTTTATGAGCGGTAAACCTGTTGCAGAGCAGGAAATTGGTCATGCACTTTTACAAGAAATAGTTGCTTTTGCAGAAACATCAATATCCAGAAGAAAATTTATACTTCATTATTTTGGAGAAGAGTTTGATGACAAAAATGGGGAAGGTGCAGATATGGATGATAATGTGCGTAACCCAAAAAAGAAAATAGAAGCAAAAGATGAGGTAAAATTACTTCTTAAGGTAGTTTCCAAAACAGGAGAGATTTATAAATCAAAAGATTTGGTGAATACGCTGGTAGGAAAAAGTAATGCGCTCATTATTTCTCATAAAACACATGAACAACCATTTTTTGGTACAGGTAAAGATAGAGAAGATAAGTACTGGATGGCGTTGGTTCGACAGGTATTAGTGTCTGGATACTTAAGAAAAGATATAGAGACCTATGGTGTAATTAGAATTACTAAGGCAGGAAAAGAGTTTATTGATAACCCTGTTAGTTTTATGATGACAGAAGATCATGTGTATGATGAGACAACAGATGATTCTATAATTACCGCTGCAAAATCTGGCAATAAAGGAGGAGGCGATGATAAATTAGCAAGTATGCTAAGAGATCTGCGCAAAAAAGTAGCAAAAAAGTTAGGTGTTCCTCCATTTGTGGTGTTTCAAGACCCATCGATCGATGATATGGCCTTGAAATATCCTATTTCTATGGAAGAACTCGGAAATGTTCATGGAGTAGGAGAAGGAAAAGCAAAAAAATACGGAAAAGAATTTGTCGCTCTCATAGGAAAGTATGTAGAAGAAAATGATATTATGAGGCCCGATGATTTTGTGGTTAAAAGCACAGGAGCCAATAGTGGACTTAAACTATACATCATACAAAATGTAGATCGTAAACTACCTCTTGATGATATAGCAGCGGCAAAAGGGATGGATATGACAGAGTTCATAAAAGAAATGGAGGCAATTGTATATAGTGGTACAAAACTTAATATAGATTATTGGGTAGATGAAGTTCTTGATGAAGATCAGCAAGAAGAGATCCATGAATACTTTCTAGAAGCAGAAAATGATAAGATTGATGTTGCAATAGAAGAGTTTGATGGTGATTATGATGATGAAGAGCTACGTCTATATCGTATTAAATTTATTAGTGAAGTAGCGAATTAGATAGAGTTTGGAAAAAACTTTATTTAGTAATAAAATAGTTCCGTTTCAAGTGTAAGTTTATAAGAAACTTAACTTGAAACGGTTTTTTTATTGCTATTTATTATTTATTTCTATTACTTTTTGATAAACTGATAGTAAGAAAAAAGCTAGATGTCGAAAGTGTAGATTCAGAAAGAGCATCACTTAAAGCTTCTCGTTTTGCTATGTTTTTATCGGTATATACTCGATATCCAACTTTAAAGCGGCCTGCACCAAAGCCCCCTCCATAAAAATAATCTAAAGTAGTACTCTCTATACTATTGAAAATAGATTCTGTGCCTAAGTCTTGATCTACAGAAAGGCCTCCTTCAAAAAAGACTTCAAAATTAGAACTTAGGTAGAGATGAAATCTGGGGGCAAAGGCCACATTTATACTTTTAAAATTAAGCTCTGGGCCTTCTGCATCAGGATTTGCAAAATTTGTGTGTTTTGTAGAAAAAGATCGATAAGTCGATTCTAAGAAGAAACTTAAATCTACTCCAAAAAACGGAATAAAAGTTTCTAAATAAATACCATACCTTGGTGCCAGAATATCATCATAAATTAATGTTTCGGAAGGGTTAAGTTCTGATGGGTGAGAAAAACTAACAAAATCTAACGTACCAATTATACCAATTTTACTTTGATTAAATCTGGTTTTGACCATGTATGCAATTTTTGCACCCTTACATTCATTATAGTCCTTAAAATATTTTTTTAAATCTTTTAAAGTATATTCAACTTCAGAAGGATCTTGATTCTTACATTTTAATGATTGTGCCAGTTGATCTCTAAATTGAGTGTTTTCTTTAGGAATTACTTTTTCTCCAACATCTTCTTCCAAATCTGGTACATAATAGGTTTTGTAAACTAATAATTCTGGATAAGCAAATTTTCTATCGGTATAAAAAAAGCGATGTACATCATTTTTAGAATACTGATATAGTGTAGCTTCACTTTTAAGGATTAATCGTAGAAACACTTTTTTAAGTCTTAATCTCGGGTCTTTATCTTTACTTGATTTTCCTACAGTGTCTCCTTGTAAATCAAAGGCCATAATGAACCTTTTAAAAATATAATCTTGCCCTACACCAAACTCTTTGATGTCTTCAATATTTTCTTTTTTAGGGCTCGAAGAAATTGTTTTTTTCCATTCAAATTCTGTCGGGTTGGTCTCCCAGGGCATTTTTTTAACAAGACATTCTGTTCGTTTACCGCTATTGTCAATAAAATAACCTGACTTATAGATACTTTGTGCGGTAGAGACAAATACAAATAATAGAAAAAAAGTTAATAAAGAGAGTCGTAATTTCATTGCATAAACAAGTTTTAATTCGTCGATTTAGAAATGTGTGTAAATAAGATAATGTGTTGTGAAAAATTTAGTAGTAGATTTCTGTTATGTTAACAAGAAAATCTTCAACCTTTCTATAACTTATTTATCACAACATTATTGCCTTTAGTAGGTAATTTTTTGAATTATAATTAATACAAATATCCCAGTATAGGATACATTTTGCAATATATTGGGTAGAAATTTTACTTTTAAAAAGGTATTGGTTTAAAAAGCTTGAGATAACTGTCTGTCAACAAGAGTCAATTAATTATCTTTGCAGCTTAAATGTTAAAAAACTTAATATATATATTACTATGGAAGAAGGACTATACGCAAAATTTAGCACTTCAAAAGGGGCTATTTTAGTAAATTTAGAGTATAAAAAAACACCAGGTACAGTAGGAAATTTTGTTGGCTTGGCAGAAGGGAATATAGAAAATGAAGCTATTCCTCAAGGGAAACCATATTATAATGGGTTAAAATTCCATAGAGTTATTGCAGATTTTATGGTACAAGGTGGGGATCCACAAGGTACTGGCGCTGGTGGCCCAGGGTATCAGTTTGACGACGAAATACATGCAGATTTAAAACATGATGGACCAGGAGTGTTATCAATGGCTAATGCGGGACCAGGAACAAACGGAAGTCAGTTCTTTATCACCCATGTAGAAACTTCATGGTTGGATGGTAAACATACTGTTTTTGGAAAAGTGGTAGAAGGACAGGATGTTGTGAATGCTATAGAGCAGGGAGATGAAATAGAAACTATAGAAATTCAGAGAATAGGCGCAGATGCTGAAGCTTTTAATGCGGTAGAAACTTTTAGGAATTTTAATGGAGCAAAAGCAGAAAGAGAAGCGGCAGCAAAGAAAAAAGCCGAAGAATTGTTAGAAGAGGTAGCGGCAGGGTTTGATAAAACTGAAAGCGGACTACGATATAAAGTATTTCAAAACGGTGATGGAGAAAAGGCAGAAAAAGGAAAAACAGTTTCTGTACACTATAAAGGAAGCCTTGTTGATGGTACTGTCTTTGATTCTTCTTATAAGCGTAATCAACCAATTGATTTTTCATTAGGAATTGGTCAGGTGATTTCTGGATGGGATGAAGGAATACAATTGTTAAAAGTTGGAGATAAAGCAAGATTCGTTATTCCTCCAAATCTTGGTTATGGTCAAAATGGAGCAGGGGGAGTTATTCCGCCAAATGCAACATTAGTTTTTGATGTAGAACTAGTAGGAGTAAAGTAAGTATATTAGCTATATAGAACAGCCTCAGAGATTTTTCTGAGGCTTTTTTTTGGAGTGAAAAGAACATGTTACATTAAAAAAGAAATGTTGATGGTAAAAATAATAGCAAAATAGTAGCCCTAACCTTAACTGCTTATGTAGTCTTTTAGATTTATTCTAAATTTGTTAAATATCTATAATACCTCTACTTGAAAGTATTTTTTGTTTATATTTTCATCAAAATACAACCCCCGGAAGATCAAGATGAGACGAAAAATAATTTTTTACTGGATTTTATGTAATGGGATTTATGCAGTTTTTGGACAAGAAGAAAGTGATGTTTTGGCCCAAATCTATGATCAAATAGAAATCATAGATAGTTATACAGAGTTGGAGACATTTTATCTTGATTCTGAAGAATTTCTTGATAAAATGGTCGATCATGGAGCAGAGCTTAATGGTTATTATGAACATGAACGGCTAAAAAAAATTACCAGAAAGATAGGTACTCAAGTTGCTGATATTGTAACTGTGTTTTATTTTTGGAATGATCAGTTAATTCATGTGAATTATAAACAACGACCCTATTTAGAAAAACTAAATGAAAACGGTCAAAGGATTATGGATTATTCCAAAATGTATACAAAATATGAGTCTAATCATTATTTTAAAAACCGAAAAGAATTAAAAAAGAAGGTGGTCGGAAAATCGCTGGATAGAATTACTCCTGAAAAGAATTTTGTTAAATATGCAGAAAAAATGAAAACATTATTAGACAATAAGTTTTATAATAAGGACATGTATGATGCATTGCAAGGTAAATGGAGGTTTATTGAAAGTGAAGGCGATTATATACTTTTTGAAGGAACCGTACGATTTAATTTTTACGACGGTCGATTTGCAAATCGCTTAAAAACAAGAATTGAAGACGGGGTTATGATTTGTTTTTTTCCTATGGATGATCGAATTTATCGATATAAGATTGATAGTATTACCGATCAGGAATTAATGTTAATAGATCTTTCTTCAAAAGAAGAGTTTAGATACACAAAAGTCGAATAATTATGGTTATGAATGCAAGATATCCTATAGGGCAATTTGAGTGCCCCAAAATTATTTCTGATACTCATATCAAGCAATGGGTAAAAGACATAGAAGAATTACCGGTAAAACTTAATGAATTAGTATCTGGATTTACTCCTTTGCAGTTAGAAACCCCTTATAGGGAAGAAGGGTGGACTGCTAGACAGGTGATTCATCATATACACGATAGCCATCATAATGGTTATATAAGATTTAAATGGGGTATGACAGAAGATAAACCCATTATTAAAGCGTATAATGAACAATTATGGGCAGAATTGTTTGATACAAAATCTGCGCCAATAGAGCTTTCCTTAGACCTAATAAAAGCATTGCATGCAAAATGGGTATATTTTTTAAAAGGATTATCTGCAGATGACCTTAAGCGAGAGTTTATTCATCCAGAAGGTAATGTTTCTATTTCGTTAGGAGAAGATATTGGTATCTATGCATGGCATGGGAATCATCATCTGGCACATTTACAACTTATTTCTAAGCTAACTATCGTATAGGTTTATCAATATATTTATTTCCAGATAAAGAAGGTTTACTTATTCCTTCCATTTGATGTTACACCCAATACTAGGTTTTTGATCTTCAGAAACTGTAGCATTTCTGAGGACAGCATCTAATGCCTGCCTAAGATAACGTCCATTAACAGGGATACCATTACCAGGTCGGGAATCGTCTAATTGCCCTCTGTATATCAATTTTAATTCTGCGTCAAATAGGTAAAAATCTGGAGTGCAAGCTGCATCGTATTTTTTTGCTATTTCTTGTGATTCATCAAATAAATAAGGGAAAGTGTAATTGTTTTTACGAGCAGTTTTCCACATTTCTTTAGGGGCATCTTGTGGGTATTTTTCAACATCATTACTGCTTATTGCAACAAAACCAAATCCCTGTACCCGGTAATCATTTGCAATGCGAACAATTTCTTCATTTACATGAATTACAAAAGGACAATGATTGCAAATAAACATGACCACCGTACCTTTTTCACCTTTTATATTTTGTAAACCAACGGGGTCATTAGTAACCGAGTCTATAAGAGTAAAATCGGGCGCGATTGTGCCAAGAGGTAACATATTTGAAGGAGTGCGTGCCATAATGTATGTAATATTTAAAAAGGTTTCAAATTACGATTTTATACTATATAAGTCTAATAAAAACTATTTAAGTTACATCTGTTTTTGAGTTATTTGAGTCTCATAGATTTAAAAGAATCTTTAGTATCTTATTCTGGGTGTTAAAAAGCCTATTAATCGTATTTTATCATCTTTAATCAATAGATTTATCAGATCATGTTAAATTAAAAGCAATACAACTTACACATCTTTTAAGCTTCTTTGGAAAGGAGACTTGAAACCCTTCTTTTGAAGAAAGGTTAGGATAAGTGTTTCATTTGAAAAAGTAGGACTAAATTGTAGCATACAAAAAAGACGAAAATGAAGTTAGCAACATGGAAAAACTCAGGAACATACTATTCGTATAAAAACTATCAAATATTCTATAAAGAATCGGGAGTGGGGGATTCTTTGCTATTAGTGCATGGTTTTCCTACTTCATCATGGGATTGGAATAAGATGTGGGATTCGTTATGCAAAAAATATAAGGTGTATACTATAGATATGTTAGGTTATGGCTTTTCTTCCAAACCAGTAAACCATTCCTATTCGATATTTTCTCAAGTAGATTTGTGGGAAGCTTTTTTGAAAGAGAAAGGAATAAGTTCTTTTCATATCATGGCACACGATTATGGTGATACTGTGGTACAGGAAATGTTAGCACGTTATAAAGAAATTTCTGATTACCCATTTGATATTAAGTCGGTATGCTTTTTGAATGGAGGGATGTTTCCAGAAACCAATTTTCCAACAATAACTCAAAAGCTTCTGCTAACGCCTTTAGGTGGTTTTTTAAAGTTTTTTATGGGAAGAAATACTCTGGCAAAAAACTTTAGAAAAATTTTCGGAAAAAATACCCAGGCCACCGAACAAGAAATAGATGAATTTTGGGAAACTATAGCATATAATTCAGGCAAAGATGTAATACCTAAAAGAAAGAAATAGATATAAAATTAGGTGGAGAGAAGCTATTCAATATACAGATATTCCTAAAATATTGATAAACGGGGGTGCCGATCCAATTTCGGGTAAACATATGGCAGTGTTTTACAAAGAGATTGTTCCTAATGCCAAGGTTGTAATTCTGGATGATATTGGTCATTACCCGCAAACAGAAGCGCCTAATGAAGTACTACTGTATTACTATAAATTTCGTGAAGAAGTGTATTAAGTACGAAGACGGAAGTCAGAGGTCTGAAGTCCGAAGCTCGAAGACGAAAGTTATCCGCTAAATAATATTGATAAACTACCATTTATATTCAAATTTTTTAGCCAACGTTGCATGTATGAGGCGTGATGCTCCTTTAGAGCATTATGACTTCATACATTTGTGTTATGCCATGTTTTATTTTTTAGAGTCCTTAAGGTTGTTTTTAATGTTTGTTAATTCTTTCCTAAGTTCCTTAATATCTTTATTTTGTTGCTCTATAGTTTCGTTTTGTTGAATTAAATACAATGTTAACTCTTCTATTTTTTTAAGCATGGCTGTATTTAGTTCAGCTAATTTTAATCCGTTTTCTTTTACGTCTATTTCCGATGGGATCTCCGGAAGGTGGCCATTTTTATCTATATAAGTTTTAATTGTTTTTAATGAAGGTAGATTGTAATCACTTTTAAAAACATAATCGGGCCATTTCCAGTTTTCGTCTAGTGTTACACCTATTTCTCTGGCTCCAATTATGCCTTCTACTGCAAGCTTAAAATCTCCGGGTTCTGAAGTTCCGATTCCTACCTTTCCTTCTTTTGTTATTCTTAAATGTTCTTGGTTTGTACCATTCAACGTTGTAAAAAAAGCAAGTGAAGAGTTAGCTGTGGATGTATCTCCCGTTAGATAATTTCCTTCTCTTATTGATGAGATTTTACCTCCGTTAAAGTTATTTACATTATGACTAAAAATTAAAGATGAAGTCGCATTTGGATCCCATGTTGCTCTATTTTGTACTGTTATTGCGACGTCTCCTCCAATTATGTTTTCAAAAATATGCAACTTTGATTGAGGGGTATTAGTCCCAAGTCCTATTTTTCCTTCTTTTGTTATTCTTAGATGTTCCTGGTTTACACCATTTAATGCTGTGAAAAAGGCAAGTGAGGAGTTGGCAGTGCTTGCATCTCCAGTTAGATAGTTTCCTTCTCTAATTGATGAAATTTTACCCCCATTGAAATTATTCACATTGTGATTAAAAAGTAAAGATGAAGTTGCGTTTGGATCCCAGGTCGCTCTGTTTTGAATTGTAATTGCAACATCACCACCAATTTCATTTTCATAAACATGGAGTTTTGAATTTGGTGCTTCAGTTCCAATTCCGACTTGATTATTTTCGGAAAAAATTACAGATTCATTGTCATAATTATGCTGCCCTTGTAAAGTAGCAACGAATAACAACATTAATAGTAGATATAAGTTTTTAGTACTCATTTTTATTTGTTTATTAATATTTTTTTAGTTCTAGTTATTTTGTCAGTAGAAATATTTATAAAGTAAATACCACTTAAGAAAGTTGTAAGATCAACATCTATTTGATTTACTGTATGTTTTTTGTAAAAAATTAATTTGCCGTGAATGTCAAAAACTTTTATTTTGGTCCCATTAGAAGTATCACTGGCAGGAACCTCAATTATAAATTTTCCATTGTTAGGGTTAGGATAAAGTACAAATCCTGTTTTTTGATCTAATATTAAATCTTCTTTTAGATTTTCAGATTTGAAATTTGATCTATTCACTACAATAGTTCTATCATCACATTTATTTAATCCGGGGTCAATTGAAGCGTGAAACTTTGCACCCCGTTGTACACTAAAACCGGCAGAAAATTTGATTCTTTTTCCAGAAATATATGAGGCATTACTATTATTAGCAACGATGGATTTATTGGTGGGTTGTTCTAAAGATGTACTGTCTCCAATATTGAGTAATTTTCTTGCTTTAAAATCAGTAAAACCAATATAAATTTGATCTGGGATTGTAAAGTTGCAAGGTATAATTTTATCGGAGTAAATAGTTTGCTTTTGTGAAGGAACACCATTATCATTTTGTTGCCACATGGTGTAACTCCAATTTTTGTTAAGATTTTCATAGTCATTATTTTCTTCTAAAGTTGGAATCCAATTTAAACTTCTCGAAGTTTGATTTAACATAGTTATTTCTAGTTCAGAATTTGGATCATATAAATCTTTATGTGCTAAATAACGTACAGTACCTGTACTAGTCCAACCAGAATTATTTGTTCCATAAAAACTTATATATAATTGTCCATAAGTATCAATTCTAATTTTTGGTTCATGCAAGTATTTATTTTCAATTTCTATTTCTTCATTTTCCCATGATGTTCCATTGTAGTAATTGTAATATATGCGTTCGCTTCTAGATTTTCCTCCTGCGACAATAGTGAAATGAGGATTATTGTTGCTATCAAAAGCAATATTAGCTTTACCTTGAGCGGTTTGGTTGTTATATTCCCATGCTAGGCCAAGATTATCAAATGAATCCCCTCCATTATTGGATTTGAAATAATGGTAATCTAGATACCAAGATGGTTCATCCGGGTTCTTATCATTATGATTACTATCAGGAGCTAATATGTGAATATTGCCAACATTATCAATATTCATCATTACATCATATCTTACAAAATTATTTGGATTAAAGTCTCCGAGTGGATCAACTGGACTTAAAGGGTATTCCCAATTTCCATTCTTTTTCTTTCGTATATAACCGATGTCCTTTGCATCTCTGTCATCTTCGCCGTCCCCATTATTATTTTCTCCATTATTGTCTGTAAATTGAGCATCAAGACTTCCAGAAATATGAATAGTTCCTGAGTTATCAACTTTTATTATGGGGTACGTCCACTTATCCTTAGTTCTAAAATCTTGCGACTTTAAGGAAGGTATTGTTTCTTCAGGAAGAAAGGTGAGTGATGAATCATATAAAGAATTCTTTGATTTTCGATAGCGAAGATCTCCGTGATGCGGTCCAAAAACAACATGCAAATAACCTTCGTTATCTAAAGTTATGCTAGATGTACCATGAGGATTCTGAGCTAAGCCTAAATCTTGTGTTATTTCTGCGACATGTAAATATCTTTTATCACTCGTCAAATTATTGTATTCTAGTATTTTGACATTAAATCGATCATTACTTCCTGTGATTTCTTCTAAATAAGTAAAATATGAAAAACTCTTGAAGTCTCTTACTACAGTTAAAATTTTATTTTGCATAGCATACGCTGTACCTCTTGTCGATCCAATGCTTGTCACCTCAATTTCTTGAGAACTTATAGATTGGCAAATATTCAATGATATTACTAGGACAAAAGTCCTCATTAAAAGTTTACTGTTCATATTTGGGTTTAATTCTTTTGTAACAAATCTAATTTTATTGGAATTATCTTATACCAAGTTGATATGGCATAACGTCTCTTGTATGATGCGTTTGCCTGCCGAAGGCGGCATATGCAATATACAAATTGTTGTGATTAGTTTTTTAACTCAGTTATTTTGATGTTTCCTAAATCACTTATGATTTCATCAAGCTCTTTTTCGGTTAAACACCAGCGCTCATAAGTCAGTTTGTCTTGACCGTAACCCTCAATCCAAATGGTTTTTGAGTGTTGCATAGTTACTTTATAAACTGTATCAACTATTTCTATTTTATTGGTCTCAACTTTTGTTTTAGTATTATATTTTGATTTTTCAAATTCAAACTTCTCAACTTTGATTTTTTCTTTCTTTTTCTTTGCAGTTTTAAATATTTCTAAAAATTCAAAGAATTCTTTAAAAGCGTTTTCGTCATCATTTGGATTTCTGTTTGATATTTGCCAGTGCCATCCACCACTTTGTCCAAAATGTTCTGGTAAATGACCAAGAATCCAGATATTAAAGTCAGAAAAATTATTGAACTGTTCAGTTTCGAGTTGGTCTATGTCGCACCCCATTCCAAAACCTGTTATAAAAGAGTCTAAAGAGTGGAAAGTGTGATCATTTCCCAAATAAAATACATAGCCTTTCTTTTTTCAAGATGCGCTAATATTTCGTATAAATTTGTTTTTCGATGATTCATTTTATAAGTCAATTGAGAATTGTTTGTATTTGATTACAAATTCCTTAGCTTCTTTTAAATCTTTTGGATAAAAAGCATATTGGTATACACCTTGCTCAACTATATTATAGACTCTTTGAAAGTAAAAACCGTGATCTCTAAGAAACTCTATTTTTTTCCATTCTGAATCGTTAGATTTTTTAGGAACCCTAAATTTATGATCATAACGAATTGTTCTATCTCCACATTCAGGACAATCTTTATAATTTTCTTTTCCATCCCAGTTTCTTTCAAATTGTTTACGACAAGAAAAGCACACAAAAGGAGCTGTCAAATTATCCATTTTAGAACCAATATTTATTTAATTCAGTTAATGTGTTTTTATCGAGTTTAAAAGGTGAGGAATCTGGTAGAACACTATCAATTCTGCATTTAGGACACATAGCTGTCTTTCCATTATCAGTTGTTTCTGAGATTTCAGATATGTCAAAAATCGACTTACAGTAATAACATCCAGCCTTATCAGATTTCTCTAATTCGGACATATTATAAATCGAATATTTAGATGCTTTTTTTATATCCATTTCCTTAATTAACCACAACGCTAAATATATGAATTGGGGCAAGGCAAACATACCTGAACCAATTGATTTATCCGTGCATTTTTATTTCTTATTAAACTTATAAAAATCTAGCGCCATCGCAAAAAAGAAATGACCTTTCGATATAGCACTAAACCTTACTCTGATTTCATATATAATGTTACAGCACGTGTTGTTTTACCGTTTTTGGCACTCATTTTTTCACTTAAACCTCCGCAAAACAATTCATTTTTCGTCTGAGTTGATTTCGATTCCGTCAAAATTTTTTTGATCATATTTGGCGTAATATTCAGTTACTTGTCCGACCTGATTTTTATATATTAATTAGAAAAATATACTAACTAAGGTCTTGTTCCCTCCATTTTACAATTTTGACCAGTTCTTTAATTTTTCTTTCAATAAAGTCATCGAATGATCCATAATCTGAATTGATAATATCTCCACTCGAGTCAATATCTAGAACTTTACATTTATTTTTTAGATCAAAAGCATATGAATATTCACTCATGTTGGTTGCAAAAATATATAAATGTTTTAAATGTTTTCGATCATTACCATAAATTTGAAAACTCTTGATTGGTGCATCTTCAATGTAGAATGAAGCATCCAATTCTCCATAACCAATCTTTTCTAAAAAATAATAATAATTTGACAAATATTCATTCTGAAGAATATCTTTTGAAATTCCGGACTTTGAAAGTATAGACTTTGAAATAGTATCACCAAAATCTCCATCATATAAAGATGAAGAAACGATAATTTTTATATTTTTTTGTATTTCTTGTAAATTCATGTCTATGTGCTGTAACGTCTCGTATAAGAAACGTAGGGCAGGTGATGAGCAATACGTTTCGGATTGGTACTAAGCCAAATATAATATTTTGCTTTTATCTTTTTTGTTGAAAATGCCAAATTTTATATTTGGCGACTTTGTAAATAAACACAGAACTTTCGGTTTAGCACAAACGCCCTATGTTTTTTATACATTGTTATGTGCTGGCATTATTCCATTCGTGTTCAATCAACCATTTTTTTCGTTCAATTCCACCACCATATCCAGTCATTTTTCCGTCTTTTCCAATAACTCTATGACAAGGTATAATTATAGAAATTCTATTATAACCATTTGCAGATGCAACTGCTCTAATTGCTTTTGGATTGTTGATTTTTTCTGCTTGTTTTTGATAGGTTGTAGTTGTTCCGTATTCTATTTGTTGTAAACAATTCCAAACTAAATTTTGAAAATCAGTTCCTGGTGTTTCAAGTTTTACATCAAATTTTTTTCTTGTACCCTCAAAGTATTCTTTAATCTCTTTCTTGGTTTGTTTGATGTGTTTGTTTTCGCCCGAAATAATATTAGCATTCAGTAGTTTTTGCAAATCTTTAAATTCTGTTTCGAGCATTCTTCTGTCAACAAATTCTAATAAACATATTCCGTTATTCGTTGCGCAGACAAACATAGGTCCTAAAGGTGTTGTTAGTCTGTTTATAAGGATTATGTTTTTATCTTTAATTTGCTTTGGTGATTTACCTATAAGTTTTTTAAAAGTATAGCCAAAACCACTTAATGATTCGTAACTCGTGTCAAAAGCAGTATTTGTAGCATTCTTTCCTTTTTTCAATTCTTGAAAAGCATTATTTATTCTATACATTCTTTGATATGCTTGAAAAGTCATACCATAATTATTTTTGAACCATCTACGCACAACCTCTGGACTAATTCCTTTCTGTCTTAATTCGAAGTCGGTTATTTTGTCTTTAGGGTTTTCTTTTACCAATATAATTGCTTTCTCAACTTGTTCAGGTGCTTGATTTGCATTTTCTGTTGGCTTACAGATTTTACAAGGCCTATATCCGTTATCCAAAGCCTCTTTAAATGAAGTATAAAATTCTACATTTTTTAGTTTTGGTTTTCTTGCTCTACAAGTAGCAATACAAAAAACAGAAGTGGTTTTCACTCCAACAAAGAAAATCCCAACAAAGCTCTGTTTTCTTTCTAACAGAGCTTGATAATAAGTTTCGATTTTGTCATTGTCTTTAATCAGCATTTTAAAATATTGACTTAAATGAATTTTGGTTTAAAACAGTTTGTGTAGTTTCTTCAAATTTATCATACATTTTGTCGAAAAGGAAATTACCCATACTTATTCGTTTTATACCTAATTTTGTTAGTGTTTCAAAATCTGGAAGGTTAGGCATACACATTACATTAATTGGTAAATTTGTTGAGTTTACAATTGTTTTAATATCATTCTCTTTCTCAATGCAAGGAACGAAAATTCCATTTGCTCCAGCATTTTGATAAAGTTGAATTCTTTTTTTTGTTTCTTCAATTACGTTTTCTTGAAGCAAGATAAATGTATCTGTTCTTACGTTTATAAAAATATCAATATTTTCCTTTTCTAAATTTTCCTTTATTTCTGTAAGTGTCTTTGCGAAGTCATTAGCATTTAATAAAATTCGTTTTTCGTTAACAATACTGTCTTCGATATTGATTCCAACAACTCCTAATTCTGCTAATCTTTTAATGTGATTAACGATTTCTTTTGGTTTGCGACTATATCCCGATTCCAAATCAACTGATAAAGGTAGATTTGTATTTAGGACAATCCGCTTTACGAAATATTCTAATTCAGAAAATTCCATTTCTTCACCATCATTATACCCTAAAATCGATGCAATTGCAGAACTCGAAGTTCCAATTGCTTGAAAGTTTAATTTTTCGGCTGTTTTAGTACTTGGTACGTCCCAAACATTTCCGATTAATAATGGTTTATTATGATTGTGTAAGTTTTTAAATTCCATCTTTTTATGATTTTATGCAAAGTAATGATGATGAAATTTAGTCAGCAACCGAAAATTGGACGAGTATTTTTTTTCCGCTTGCACATAACGCCAAATATATGAATCGGAGCAAGGCAAAAAAGCCTGAACCAATCGATCGATCTGCGCATTTTTATTTCTTATTCAATTTATAAAAATATAGCGCCACCACAAAAAAGGAATGACCTTTCGATTGACACCAAACTTTGCTCTGATTTCATATATAATGTTATACACAGGCTTTTATTTCCACCATTCTTTAGCTTCCTTTTCAGATTTCTCTCGAACTATCGCTCCATTTGGTGCTTGATTTTCAAGGGCGATATCTAACCACCCCTTATTCCAATACTTTTCGGAAACACTAAATTCACCAGCTCCAATGTCAAAATCTTGATTTGCATTTGGAACTCTAAAATCAGCCCAATTACAGATTTTTTCCTTTCCAGTTTTATAGCTTTTCCAAATCCCAATATATGCGTTATTGGAATATCCATCTGCGATTGACTGAATATTATCGTAATTGATTTGATTGTCAGATGTTAAATACCATTTTGAGTAGAGTTGACCTTTAAAAACTCCACTATGTTTTTGGTTTACGTTTTCATTGAATTTGAAATCAGCAATAAGAATTCCTTGTGATTTAATTCCTTTACTTTCGTATTGATTATCAACTCCGAAATGTAATTTTTGAACTTCTTTTATCTCTTTCAAGGTTATAGTTCCATCAAAGTCACAAATAGTTTCTTTAACCAAAGACTTTCCCTTTATTAGATATTCATTCGGATTAATAAGGCTTTTCTCTATTGAGATTATTTTCACTCTGATTCTCTGATGATCGATTCCAATAATTCCAAAAACATTATGATTTTTGGTTTGGATCCATAATTTTGTAAAGTCAAATTTGTTATAATTTGACAAAACATTTTCTGATTTTAATTGATCCTCCAATAAGAAATCCATTAAAAACTTTTCGTTTTTTTGAGCAAGAGAAATATTAGTAACAAATAAGAATATCCAAATTATATTTTTCATTTTTTCTGCTTGTGTATAACGTGATTGTGTATGATTTCGTTGCGTGTTTCAGCAACTAATTTAGCAAATACGAACCAAATAGAAAATCCGCGAGGATTTTCGTAAGTAGGCGAGAACCAAGCAATGAATTATACACGGTGTTGTACAACGTACTTACTTTTCCGTGTCGATTAACCAAGGATAAGTAAATTCCGTCGCTTTTGTTAATTCCTTTTTTAGTTTTTCTCGGTCTAATTCCAATTTAGAATATTCTACTCGTTCATAGAGTAGGTTATAAGCTGATTGATGAAGTCCGTATTTCTTTAATTTATAAAAATCCGATTTCGCTTTTTTCAAATTCAGATTGTCATTGTCAAATTCAATTTTCAATAAGTCAACCAAAGTATCATTTACGAACTGATTTTCATAATTCAGTCGTTTTTTGTCCGATTTGAAAGAGTTAAATTCTCGAATTATTTCATAAACGATTGAGTCGTTTTTCTCCGATTTTCTTCGATTCCAGAATTCAGCGTAATATTTGGTTTGCATTTCTGGTTTGTTATAAGTCAGTTCCAAACTATCCAAAACATTGTCAAAATTTCGTTTTATATAAATTCCATTGGCTATGAATAAATTCTCGCTTTTATGAATTCCGTTTTCAAGTTTTTCGTAACCAAATTTCTTAAATGTTTCGTGAATCATTTTTAGATTTTCGGGTTTTCTTATCCATTTACTTTTTGTCCAATCCGAGTGATTTAACCCGAAAAATGAAGTTTGAGTTTCTACATAAAATTCCGCTTCTTTTTTTTCTTTACTAACGCAAGAAACAAATAATAAAATCAGAATATTTAATGTTAGCAGTTTGTTCATTCGTATGTTGTACAACGTTTAATATATGTGTCGTAGCAGGGCAAAATGTTACCAAGCCATCGACTTTATCTGCGCATTGGTTGCTAACTTTCCTTTTGCAAGCATTACGCTTAACCAAAAATACAACAACCATTCGATTCATCACTTTGCTGCTATGATCACATATATAGTGTTACCACACGTTTATTATCTCAGGAACTCGTAGCCTTTGTGTTTCAGGTAAGTAATTCCGTCAATTTTTAATTTCGTTTTAGTCAGTTGATCAATTTTGGTTGTGTCCTGGCCTCCTAATGAAACGAATTGCATTTGAACTTTACCATTAACTTTTATTAAGGTAACAATTGTGGTACAGGATTTATAAGGTAATATTTCCGTTTGCTTTATTTCGTCAGTATAGGGTATAGTTTTCCAGTCAGCTAAATACTTATTTGACTCAAAATTTAACCACAGGATTTCTTGTCCGTTTCGGTCCGTTTTTGGAATCCAAAATCCGTTTAGATTTTCTCGTACAGAGTCCAATTCAGTCAAATCAACTTCATAGTCATTTTTTACTACTATCAAATTTCGATTCGGATTTGAACAACCAAATAGGAGGGACGTCAGAATTAATATTTTAAAGATTATTTTCAAACTTTATATTTCTCGGATGTGTGGTAACGTTTAATATATGTGTCGTAGCAGGGCAAAATGTTACCATGTTTTCTGCAAAAACCGCGCATTGGTTGCTAACTTTTCCATTTTGCAAGCATTGCGCCTTCATAAATATATACAAACCAATCGATTGATCACTTTGCTGCTATGGCACATATATCGTGTTGGCAACAGTTTTATTCGTTTATATATTGTTTTTCGCTCAAATACTTTTTCAGTTCTGAGTGATACAATTTGAAGTCAAAATTTTTGAGCTTTGATAGTCGAGTAAGACATTCAGATTCCATTAATATTTCTTCACAGACTTTTTTAATTAGCTGCGCTTTATCAGATTCGGAAACTTTTTGATATTCAATTTTACAGTTAATTTCTACACAATTATTCGATTTTATTTCAATTCCGTCAACATAAGAAGTTCTTTCACCAGGTCGGTATCTTGGTCGTTTTTTCTTGAAAAATTCGTCAAATTCAGGTTTGACCGTTATTAGTCCGAAATATAACTCCTTTAAATCATCTCCATAATCTCTATTTTCAAAAAATGACTTTAATTCTTCTGATAAATCATTTACCCAAGAGTTCTGTTCTTGAGATAAGTTCGTGTATTGTGCGATTCCAAATACCAATTTTAATTTCCGTTTATTTTAATTGTTGCCAACAATTGGATATGTGTACCGGTACACATATATCCATTATATTTTTCTACAAATCTAATGGATTTCTTATTGATTTAAAATTATTTATAGCAGCTAGGGTATATATTTCTGTTACTTCTTCTCCAATCTTCTTAGAACCAGATATCACCTCACTAGGTTTTATAATTTCTTCTATTCAAGGTAGGTGAGATGGAATTGAACGACGAATAGGTTGTTGTTTTTCTACGGTTTTCTTAATTACAGCATAACAGTTTATCCTGAGCTATGCCAAAGGGCTATGGTTACATTTAAAAAAAAAATAGAAAAGTGTCTGTTTTTGAGGTAATCGAAAGCTGTAATAGATTTTCTAATACATAATCCAGGGTTAAACCAATCTAGTTTTCTTGCTTCGAAATCAGCAGGTTAATATTACATATGATTGCCAAAGAAAATGGCATTCATAAGGAGTTTGTTCGTGCCATACCAAAAAGCTCTAAAATTAGTATTGTCTGTAAATAGTATAACGTCTCCTTTACCAAAGTTTGAGTGTTTGAAAGGGATTGTACCTGATAATGAATCCAGATTTTTTTGACTAATATATCCGCTTAGTAATGGTTTTTTACTATATCTAATGGGATTGTTATAACTCTGTTTATCGGGTTTGATAAATAAAGCAGTGCTTCTAAACAATGAAATTTTGTTGTTCGGATATCCGAAATTTATAGGATGTGAACGATCCGTTTCTGCTTCAAAAATAGCTCCTCCGATTACTTCTGCGCCATAGAAGTTTTGTTTTTGTTCAAAAGATATGTTTTTTGCTATAACGCTGGGTTTGGCAAATTCTATATTCATGAACTCATTGTTTTTAAAAAAATGAGCCATGTTTTTATACCCAATAAGAGTCCCGCCATTACGCCCCCATGTTTTTAGTCTATCTGCTTTTCCTTTGTCCAGACCTGGTCTGCGACCATTGGGCAATATGATATGAGTATACTTAGATAAATCAGTTCTATGCAAATTATCAGTAGTTAATTTTGTAATAGGGATATCATATCGTTGATCCATAAGGTGCCATATTTCTCCAGCGTCATATGGAGTAACTCCATTACCAGTAAATAAGCCTATTTTAGGAAGCGATAGCGGTCTAAAACTGTTGCTTCCAAGATCAATCCCTTGCGTAAGCCCAGAGTGCACTCCTGTAATATCAATGTGATTATCAACGCTTAATTTTTGAAGTAAAATATGGAGTTCTTTTGGTGGTAACACCTGATTTTTTACAGGAATTAAAATAGTGCCATAGTCATATTTGTTTTGATCGATAGAAAATGATTTCAAACTAACTTTTGCTCGCAGCCCTTTTTTTAGGATTTGATACAAAACCTTTGGACTATAATATTCATGCCATTCCATTAGATATGTATAATTACTTTTTGAGACTGATGGAGGTTTTCTAAATTCAAGATTCGATATTTCGGCTCCGATATGTGAAGCAGTAGCATTTTCTATATAATCGAGATTAAAAGCTAAGGGGAAAGTCCATGCAGAGACATCATAAAATAAGCTGTCTTTAAAGGTTGTTCTTTTTTCGAATATGGCTTTTAATAATTTTTTTTGACGTTGATCTTTAGGAACTACATAGCTATATGCTTTTTTAAATGTTTTTCCTTGTAGTGTAACATCTTTAGTTAGTTTGTGTAATTTGATCTGATGTCTTTTTAGAATTTCTGCCAAGTGATAAGCAGATGCTGCATCTTTTTTATTACCAAAAATATAGGCTTCTTTAGTATTGGGTTTTTGAGTATTACCATAGAAACCTCTTTTGTAGACTAACAGTTCTTTGCGCAGTGATTTTGCAGCTTTTAAAGTAGAAAGTACAGTATTAAATTGATTTCTTATAGTAAAAGGAAAAGTAAGTACCCCATTGATGGTTTGTTGGGCATGACCTCTAGAGCTTGCTTGTTCAAACAAAATACCGATACCGCCATTAATATCAGGAAAAGTAGACCCTTTGCCGTAATAAAAGTCGTCAAAATTCTCTTCGCTATAATATAGCGAACCTATAGAGTCCAGAGCTTTTGCATGATAAAGGCCAATTTTTCTTGTTAGTTCTTGATTTAATTGAGGAATTAACGGATGTGCTCTGGATGCTATTCCTGGTTGAAAAAAGAAAGTACTGTTCGAGCCCATTTCATGGTGATCTGTTAGGATATTAGGATACCACTGGTGATATGTTTTAATTCTGGCTCTTGATTCGGGTAATTGTGCCGGTAACCAATCACGATTCATATCGAACCAATAATGATTCGTTCTTCCTCCTGGCCAAACTTCGTCATATTCTCGATCTTGTGGGTCTGTGCTAATATTTTTGCTTTTATTGGTGTTTGCCCAGTATGAAAACCGTTGTAAACCATCTGGATTAAACGAAGGATCGAATAAAATGACAATATTATCTAGAAGAAGGTCAATTTGCGGGCCTTGAGCAGCGGCAAGATAATATGCAGCAATTAATGCGGCATTAGAACCACTGGGTTCATTACCGTGAATAGAAAAACCGTTATACACTACAGCTGGTAGATTGTCTATGTTTATTTGAGACGCATTACTTTTGGTTAATCCCAGGTGCATTTTTTGTATTTCTTGAATATTTTGATGATTTTTTTCTGAAGTAATGGTTAATAGTAATAAAGGGCGATCTTCAAAAGTCTTACCTCTATCTTCTATTGTAATTCTAGAAGATGAATTAGCAAGAGCCTTCATATAATTCACAAGTTTGTCATGAGATACATGCCATTTGCCAGGAACATAACCTAATACACTTTGTGGGGTAGGGATATTGGTATCATAGGTTACATCTTTTGGGAGGTAATAATCCAATGATACATTGTTTTGTGAAAAAAAAAGAAAACTCTGAAGTATAAAAACAAGTGTAAAAGTATATCTCATATTGGTTATTTGTTGTATTCCAAAATCGAACTAATTTCAGTCGTGTCTGGCTATAACTTATACGTTATTATTATAACTAAAGGAGATCAATATAAAGAAAAGGATCTCGGTAAGAGAAAGGGTTTACATAAATTTAACTATGTTATGCGTTTGTGTCTAAAATGAGATCTAACGCAGAAAATAAATGTAGGAGTGAGTATTTATTATAATGAGGAAATAAAAAAGCCGCTTTTTAAAGCGGCTTGTATTATGAATTAGATTTTTATCTAATTAAATATCATCAAAGCTAACATCTGTAAAACTTTCTGTAGATGCTCCAACTTCTTCTGCATTACTTGCTACGTAAGAACTGTCATCATAAGATTTCTGAAAATCTTTTTGATGTCTTTCGCTTATAACTTCTTCTCCTTTTTCTTCGACTATAAAATTAGTCATTTCATTTAAGATTTCTGTAAAGCCAGTAAAGTCCTCTTTGTATAGATAAATCTTGTGTTTCTTATAGTGAAAAGATCCGTCATCGTTAGTGAATTTTTTACTTTCAGTTATTGTTAGATAGTAATCTCCTGCTTTTGTTGCCCGTACATCAAAGAAATATGTTCTTCTTCCTGCTCGTAAAACTTTTGAGAAAATTTCTTCCTTATCCATCATTTCATGATCACTCATAATCCTTATGTATTAAATTAATTAATATGTTACGATGGTTTCAAAAGTCCAAAAAAAATGTTAACCGAACAAAAAAAACTTATATTTCTTTTTCGCTAAGTTGTTTTAAATAGAGTTCTTGATAATAACCTTTTTTGTTTATTAGTTGATAATGAGTGCCTTGCTGGATTATTTTTCCTTCGTCAAGGACCATAATTTTATTCGCATTTTTGATGGTAGATACACGATGACTTACAATAAAAGTGGTTTTATTTTTAGATATTGCGGTAAGATTGTTTAATATTTCTTCTTCGGTTTCGGTGTCTACAGCAGATAAACAATCATCAAAAAGTAATATCGATGGGTCTTTTATAATAGCTCTGGCGATAGAAACTCGTTGTTTTTGTCCTCCAGAAAGAGTTACACCCCGTTCACCAAGTACAGTGTCATATCCATTACTAAAATCTATAATGTTATTATGTACAACGGCATTTTTGGATGCTTCAATAACTTCGTTTTCTGTGGCATCTTTCTTACCAAACTTTATATTATTTCTAATAGAGTCACTAAATAAGAATGCATCTTGAGGAACATATCCTATGTTTTTTCTCAAATCGGTAAGGTTAAGGTTTTTGATAGAAGTTTGGTCAATTTGTACTTCACCAGAAGATACATCGTAAAGTCTTCCTATCAAATCAAGTATTGTTGATTTTCCCGAACCTGTTTTTCCTAGAATACCTATAGTTTCTCCATTATTAACCTCAAAAGAAATATTCTTTAAAGCAGTGATGTTGGTATCGTCATAGGTAAAAGAAACGTTCTTAAAAATAATATCACCATTAATTGGTGTGCTTTGCGTAGCTGTATTGGTGATTTCTGGCTTTTGACTTAAGAATTCATTAATTCTTACTTGAGATGCTTCTGCCTGTTGAACTATAGAGCTAACCCACCCAACCGTTGCAACTGGCCAAGTAAGCATGTTTACAAATATGATAAATTCAACAATCACCCCAAGATCCTTGATGGTGCCATCTATAAATTGTTTTCCGCCGATATAAATTACAAGAATATTACTACATCCTATTAATAAAACCATTAGCGGAAAAAACAGTGCCTGTACTTTGGCCAGGTCAAGATTTTTGTCTTTACTGGTATTTGATAATTCAGAAAACTCTGTATGAACTTGTTGGTTGATGTTATACGATTTTACAACCATGATTCCGCTAAAAGTTTCCTGAGTAAATGTAGTTAGCTTTGACAAGAATTCTTGTACAACAGTACTTCGTTTATGAATAGCAACACTTAACTTATAGATAGATAGAGAAAGTATTGGCAGAGGGGCTACCGTATAAAGGGTAAGTTCTGGTGCAATGCTTATCATATATCCAATTACAACTATAAACAAGGTAAGAGTATTTACGCTATACATAATCGCTGGGCCAACATACATTCTTACTTTTGATACATCTTCACTAATGCGATTCATAAGGTCTCCAGTTCTATTTTTCTTATAAAAATTAAGAGACAGTTTTTCATAATGCTCAAAAACTTCGTTCTTTAAATCAAACTCTATAAAACGAGAAACTACAATAAATGTTTGACGCATTAAAAAAGTAAATAATGCAGAAATAAGTAATGCGCCTGCAATAAGAAGGATATTGGTAATAAGGCCACTTTTGACATCAGCAATATCTGTAATATCTTTATTAATATACTGTTCTACTACATCTACAGAATCACCTACTAAAGTAGGTACTATTGTTGCAAAAACTCGAGCAATTATTGTAATAATTAACCCAATAATTAAGCGATATTTATATTTTAAAAAGTATTTATTTAAATGACTTAGTGCGCGCATATAAAGCTTGTGTTTTAAACTTTTTTTATTTGTAAATTCGCAAAATTTAACTGTTTTTAAATAGAAATTAATAAAAACATGCTATTTTAGCATCCTAATTTTGAATATAATATAATTCTATTTAAAAAAAAATCACACCATGATAACCGAAGTTTTTACTGCAAATCAACTAAAAAAAGAAGCCCCTGTATTTGGTCAATTATCTTTTGATGATCATGAACAAGTTGTTTTTTGCCAGGACAAAGATACAGGATTGAAGGCAATTATTGGCGTGCATAACACAATTTTAGGACCTGCATTAGGAGGGACAAGAATGTATGATTATGCAACCGAATGGGATGCTCTTAATGATGTGTTAAGGTTATCAAGAGGGATGACTTATAAAGCTGCTATCACCGGTCTAAATTTAGGAGGAGGAAAAGCAGTTATTATGGGAGACCCTAAAAAAATAAAAACTCCAGAGCTTATGAGAAGGTTTGGTAGGTTTGTAGATTCCTTAGGTGGTAAATACTATACAGCAGAAGATGTAGGAATGGAAACTTCTGATATGGATACAGTTCGAGAAGTTACTCCTTATGTAACAGGAATTTCTGAATCTAAAGGTGGGGCTGGTAACCCTTCACCGGTTACCGCACACGGAGTATATATGGGTATGAAAGCTGCTACCAGATTTACATACGGTAACGATACTTTGGATGGGAAACGAATTTTGATTCAGGGAATCGGTCACGTAGGAGAGGAATTGGTGAGATTGACTTCTGAAGAAGGGGCAAAAGTTATTATTAGTGATATTAATGAGGAACGACTAGAGGTTGTTAGTGCAAAATATGGTGTTGATATATATAAAGGAGATGACCTTTATGCAGAAGCAGCTGATATTTATGCTCCTTGTGCCTTAGGAGCCACTATAAACGATGAAACAGTACATAAACTTCAAGTTAAAATAATTGCGGGAGCAGCAAACAATCAATTGGCGAATGAAAATGTTCATGGCGCTATGTTGCAAAAACGTGGAATTGTTTATGCTCCAGACTTTTTGATCAATGCAGGCGGTATCATAAATGTGTTCGCAGAGATCGAAGGTTATGGTAGAGAACAAATACTAACAAAAACTGCTAATATTTATGATACGACATTGGATATTTTAAATAAGGCAAAAGCAACTAATGTAACTACAAACGAAGCAGCAATCAGTATAGCAGAGGATAGGGTTGCATCTAGAAAAAAAGAAAAATAATCAAACCCTAAGATTGCAATGTGTAGTTTTTTAGGATAGTATATTGTTCAAAAAAAATAATTAGTCATTGCCTTATAAAAAAAGTAGTTTTAAGAGAGGTGGATTAAAAATAATAGTATTTTTGCAAGGCAAAAGTCAAAATATACTTTTGTTATTTTTAAACATTAAGTTCTTTGTAATTTTCTATGTTAACCAGAAGACATATTAGAGTAAAAGTAATGCAGTCCCTCTATTCGATAGAGCAGACGCAAAGTGATAATATAAATAAAGAAGAGAAGTTTCTACTTTATAGTATAGACCAGATGTACGAGTTGTTTCTTATCAACCTGCAACTTTTGGTAGAGATTAGAAAACGAGCAGAAGACTTTATGTCAAAAAGCCAAAAAAAATATTTGGCTACTTCAGAAGAAAAAAATCCGAATACCAAATTTATAGACAACGAAGTGCTGTTGTTGTTAGAAAACAACCTTCAGCTTAAAGAAGAAATTGGTGCCAAGAAATTAAATTGTTGGGAACTGGATGATGAATACGTAGCGTTGCTATGGAATGAAATTAAGGATAGTGATTTGTATACTTCGTATATGAGTACACGATTGAGTTCATTTGGAGAAGATAAAGACTTTGTTTTAGAGGTGTTTAAGGAGATTATTGCCCCTAATGATAAGTTTTATGAATATATAGAGGATAAAAAATTAACATGGGTAGATGATTTACCATTGGTAAATACTTCTGTAGTTAAAATGATTCGTAAGTTAAAACCATCTCATAATGAGAATATGGTATTGCCCAAGTTATATAAGGATGCAGATGATAAAAAGTTTGCAATAGATGTCTTTAGGAAAACAGCTTTAAACGGTGTAGAGTTTTCTAAAGAAATAGACGGAAGAACTCCTAATTGGGATCAGGATCGTATTGCAGAATTGGATAAAGCGATTGTGAAAATGGCAATATGTGAGTTTGTAAAATTCCCTTCAATCCCTGTAAAAGTAACAATTAACGAATATTTAGAAATTGCCAAAGAGTATAGTACGCCTAAAAGTAGTATTTTTATCAACGGAATTTTGGATAAAATATCTAAGGAATACAAAGAAAACGGCAAATTAAACAAAGTAGGACGTGGACTTATGTAGTTTTAGAAAAAATAGTATTTTTATCCCTTTAAATAATTAAAAACTCAAGTAATGAAAAAAGGAATTTTAATTTTAGCCGGAGTTTTGGCAATGACAGTAATGTCTTGTAAAGAGAATGCGGCAGAAAAAGTTAAAGAAGAAAATGTAGAAATAGCTGCAGATCGTGATGCAAAAAATGCAGATTTCCCAGTAATGACTTTTGCTGAGACTGAGCACGATTTTGGAACTATTAATGAAGGAGACGTAGTAGAGCACAAATTCTCATTTACTAACACTGGTAAAGCACCATTGGTAATTGTAAGTGCAAAGGGTAGTTGTGGTTGTACAGTGCCAGAATGGCCAAAAGAGCCAATCGCACCTGGTGCTACAGGAGAGATGTTAGTAAAGTTCAACTCTAACGGAAAGCCAAACCAGCAAACAAAGCAAGTAACAATTTCTGCTAATACAGAAGCTGGAAAAGAAATTATTAAGATAAAAGCTATGGTTACTCCAAAAGCTAAACCAGCTGCAGCAGACGGAGCACCAACTAGCAAATAATATATATGGACCAAATACAACAATTTCTTCCTTTTATATTAATTTTTGTGGTCATGTATTTTTTTATGATACGTCCACAAATGCAAAAAGCAAAAAAGGAGAAAAAGTTTGCTGAAGATTTAAAAAAAGGAGATCGTGTAGTTACAAAAAGTGGCCTTCATGGTAAAATTTTTGACTTCAGTGAAAAAAATAATGCAATTGTTATTGAAACAGGAGCAGGTAAATTAACCTTTGATAAATCTGCAATTTCTTTAGAAATGAGCCAAAAGTTAAATGCACCAGCAGATGTAAAAAAATAACAAACGTATAATCAACAAAAAAAAGCGATAAGATTTATTTCTTATCGCTTTTTTTGTACCACTAATACGAGTTACGACTTCATCGTTACAATTCGTTGTGGTAAGGGGGCATCGTAATTAGCTTTCCCTAAAGCTTCAACGATTTTTTGCCTGGTATCCCAATATACATCCCAATAAGTTTCGCAAGTAGAATAGGGTAGTGCTAGAAGTTCAACCCCATTAGCGCCTAGGTTATTAACTGCTACTCTGGGAGCTGGATTTTGTAAAACGTTTTGATCAGATTTCATTACATCCAATACTATTTGCTTAGCTTTTTCTATATCTGTACCGTATTGAATAGCAAAAGGCATATCAACTCTTAGGTTGCCAATAGTGGTAAGATTTGTAATTGTTCCTGCAGTAATAGCTCCGTTTGGTATGATTTCTGTTTTGTTCTGAAATGTTTCCAGAACCGTTACAAATACAGAGATTTCTTTTACAAAGCCAAGCTTGCCATCTGTTTCGATAAGATCCCCTACTTTAAAAGGTCTAAATATAAGTAGCATAACACCTGCAGCCATATGACCTAGAGAACCATTAAATGCACCACCTATAGCCAATCCAACCGCAGCTAATAGCGCAGCAAAAGTTGCTGTAGGAATGCCTACAATACCGGCTATAGAAATAAATAAAAGTACTTTTAATAAAAACCCAGCTAAGGTTACTAAAAAAGGTTTTAAAGTTGGGTCTAAGTTGGATTTGTTAAAAGCTTTTTTGATGGCTTTCATAACCATTTTTACAATCCATAATCCAATGATAAGAGCGACAATACCGCCAACAATTTTTAATCCATATTGACCAACACCTTCTTGTATTGAACCCAAAAAACCGCTAAGTGATCCTAAGATTGTTTCTCCGGTTTCTGAAGCAGAAGCTGCTGCAGCTGTCCCTACTTTTTCTAACGTTTGCATGATAAGAGTTTTAAAATTTAAGTGATTAAATAGTTTTATATATCATTAATAAATGATATCACATAAATTTACTTTTATCCTAAAATTTGCTTCAAAATGATTTGATGATAAATACCTAAAATCGGTTAAAGTGAAAAAAAATCGATGATTAGAAAAATAGAGGTGTTTAAAGGGGAGTAGGAGAATTAAAAAACCATAAAACAATCTAACTGAATATTTAGATTGTTTTATGGTTTAAGGTTGTATCTTAAAAAAGATAAAAATATTTTTTTAATTATTTTGCTCAGCCGTTAGTTCTGCTATCTTCACAATTACTTCTGTGGCTTTGATCATC
Organism: Aquimarina discodermiae; assembly: GCF_040786235.1. NCBI lineage: Bacteria > Pseudomonadati > Bacteroidota > Flavobacteriia > Flavobacteriales > Flavobacteriaceae > Aquimarina > Aquimarina discodermiae. The sequence goes on from NZ_JBFMKP010000018.1 coordinate 120,142, forward strand.
GTTTCTACCGGCACAAATTCGTATCTACCGTGAAAGTTATGTCCACCAGCAAATATATTTGGGCAAGGAAGTCCCATATAACTTAATTGCGATCCGTCTGTACCTCCTCGTATTGGTTTTATAAGAGGTTTGATATCAAGTGATTTCATAGCGTCTTCTGCAATATCGACAATGTGCATAACTTCTTTTACTTTTTCACCCATATTGTAGTATTGATCTTTGATTTCTACGGTAACCGCATCATTTCCTCCGTATTTTTCATTAAGCTCTTTGGCAAGGTTCGCTACTACTTCTTTTCTAGCTTTAAATTGCTCTTTGTCAAAATCTCTAATAATATACTTTAATACAGTTTCCTGTACTTTTCCAGTCATTCTATTTAGGTGGTAAAAACCTTCACGACCACTTGTCTGCTCCGGAGTTTCTGTTCTAGGTAATGAATTGATAAAATCTTGTGCCATATACATACTGTTTACAAGTTTACCTTTGGCATATCCAGGGTGAACAATTCGTCCTTTTATAGTAACTACAGCACTGGCTGCATTAAAACTTTCATATTCTAATTCTCCTATTTGACTACCATCCATAGTATAGGCCCATTCTGCGCCAAATTTTTTGACATCAAATTTATGTGCACCACGTCCAATTTCTTCATCAGGAGTAAAACCAACACGAATTTTTCCGTGCTTAATTTCTGGATGTTTGACCAAATACTCCATAGCCGATACAATTTCTGTTACTCCAGCTTTGTCATCGGCTCCTAATAATGTGGTACCGTCTGTAGTAATGATCGTTTGTCCTTTGTAATTTTTTAGCGTTTCGAAATAATCAGGAGAAAGCACAATATTTTGCGCAGCATTTAGTATGATATCTTTTCCATCATAGTTTTCTACTATTTGAGGTTTTACATTGGCTCCTGTAAAATCTGGACTTGTGTCAAAATGTGCAATAAACCCAATAGTAGGAACTTTGTGATCAACATTAGAAGGTAACGTACCCATTACATATGCATTTTCATCAATAGAAACCTCTTCTAAACCAATTTCTTCTAGTTCTTCAGCTAGTTTTCTGGCCAAATCCCATTGTTTTTCTGTACTTGGAGTAGTGTCGCTATTTGGGTCACTTTCTGTATCAATAGTCACATAACTGGTGAATCGATCTATGATATGTTGTTTTGAAATCATAACAATAAATATTTATATCTAAAGAATCCAAAAATACACTTTTATTAGAACCTAGTATAACTTATTTTTGCAAATGTAAAAACACATATAATGTACACATTCCTAATACGGCCATTGTTATTTATGTTTGACCCAGAAAAGGTTCATCATTTTACATTTAGAGCCGTAAGATTACTATCTAGGATACCTTTTGTTGCTCCAATTTTTAGAGCGATGTATCAAATTAATAACCCAAAATTAGAAAGAGAAGTTCTTGGTTTAAAGTTTAAAAATCCAGTAGGTTTGGCTGCCGGATTTGATAAAAATGCAGTGCTTTTTAATGAATTAGCCAATTTTGGATTTGGATTTGTCGAGATTGGAACAGTAACTCCCAGAGGACAGGAAGGTAATCCAAAAAAACGGTTGTTTAGACTTAAAGAAGACCAGGGGATTATCAATAGAATGGGGTTTAATAATAAAGGACTAGAGGCCGTTATAAGCCAACTTAAAAGAAACAAAGGAAAAATAATAATTGGAGGTAATATTGGTAAAAATACTGATACAAAACCAGAAAATTATACGGCAGATTATCTAACGTGTTTTAATGCCTTGCATCCATACGTAGATTATTTCGTTTTAAACGTAAGTTGCCCTAATGTAGGGAGTCATGCCAAATTGAATGATAAAGACTATTTGATTGAGCTAATACAGGCGGTGCAAAAGGCTAATAAAGCATTTGATACAGAAAAACCAATAGTACTAAAAATTGCCCCTGATTTAAATACAAATCAACTAGACGAAATTATAGAATTGGTAAATGAAACCAATTTAGACGGAGTAATAGCAAGTAATACTTCTGTAGATAGAGAAGGACTAAAAACTTCGAAAAATAGATTAGAGGCAATTGGTAACGGAGGACTTAGTGGACAACCTATTAAAGACAGAAGCACACAAGTAATAAAATATTTATCAGAGAAAAGTAACAAAGCGTTTCCAATTATTGGGGTAGGTGGTATTCATAGTGCCAAAGATGCTGTAGAAAAATTAGAAGCCGGAGCAAGCCTGGTGCAGATATATACGGGCTTTATCTATAAAGGCCCTGCATTGATTAAGCAAATCAATAAAGCTTTATTGTAAAATATAACTTCATGAGCTATGAAATCCTATATACTTTTGTTTTAACGACTTCTTTATTGGCGTTGTCACCAGGTCCTGATAATATATTTGTATTGACGCAGGGGATGGTGAACGGGAAAAAATTTGGATTATCAGTGGTTGTAGGATTGACAGTTGGATGTTTGGTACATACTACATTGGTAGCTTTTGGAGTCTCTGCTATTATAAAACAGAGTGATATTCTTTTCTTTGTTATTAAGCTTTTCGGAGCATTGTATCTTTTCTTTTTGGCTTATAAAGTATATAAAAGTAGTGCCTCTATAGATTTGTCTGCAGATAGCGTACCTCAAAAAAGCTTATGGAGTTTATGTAAACAAGGGTTTATTATGAACGTTTTAAACCCTAAGGTGTCCATATTTTTTTTGGCATTTTTCCCAAGTTTTCTGTTTAGTAAAACATTAAGTAGCGTTGTTCAGTTTTATGTTTTAGGGTTTTTGTTTATGGCTGTTTCTTTTGTTGTTTTTGGGATGATCGCTGTTCTAGCAGGTTCTATTTCAGAATATTTAAAAACGAATGATAAAGTAGGTGTCTTTTTAAAATGGACACAAATCATTGTCTTTATAGGGATTGGAGTTTTCATTCTTTTTTCTGAAAAATAATTATACTTTTATATTCATAATCGAATACCCTTTCTAATAATGATTGAAAACGTAAAAATTATTGAATGCCCCAGGGATGCAATGCAGGGGATAAAAGAATTTATCCCTACCGAAAAAAAGGTTCAATATATACAATCATTATTACGTTGCGGTTTTGATACTATAGATTTTGGAAGCTTTGTTTCGCCAAAAGCAATACCACAAATGGTCGATACTGCTCAGGTATTATCGCAATTAGACCTTTCGGATACAAAGAGTAAACTGTTGGCTATAATTGCTAATGTGAGAGGAGCAAACGATGCCGCAAAATACGAAGCTATTCGATATTTGGGATATCCTTTTTCGATTTCAGAAAATTTTCAAATGCGTAATACGCATAAAACCATTGCAGAGTCGGTAGCAACATTACAAGAGATTTTAAGTATTGCAGATAAGGTAAATAAGGAAGTAGTTGCGTATTTATCTATGGGATTTGGAAACCCATACGGTGACCCGTGGAGTGTAGAGATTGTTGGTGAGTGGACAGAGAAACTTAGTAAAATGGGAGTAAAAATTCTTTCATTGTCTGATACGGTAGGTACCTCTACACCAGAGATTATAGATTATTTGTTTTCTAATCTAATTCCTGCTTATCCTAAGATAGAGTTTGGAGCACATTTGCATACCACCCCTACAAGCTGGTTCGAAAAAGTAGATGCATCTTATAAAGCTGGGTGTAGAAGATTTGATGGAGCTATACAAGGATTTGGAGGGTGCCCTATGGCAAAAGATGAACTTACAGGTAATATGCCTACAGAACGGATGATTTCTTATTTTACAACCGTAAATGCAGATACAAATATTAGAACATTAAGTTTTGAATCTGCACATAATGAGGCTACCAAAATATTTTCGAATTATCATTGATCTTTAAAAATAAAAAATGAAAAAAAACTTTAAAATTGTAGGTGTTGTTTTAGTATTGATATTGTTAGTATTACAATTTATTAGGTCAGAAAAAAATGAGCAAGGGTATAAGTCAATAGCTAATTTTGAAGAAGAAACACAGCCTGGTGTGGCGGTAAAAAAGATACTAGAAAGTAAATGTTATGACTGTCACAGTAACCATACCGTTTATCCTTGGTATGCAGAGGTAGCGCCATTTTCATTTTGGATTGCGCATCATGTAGAAGAAGGTAAAGAACATTTTAATGTTTCTAATTGGAAACAATTTGATGTAAAAAAGAAAGATCATAAGCTAGAGGAGTTAATTGAGGAAGTAGAAGAAAAAGAAATGCCACTTTCTTCGTATACATGGCTTCATGGGGATCTTGAAGAAGATGAGAAAATAGCATTAATTAATTGGGCCAAAGAAGTGAGATTAAAATACACCGCTGATAATTAATGATTGTCTCATAAAGGATGTTAATACTTGCCTTATATACTTTGCATGGTATAAAATAAGTGGCTAAAAACAATCTTTGTTTACGTAATTGTTAAGTTAATTAATTTTATTTAGATTTAATTCAAATAAAGTTTGCTAAATAGATTTAGATAAATATATTTGCACTCAAATATTTGATAGTTATTTATAATAAGTCTAAATTAAAAAAAGTAATGAAAATCAATAATCTAGCAAAATCTATATTTGTATCTGGGGCTCTTCTTTTAGGAGCTTGTTCTTCTGATGATGACAATAACAATGTTGAGCCAGCAGGTCCAGAAGTAAACACCCCAACTGTAGCCGAGGTTATTACAGATGATGACTTTTCAAGAGCAGAAAATGGGGATTACAACAACGATTACATCAATAATTACTCTACTTTATTCACTAGAGATGGTAATTCTACGGTAAGCTTTAGTGGACAAACTACTCGTTTAAAGCAAGCAAAGGAAATAGGAGGAAACTTAAAATCTGAGACTAGTGTAGCTGACATACAATTAAAGTTTGAAGGTCAAGACGGAGAAAGTGCTGGATTTTCAGATACTAGTTTAAATGGAACTACTAAGATTGTAAGATCAAAATCTTCTTCATCAATTGGTTTATTTGGTTCAGATAAAAATGAATCTGGTCAAGGTAAAACAAATGTAGATGCTATTGATGCATTCATTACAGGTCATCAAGCAGTGTTAGATGCTTGGACTACCACAGCAGCTTCTGGTCAGGCAGGAAGATTTCAGGAAACTGGTAGTGATAGCTACAGATATGTGGACGCAAAAGGTCGTGAATTGGATCAATTATTCACAAAATCTTTAGCAGGTGCTTTAGCTTATGATCAAGCTGTAAATCACTACTTAAATCGTTTAGATAATGAAAATGGTGATGATGCAGATGGTGCTAAAGATTACCGTTCATTAAACGATGCAGGAACTGTAGCCGAAGGAAAAAGCTATACTACCATGGAGCACCATTGGGATGAAGCTTTTGGTTATATTTATGGTAACACTGCTGCTCAGAACCTAATCTACAAGTATATCGATAACGTAGATGCTTTACCTAAGTTTGCAGGTACAGAAAAACAAATCTTTGCTGCTTTCGTAACAGGAAGAATTGCAATTGCTGAGAAAAACTATACATCAAGAGATACACAAATCGGAATTTTACGTGAAAAATTAGGTTTGATTATCGCGGTAAGATCAGTACATTATTTAATTGGTGGTGCTGAAATTATTGACGAGATTGGTAATTCTGGAAAAAGAGAAGATGCTTTCCATGACATTTGTGAAGGATATGGTTTCGTAAATAGTTTACGTTATGTAGTAAATGCTGCTGGTGTTAGATACTTTTCTGATGCCGAAGTTGATGGTTTCTTAGCAACTTTGGATGCAGGAAATGGATTGTGGGATGTAACTTCAGGACAATTAACTGATATTGCTGATGACATTGCAGGAAAAAATGTTGGAGGATTATCTTGGACTGTAGAAGATGTAAATCCATAAGAATTTAAATATGTATAAAAATCTATCATACATATAATAATTAAGAGGGATAACTATATATGTTATCCCTTTGCTTATTTTTGTGCGCAAATTTAATACACAGGTATTGTTATGAAAAAAATAGTATATATAGTATTTATCTTAACTCTTTTCTACGTTGTTTCATGTTCAGGTGATGATTCATCAGATGGAGGAGGTAATAATGATAGTGACAGTTTTGATAGAGTTACCTTAACTACAAGTTGGGTTAATAATCTATTAGTGCCAGCCACTAGTGATCTAAAGAGTAAACTAGAAACTTTAAATAGTTCTGTTACGTCGTTTACAGATGCACCAGATACGTCTAAATTATCTAAGGTTAGAACAGATCTATTCGAAGCTTATAAGGTATGGCAACATGTGGAAATGTTTTTCTTTGGATCAGGATATTCATTAGATATGAATTCCTACCCAGCCGATGTTACTAAAATTACAGAGAATATTAATAGTGTTACTACGGTAGATTTAAATAGAACGGTATTAAATCCAACGCAAGGTTTACCAGCTATGGACTATTTAGTAAATGGTTTGGAGTCAACGGATAATGATATTATTGCTAGATATGGAGAAGCTAAGTACCGGGACTATTTGAAGTCATTGTCAGAAAGAATGGTTACTATAACAACTACTGCTTTGAGTGATTTTGAAGCTGTTAAAGATACTAGCATCAATAATGTAGATAATTCGATTAGTTCTTATTTTAGTATACAAGTAAATGATTTTGTACAATACACAGAAAAATCTTTTAGAGAGGCAAAAATTGCTACACCTTCTGGCACAAGAAATAGAGATATTTTTCCAACAATTTTTGTGTCTGCCAGTCCTGATTTTGTTGAGTCATTATATAGTCCAGAAAACTCTAAGACTCTATATTTAGAAGCGTATGATGCCATTCAAGATTTTTACTATGGGAGGAGTTATGCCAATAATGATAATACCGTAGGATTACAAGAATATTTACAGGCTTTAGGAACTACGATATTGATCGATGGTAATGATACCTCTTTAGATGATTATATCATCGGCTTATTTGGTAATATTGATACAGCTAATGCTAATATAACAGATAATTTTTATCAGCAAACACAAGACTATAATACTAATTTTGATGCAGTATTTGATGCTATCCAGGAATTTGTTATTGCTGTTAAATCAAACGCTATTAATGCGTTTAATCTTACAATTGACTTTGTAGATAGTGATGGAGATTAAACAAACTATTAATACATATCTAAATAAAACATCAAGAGCGGCTACACTAGCCGCTTTTCGTATTTTATTTGGAGTATTAATGTTAATTAGCCTTGTTAGGTTTTTATCAAAAGGTTGGGTGTATAAGTTTTATATCGAACCAAATTTCCATTTTAAATACTACGGATTTTCATGGGTAGTAACCTGGAGAGAGTATACTTATATTCTATTTTTTATTGCAATTACTTCATGTATAGGAATTATTCTTGGGTATAAGTATAGGTTATCAATAATTTTATTTTTCTTATCATTTACTTATATAGAATTAATCGATAAAACCACCTATTTAAACCATTATTACTTCATAAGTATTTTAAGCTTTTTACTATGCTTTTTACCTCTTAATGTGACTTTTTCTTTAGATTCATATTATAAAAATAGGTCATATAAAAATGTTGCTAGATGGACTGTAGACGCGATTAAGTTTTTAATAGGTATCGTTTATTTTTATGCAGGTCTGGCCAAATTAAACTCGGATTGGTTATTCCGAGCTCAGCCTATAAAAATTTGGCTTTCTTCTAAAACAGATTTTCCGGTTATAGGGAAATTTATGAATGATACTTGGTTTCATTATTTGATGAGTTGGAGTGGAGCTATTTATGATCTCGCTATTCCCTTTCTATTATTAGTTCGTAAAACGAGACCTTTTGCTTTTATTTTAGTTGTGATTTTTCATGTATTTACGCGAGTACTTTTTCCTATAGGAATGTTCCCATATGTAATGATTTGTGTAACGCTTATCTTTTTTGATGGAGAATTGCATGAAAAATTTTTACAGGTATTAAGGAATATATTAAAACTTAAATCGAAGGTTAATGATATAAGAGATGTATATTTGCCGAAAATTTATAGAAAATTATTTCTGGTTGTCTCTATATTTTTAGGTATTCAGTTAATAGTACCGTTTCGATATTTACTCTATCCTGATGAATTGTTTTGGACAGAAGAAGGATATCGATTTTCATGGCGAGTTATGTTAATAGAAAAAGCAGGGTATACCTCGTTTAGGGTTGTAAAATATGATACAGGGAATAGTTTTACTGTAAATAACAAACATTTTTTAAATGCTTTTCAGAATAAACAAATGGCTACTCAACCCGATTTTATTGTTGAGTATGCACATTTTCTGGGAGATCATTATAAAAAAGAATTAAAAAGCGAAAATATTGGGGTTTTCGTAGAGGGATATATTTCTTTAAATGGGAGGTTAAGTAAGCCTTACATAGACCCAAGAGTTGATTTATTAAAAGTTAAAGATGGATTCCAACATAAAACATGGATCCTACCATTCGAAGATGAAATTAAAGGGTTGTAGTTTTTTTATATTTTTCTTAGCATCAATATCTATATATGCTTTTCAAAGTACCGATGTAAGAGTTTTGAATGCAGATACCAAGAAGCCGATTCGAGGCGTGCAAGTGTACATAAAGTCAGGAAAATTAATTGGAGAAACGGATAATAATGGTAGTTTGAGTTTGTCGACCTTGAATAAAAATTCTAATTATTCATTGATATTTTTTGAGTTCAACTATAAAACTTATGAAATAGATATTAACCCAAGGGATAATAGTAATATAACTGTTGAGATGGTACCACTTGGTAATGTGTTATCGGAGGTGGTTTTAAGCTATAAAAAAAAGCAAGCTTTCGGGTTACGAACATTAAAACCAGTAGAAGGCACACATATTTATGCAGGAAAAAAATCTGAAGTAGTATTGTTAGATCAGGATTTGACTAACAAGGCGACCAATAATGCTCGCCAGATATATGCAAGAGTGGCAGGTTTAAATATTTATGATAGTAATGATGGAGGTTTGCAACTTAATATTGGTGGACGAGGGTTAGATCCAAACAGAACAGCAAATTTTAATACACGCCAAAATGATTATGATATTAGTGCTGATGTTTTGGGATATCCGGAAAGTTACTATACACCACCAACAGAAGGTTTAGAACAGATTCAAGTGATAAGAGGTGCTGCATCTTTGCAGTATGGAACTCAGTTTGGAGGTTTGGTAAATTTTGTAATGAAAAAACCAAACCCTAATAAATCTTTGGAGATTATTTCGAGAAGTTCAGTCGGTAGTTTTAATCTATTTACAAATTTTACGAGTCTCAGTGGGACATCCAATAAGTTAAGTTATTATGGGTACTTCAACTATAAACAGGGAGATGGTTTTAGGCCTAACTCTGGTTTTGATTCGAAAAATGGATATGCACATATCGGATACAAATTCAATGAAAAAACTAAAATTGAAGCAGAGGTAACACATCTAAATTATTTGGCACAACAAGCAGGTGGATTATCAGATGTTCAATTTTTAAAAGATCCAAGGCAAAGCTATAGAACAAGAAACTGGTTTGCGGTAGATTGGAACTTATTTAATGTGAAATTAAATCACAAATTTTCTGATCATGTTAGTGGTACATTAAGTGTTTTTGCGCTTGATGCCTCAAGAAAAGCAATTGGCTTTAGAAGAGCTGAATCATTTGTTAATGGAGATGGAAATATAGTATTAAATGAAAATCCAGATGTTTTTGGACCGGATGAAACAGATGGATCTGGAAATTTTGATTTTGAAAGAGATTTATTGATAGGAACTTTTAAAAACTATGGTGCAGAAGCCAGAGTTATCACAGAATATACTATTAAAGATAAACCATCAGTATTACTTTTAGGTGCTAAATTTTATAGGGCTAACAATACGTCTCAACAGGGGGCAGGTAGTAGGGGAACTGATGCAGATTTTACCTTTAAAACAGACGATTTTCCTTTTTATCCAAACCAAAATAATTTTAAGTATCCCAACTTAAACTTAGCTTTATTTGGTGAGAATATTTTTAATGTAACAGATCATTTTTCGGTAACTCCCGGCTTTAGATTCGAATATATAAAAACAGAGTCTGTTGGAGAATTTTTGAATAGACCAAGTATACAAGGTAGTAATCCTACTATAATTTTTACTCCAGATAATGAGGTTAGAGAACGAAACCTTTTATTATTGGGTGTAGGTTTAAGCTATAAACCAACATCATATTTTGAATCCTATTTTAACTTCTCTCAAAATTACCGATCGGTTACATTTTCAGATATTCGAACTGTAAACCCTTCATTTGCGGTGGATCCAAATATAGAAGATGAAACTGGATATACAATAGATTTAGGCGTAAGAGGAACTTTTAAGAAAATGGTTTCTTATGATGTAAACGTATTTTCATTGCTGTATGAGAATAGATTGGGGCAGGCTTTTAGAAATGACCCTCCGTTTAGAGCACAATGGGTTAGAGGTAATATAGGAAAGGCTACAATTGTAGGTTTAGAGTCATTAATACAGTGGAATCTTAAAGAAGTATTCTTTAAAGTAAATGATAACATGAAGTTAGACGTGTTTTCTAATCTCGCATTAACAACTTCTGAATATACAAGTAGTATAAGAACAAGTGTTAGTGGTAATAAAGTAGAGTTTATACCAGAAGTAAATTTAAAAACCGGTGTTTCGTTTGGATATAAGAATTTTTTAACTTCTTTACAGTATACTTATTTGTCTGAACAATTTACCGATGCAACAAATTCTCTGTACAATCCAGAAAATGAGGATAGAGTCGATGGTGCCATTCCGTCTTATGATATTTTAGATGTATCTGCATCATATACATTTTCAAAAAATATAAAGCTTGAGGCAGGAGTTAATAATGTATTGGATAATAGTTATTTTACCAGAAGAGCTACGGGTTATCCTGGCCCAGGGATAATTCCATCTGCTCCTAGAAGTTGGTACGCTACGTTGCAGTTTAAGTGGTAATAACCTTTGTAATATTGTAGTAGATGTCTAATGATAAGTGCTTTTGTTTTAAGTAACTTTTTAAAATCGTTAGTTTGACCATCAGTTTGATTATAAATTGTTTTAAAACAAGTTTAAATAGCTATTAAAATTTATAATTTGTGTATTTTAGTTCTTTATCAAAAAAATGTAAAAGTCAGATATGATACCAGAAATAGAAAAACTATTAAATGATCAGATAACCTATGAAGCAACTGCTTCTGCACAATACCTTTCTATGGCTTGTTGGGCAGACGTTAACGGCTATAATGGGGTGGCAGAATTTTTTTATACGCAATCTGAAGAGGAGCGTGTACATATGACCAAGTTGGTGAAATTTATAAACGAAAGAAGTGGAGCAGCAGTAATCCCTGCAATAGATAAACCTAGAGATGATTTTAAATCATTGCTAGAGTTGTTTGAAATATTTCTGCAGAGTGAAGAGTTTGTGACAGCAAAAATTAATAATATCATTTATGAGTGCCTGCAACATAAGGATTATAATGTACATAACTTTATGCAGTGGTATGTGGCAGAGCAGTTAGAAGAAGAAGCTACAGCTCGTACTCTGTTGGATAAATTAAAGATTATAGGAGGAGATAAATCTGGACATTATTTGTTTGATAGAGATATTAGTACTTTTCAGGCACCAGAAGAATAAGCTACTACTAAGTGCTTGTTAATAAGTGATTAAAATAAAATAAAAGATTCCTTTGTCGGGAGTCTTTTTTTTATATTTTTGCACTTTATTTAGATTCAATAAGAATAAAGTAATGCAAAATATTCAAGCTCCATCGGTATATGCTTCTTGTATGATTATGAACTGCGAAATTGCTTGTGGTGGAAAAAAGAAGAAGTGCTGTAAAAAGTATAAGAAGAAAGGTAAAACAAATTGTAAAAAATGCCCTAAACTTTAAAATAGTTATATTACTATTTTATCCTTTCTATTAAAAAAGTGAATGTGTTTGCAAACCGATCCACCTTTTCTACTAATAAACACGCACACTTATTTTAAATTTTATTCTAATTCTTGCCGCCATACTATCTGGTTAGGATAATAATTCGTTACATAAACACTGTATTATATTCGTTCTGATTTGAATTTACTGATAGTAGGAAATATGTTTGATTACAAAGGAAAACATGTCTTTTTATTAAGTAAGTCGTAGTTAGAAATGGTATTGCTTTAGTAGATAATGTTATTTATAACGATAAAATGAAGATTATATAAAGTGGGTGTACGACAAATTTCCCTATTTGGTTAAATAGTTTTATTTTGCAAATAAACTATGGACTTCAAGCATAGAGCTACCGAATTACTTACTAAACATTTAGAAGAATGGGAATCAGACCCTATACGTATGCAGAGTGGTTATGATTATG